>CAZCGG010000001.1:0-1564 GCA_964498135.1 uncultured Candidatus Moduliflexus sp.
CTCCGCGCTTCAGCGCGGAGGCCAGAGGCGGAGCGAGGGAATCCCGTCCCCTGCATGAATGCCGGAGTTCATCGAGCATTGCGTCAGATGGACGCAGGCAAGCCGGAAAACTGTCAGACACCTTGCGGGCGTCTGACAGATTGACGCGAAAAAATCTTGACAATTCTCCGCGCCTGTATTTGGGATGGATGCGTTGGCAAGATTCACGAAACATCAACTGCTGACAGGTTCGTAACGGCGGCGCCGCGCCGTCGTTATCGCTGACTTGCAATTTCCGAAGACATTTTCTTTTTCTCACCAACAAGGACTGTAACGACTCAGGCTGCCAAAAGGCTGCACGCACGAATTCCCTCCATCGGTTGCGTTCCGTCATCCCCTCTCGTTTTTCCTGCGTGCCATTGGTGTCTTTTGCGGCTGACTTTCCTGATTCTGAGAGGTTACATGACAAAAAAACCATGAACGCACAGCAACAAATCGCCCACATAGAAGCCTTGACGCAGAAGCAGAACGAATGGCGCACCAGCACGATTAATTTGATCGCCAGCGAAAATGCCATGAGCCGCCGGGCGCGGAACATCATGGCGTCGGATTTCGCGCACCGCTACGCCGAAGGCCACCCCGGCGAACGGTTTTATCAAGGCACGGATATTATTGACGAAATCGAAACGAGCGTGACGGAAGGCGTCAAGACGCTCTTTCATTGCCGTCAAGCCGATGTTCGCCCCGTGAGCGGCAATTTGTCGAACGACGCGGTGTTCAGCACGTTTATTAAGCCCGGCGATGTCGTGATGGTCAATTCCACGCCCGGCGGCGGCCATATCAGCCATCATCGTGCCGGGTCCGTCGGCAAATACACGAGCAACATCATCAATTTTCCGACCACGCCGGACGGCTATCATCTTGACGTGGACAAAACGCTGGAATACGCCAAAGCGTTGAAGCCGAAAGTGATGGTGTTGGGGAAAAGCCTGTTTCTGTTCCCTGAGCCGGTCAAAGAGCTTGCCGAATTCTGCAAGGCGAACAAGATCACGCTGATTTATGACGGCGCGCACGTGCTTGGCCTGATTGCCGGGCAGCAGTTTCAAGACCCTCTGGCGGAAGGCGCGGTGATCCTGAACGGCAGCACGCACAAGACGTTTTTCGGCTCGCAGCGCGGCGTGGTGTTGAGCAATCTCGAAGACGCGGATTGGAAAAAGGTTGACCGGGCGACGTTCCCCGGCGCGTCCTCGAACCATCATCTGCACACGCTGGCCGCGCTGTCCGTCGCAGTCGTTGAAATGCTGGAATTCGGGCAGGCATACGCCAAGCAGACGATTGCGAACGCGCAGTTTTTCGGCAAAAAGCTGCATGAACGCGGCTTTAACGTGCAGGCCGCCGAATTCGGCTTCACGAAAAGCCATCAGATTGCGGTGGACGTGTCGCATTTCGGCACGGGTGACGTGGTTGCCAAAAAGCTGCAAGACAATAACATCATTACGAACATGAACCTGCTGCCGTTCGAGCCGTTGAACAGGGTTTCGAAACCGGCGGGCATTCGGCTCGGCGCGCAGGAAATGACGCGCTT
>CAZCGG010000001.1:1664-67674 GCA_964498135.1 uncultured Candidatus Moduliflexus sp.
TCATCAACGATGCCACGCGCCTGACAAAAGAAAAAGTCGCGCGCTTTCTGCTGCTGCTCGTTATCGGCGCGGCCTTTTTCTGGCTGGATTATCTCTTTTTTCATCGCATTATTTCCTACATCACCAAAATTGACGTGTTGGACGCCGTCGAAATCGGCAACCTGCTCGTGGCGCGGCTGCTCAACATGATTTTCCTGCTTTTCGCCTCCATGCTGCTGTTTTCCAATATCGTCACCTCGCTTTCGACGCTCTATCTTTCGTCGGATTTGCATTTCCTGCTCTCGTCGCCGATTCGGTTTTCGTCGGTGTTCCTCACGAAATTCGTCGAAACGACCGCCAACAGTTCCAGCATTCTGTTGGTGTTCGGCTTGCCGATTTTCATCGTCTGCGGGCAGGAATATCAGACATCGTGGGTGTATTATCTCATGATTCCGCTCACGCTGCTGCCGTTTATCATCATTCCCGCGTCGCTCGGCACGTTGGCGACCATGCTGCTCGTGCGCTATTTTCCGGTGAAGCGCGTGCAGCAGGTGTTCGTGGTGTTCGGCCTGATTTTGGGGGCGGGCGTGGTGATGGTGTTTCGCTTTCTGCGCCCGGAGCAGATCGTCAATGAAGTCGGCATGGAGCAGCTTTTAGGCTATATCAGGAACAATCGGATTCCGACCGCGCCGTATCTGCCCAGCACGTGGGCGGCGGAAACGCTGATGTCGCTGCTCGAACGCCGCCCCGCGACGGCGTTCACGAATTGGCTCTGGCTCATCCTCGCGGCCGCCGCGCTCTATCTGATCGTTCTCTACGCGGCGCAATTCATCTATTACGCCGGATGGACGGGCAACGCCGAATCGCGCACCGTGAAGGTCAGCAAGCGCGGGACGCTGACTGAGCGCATGTTGCTGCGCGTCCGCTTTCTGCACCCGACGACGCGCTCGCTGCTGATCAAAGACATCAAGCTGTTTTGGCGCGATACGACGCAATGGTCGCAACTGCTCATGCTCGCCGCGCTGCTGCTGATTTATTTTTTCAACATCAAAAGCCTGCCCGTGCAGAATCCGCATCTGAAAAACATGCTCTCGTTCCTGAATTTGGGCGTCGCCGGATTCGTGCTGGCGTCGTTAGGCACGCGCTTTGTTTTTCCCAGCACGAGCCTCGAGGGAAGCGGTTTTTGGATACTCCACTCCGCGCCGATTGATTACCGGCGGTTTCTGCTGGAAAAATTCTTCATTTTCCTGTTTCCGCTCCTACTGCTCGCCGAAACGCTCATCGTCATTTCCAACATATTATTGGACGTGAGCGGCTACATGATGTTCCTGTCAACGGTGACGATTTTTATGATGACGGTCGGGCTGACGGGCTTGGGCGTCGGCATGGGCGCGATGTATCCGAAGTTCATCAACGAAAATCCGGCGCAGATCGCCATGAGCATCGGCGGCATTCTTTACATGATTCTCAGTTTGATTTATATCGGCGTGATTATCGTGATTCAGGCGTGGCCGGTGTATATTTATTTTTCTCAGCAATTTCTGCATCCGGTCGGCGCGAACGCCTATCTCGGCCAATATGCGGCGTATGGCGGCGTCATGCTGTTGAGCGCGGGCATGACGATTTTACCGATGCGCCTCGGCGTGAAACGCTTGAACGCCTTTGAGATTGTCTGAGCGCGGACAAAACCGGCGTTTCAGGCATCGCGTTCCTGAAACGCCAATCTCGCGTTAAATTTCGATTTTTTCCGGAAAATCGGGCAAGAGCAGGGAGCGTTCAATTTGCCCGGACGGGGTATAAAACTCAATCGCGCCGTTATTGTCACACAGCCAGACTTCCTGCGCTCCGGCCTCGAAATACAGCTTGCCTTTCCCAAGCATTTGGGCTTTCGTGTTCCCCGGCGACATCACTTCGACGCAGACTTCCGGCGCAATCGGGCTGGAGACGCGATCTCCGATCTGCGCAAAACGCTCGTCAGACATCCAAATCACATCCGGCGCTTTGACGTTTTCCGATGTTTCTACCGGAAATTCCTGCAACGTTTTGCCGCGTTTGCTCAAAAATTTCAGCCATTCGGCAATCCGATCTTGAAACAGCACATGCCTAATGCTCGCGGGACTCATCACAATTTGCTCCCATTGATTGAGTTCGATTTTATATGGCAAATTCTGCAAACTTGCGTTGACGCACACTTGTTCCCAATTCATAGGCATTCTCCTTAAAAATCATGATAGCGAGGCTGACGAAATTTGTCAAGCGGATACGAGCATTTCCGCGTTTTCGCCGCGACATGCCATTTCCGCAAGAAACTACACAGGGAAACACGAAACAAACCAAAAAAATATTGACAAATTCGCAAACGTGATCATAATCTACTGAATGACTTGTCAGAGGGAAAACTCGATGCGGAAAGAGTTTGTTCTTGACAAAAATGCTAAAATGAGATTATAGAAGTTTCGCTGAGGGTTCTCAGCGAGAAAATAAACGCCTGAAAAGATCGGCATGTTAGAATAACCGGCATCATTCAATCGTGTGTAAGGCTGGAGAGGGCGACATCATGAGCAAGCCGAATGTGTTAGTCATTACCGAACAAACGGACATGCAGGACGAATTACAAACGATTCTCACGGAACAGTATGAGTATCTTGCGGCGCACACCGGAGTTGACGGCGTGGCAATCTCCCGAATGGCGCGTCCTGCCGCGATTTTCGTGGACATGAACCTCCCCCGCTTTCAGGCGGTTGGCGTCTGCAAATCGCTCTTAGCCAACGAGCATGCGCGAACGATTCCCGTGTTCGTTGTGGCGGATGAATCGGCGCAGGCGGATGGCGATTTAAGCGCGCTTGCCAATTTCAAAGGCATGCTTCCGCGCCCATTCCACGCTGACGACGTGAAATCAAAACTGCAAGCCGCGCTCTCCGGCGCGCCGGTCTCGGGCGGCAAAGCAGGCGCGCGGGCGGGCGCCAAGCGCGACGAGCCGATTCGAGTCCTTTCAGTAGATGATAGCTCGGTTGTCCGAAAATTGGTCACGATGATTTTGACGGCGGAAGGCTTTAAAGTCTCCACCGCGTCCGACGGCTTAGAAGGCGTCAACAAAGCCAAAGAAATCAAGCCCGATATTATTCTGCTCGATTTCGTCATGCCGAAAATGAACGGGTTTCAAGTTTGCCGCATTTTGCAAAAAGATGAAAAATTGCGCCATATTCCGGTCATTCTCGTCACGTCAAAAGGGGATAAAGTCGGCGACAAGTTCGTGGATCAACTCGGCGTTACGGGCTACATTACCAAGCCGTTTCAGCCCGAAGAATTAGTCAGCAAAATTCATCAG
This sequence comes from uncultured Candidatus Moduliflexus sp., assembly GCA_964498135.1. Classification (GTDB taxonomy): domain Bacteria; phylum Moduliflexota; class Moduliflexia; order Moduliflexales; family Moduliflexaceae; genus Moduliflexus. Next base: position 4,972 of record CAZCGG010000001.1, read on the forward strand.
ACCTTAGAAGGCCAGCCGTCCACAGCAGAACCGTCGTCCGCGGCTGGCGAACAGGCCGCCACCCCGACATTTGAAGGAGAAGCGGCCGCTCCGGCAGAGCATCCCGCGCCCGCCGCGCCGAAAGCCGAGCCTGCCAAACATGCCGCCCCCGCGCATGCCGCGCCAGTCGCCGCAGCCGCGCCACATGACATGGAGCAGCAGATCAAGCACTTGGTGAAAGCTGAAGTTGAAGCCGCGATGGCGTCTCTGGAAAAACATCTGGAAAAATTGGTCGTTGAAAAACTGAATGAATACATTCGACGAGCAAAGAAAAAAGACGCTTAAAAAGGACGCGGGGGTATGGGGAAAAAAATATTAATTGTAGATGACAGCCTTGTCGAAATCAAAATTCTTCAAAGCTTCTTGGCGGAGACGGACTATCTCATCACCGTTGCGCGCAACGGCGAGGAAGGCGAAGCCACCGCCAAGACGGTTGCGCCGGATTTGATTTTTCTGGATGTCGTCATGCCCAAAAAAAACGGATTCCAAGTTTGTCGAGATTTACGAAAAGAACCGCGATTTCAGCAAACCCCAATCATCATGCTCACGTCAAAATCTCAAGACACCGATAAATTTTGGGGGATGCAGCAAGGCGCGACCGATTATATTACGAAACCATACGAAAAACAGCAGATTCTCGAAATTTTACGCCAATATTTAAGCCGCGAGCAGGCGGGATGAGAGGATGTCATTCCGCATGCGCCGCGTGAGCGAGACGCCGGACGCAGCCGTCGGCAGGCGTCCGAAGCCGTATGAAACGGGTTCATTCCCTTACTGAACATCACCATGCCAAACGAGACGAAGGCAGCCTTGAGCCGCAGGAACGGATTCAAGTCTGCATCTTTGAGCTTGCCGACCGGCTTTTCGGATTGAGCATTTTCGATGTGCAGGAAATCATGGAAAATTCGCAGATCACGCCTGTGCCGACGACCCCCAATTTTTTATTAGGCGTGATTAACCTGCGCGGAGACATTGTGCCAATTGCGGATATTCGGGGCATTCTTCATCTTCCGTTTAAAGAGCGCACGCGCGAAAGCCGCATCATGATTCTGAACATTAAAGATGTGCGGATTGGGATTTTAGTGGATGCGATCAAGGAAGTCTGCCATTTGGATAAGCGCACGTTTCAAGCAGATGCCGCGCAGACCGGCTTGGCGGACGGCAAGTTCATCGCCAACATCATTCAATATAAAGACAGTTTGTTAGCGTTGCTCAATTTAGGGCATATTTACAACAGCATCCAATTATAAGCGAGCAGGGAAAACTGGAACATACACACCGTTACGATGTCTGACAACCCAACAAAGACGAAGACGCCAGAGAAAAGAGGGCATCCCACGAACGGTGCCGTTTTTTCTCCGAGTTCTTTTCTCTTTCAGCGCGAATGAGTCAGGATCAAGGGCTGCTATCAAAAAAAGGGTTTCATTTTCTGCAAAGTTTCTGGTTTAAATTCTCCGTGCTGACAGGAAGCCTTGTGCTGATTGCCGTGCTGGTCAACTGGGGACTTGTGCGCTCAGTCTATGAACGGACGCTGGCGTCTGAATTAGAAGAAAAGGGGCATATTATCGCCAAATTTGTCCGTTCCTTTAAGATTTCCACGTATTACACGGAAAAAAATTTTGCTCGGATGGAAGAAATGCTCATCGCCGCGCGAAAGCAGGATCGCGGCATTATTTATGCGTATGTCAAAGACGACGAAGGCAAAATCGTCGCGCAGACGCCGGAAAGCATTACAACCAATTCCACGTCAGAAGGTTTGCTGGAAGTCATCAATCCGCTTGCCGAAAACACGGCGGTCGCGCATAAGCATCTGACGCTCAAGCTTCCCAACGGCATCCAATATACGATTATTGACACGGCCATTCAACTGCTGCCCGACCATCAAGCCGAATTGCATGTCGGCTTGCGCACCGGCAGCCGGACGGCATCCTATCTCAGCACCATTCAATTAATTGTCCTCCTCGCAGTGTTTATCGGCTTAACCGTTCTGATTCTGCGCCGGTTCGTCGTCTCCCAAATTCAAGCGCCGCTCGACCAACTCGTGCATTTCATCAAGCAGATCGGTCAGGGCAACATGGAACACTCGCTGACCATGAATGTCAAAAACGAAATGGCGGTTGTCGGCAATAATTTAACCGACATGGCGGAGCAACTCAAAGGCATGGTGCAGACCGAAGCGGACATCAACCGGATGCAAGGCCAAATCATGAACATGTTAAGCACCGTGAGCGCTGCGGCAGACGGCAATCTCACGGTCGAGGCTGAAGTCACCGCCGACGCGCTCGGCTCGCTCGCCGACGCTTTTAACATGATGGTGGCGAGTTTGGCGTCATTAGTCCAGCAAGTCCGTAATTCCGCTTCTGACATGAGCATGGCGACGAACGAAATTCTCGCGTCGTCGGAACAGATGATTAAAGGCGCGGAAGAGCAGCAAAATCACATCAATAACATCACCAGCGCCGTTGATGAAATCGCCATTTCGATGCAGCAAGTGGCGAATAACGCCGAATCCGCCGCCCGCGCGTCGCAAAAAGCGACGGAAGCCGCGCAGAAAGGCGAAAAATCGGTGGAAGAAACGATTCGCGGCATGCACCGCATTCGCAATACCGTGCAAGTCACGAGCAAGAAAATCAAAAGCCTTGGGGATCGTTCCATCGAAATTAACGAAATTATTACGACGATTGACGACATCGCCCGTCAAACCACGATTCTTGCCTTGAACGCCGCCATCGAAGCCGCCCGCGCCGGAGAACACGGACGCGGATTCGGCGTCGTCGCTGAAGAAGTGCGGAAATTAGCGGAACGGTCGAGCAAGGCGACGCAGGACATTGCGGATTTGATCAAAGGCATTCAAGCGGAAACCAACGAAGCCGTCCGCACGATGGAAGAAGGCACGCGCGAAGTGGAAGAAGGGACGCGGTTGGCCGATATTGCCGGATCGTCGTTGAAAGAGATTGATAAAAGCGTTGATCAAGTGGCGAGCCTCATTCAAGAAATCTCGCTGGCGGTCAAACAGCAGGCGCGCGGCACGGATGGCGTGGTGCATTCAATGGAGACGATTTCGGACATTACGCAACTGCATGGCGACGGCGTGCGCAAGACCACGAAGACGATTCAGCAATTAGCCATGCTGTCAGACCGCTTAGTGGCGGCTATCGGCAATTTCAAAATCGCGGAATCCGGCGCGCGCGTGGAAATCGCCCGCCCGAAACCGTTAGCATCCGCCCCTGCGCAGCCGCAGCAACACGCGCAGCCACATCCGCCTCAGCCGCCCCAAGCGCAGCCGCCGCAGCCTCGCCCCAAACCGCAGCCGATTGAGGCGAAAGCGTCGCAGCCGCAGCCACCTCAACCAATGCCGCCTGCTCAATCGCAAGCCGCGCAAGATTCCGCGCAATTACGAACGTTGTTCGGCAGCCGGGAGGAAGACGAGGATGAAATGATCACGGAAGAAGATTTCGGTATCCTCGAAAAATAGCCGCCGATGAGTGAAGGATTCAATCGTTCTGACATCGTTGATTTTTTTCTGGTTGAGGCGAGCGAACATCTCCAAACCCTCAATGATGGCCTGCTTTCCTTAGAAGAAAACAGCGAAGATTTGAGCATCGTGGATGAAATCTTCCGTTCCGCCCATACGATCAAGGGATCGGCGGCCATGCTCGGCTTCAATGTTATCAGCAAGCTGGCGCACAAAATGGAGGATTTGCTGGGCAAAATCCGCAGCCGCGAGCTTGAACTGTCTGAGCCGGTGGTTGATCTGCTCTTGCAGTCGGTAGATTCGCTGACCATGCAGGTCAACGGCATTCCCGGCGGACAGATGGGCGATGAATCCATCCTCCTGATGTTCAATGATCTGTATGCGGAATATTTAACGGGAGGCGCAGGCAAACCTGCTCCGTCCCAGGCCAAACCCGCCGTAAAAGAGCCGGAGCCGGTCGCCCCGCCCGCAGAAGCGGAAGAGCCTGAAGAGCCGCTCGAACTGCCGGAAGACCTTGAACTCGACGCCATTCCGCTTGAAGAACTTGCCGAAATTCTGCCTGAAGAAGAGGAAGAAGAATCCGCCAAGCCCGTTGAAACTGCGCCGGTTGTCGAACCGCCCAAAACGCCGCCAGCCCCTGTCGTTCAGGCCGCGCCGCCGCAAAAAGCGGCTCCAGCAAAACCGTCAACCATACCCAAAAAAGAGGCGGCGGAGCAATCGCTCGTCTCCGCAAGCGATCAGAAAATCATCAAAGTCGGCGTGGAAGGCTTGAACCTGCTGATGAATTTGGTCGGGGAATTGGTGATTAACCGCACCCGCATGGATCAACGGATTCTCTATGTCGGCAAAATCGGCGCGGAACTGAGTTTCAGCCAAGAACGGCTGCTCAGGGTGATTCGTGATTTCAAGGAAAAATACGAATTCGGCAAGCTCAACGAAACCCCGCCGCCCGCGCCGGAAGCCCGCGTTGAAGAATTCGGCGAGACGGAAACGGCCTCGGAATTGTTGGACGGATTTTTCGAATTGGAATTCGATAAATACGACGATTTCAACATCCTCTCGCGCAGCCTTATGGAAATCGGTTCGGATATTTCGGAAATCATGAGCCAGCTCACCGATTTCTTTGATAAATTCGAAGAGGAATCGTCCCAGATCCGCCGCATTACCAATGAGTTGCAAGAAGAAATCACCAATATCCGCATGGTGCCGGTCGGGCAATTGTTCAGCCGATTTCATCGCACGGTGCGCGACTCGGCCAAAGAAGAAGCCAAGCAGGTGACGCTGAAAATCTCCGGCGAAGACGCCAAACTCGACAAAACCGTCATCAACGAAATCGCCGATCCGCTCATGCACTTGGTGCGCAATTCGGTGTCGCACGGCATCGAAATCCCGGACGTCCGCAAAGCGCGCGGCAAGTCGGAAGAAGGCACCATCACGCTGAACGCCTACAAAGAAGGGGATAATATCATTATCGAAATCACCGACGACGGCAACGGCATAGACGTGCAGCGCGTGCGCGAAACCATCGCGGAAAAAGGGCTGCGTTCGATGGCGGAAGTCGAGCGCATGCCGGATGATGAAGCGATCAAATATATTTTCGCGCCCGGCTTTTCGACGAAAAAAGAAGTCAGCGCGATTTCGGGGCGCGGCGTCGGGATGGATGTCGTCAAAACCAATATTTCCAAGCTTGGCGGCAGCATTGAAATCAAAACCGAACCCGGCAAAGGCAGCAAATTTTCGATTAAACTGCCGTTGACGCTGGTTATTTACGCCGCGTTGTTGGTAAAATGCAACGAACAGGAATTTGCGATTTCGTTAACGTCCGTTGAGGAAACCGCCCGCATCCCGGTCTATCATATTCACAATATCGGCAAGCAGGAAGTGATCAAACTGCGCGACCAAGTGCTGCCGATTCGCAGGCTCAGCCGGATTCTGCGCTATCCGTCCAGCAACGGCTCGCCGTCGAAACAGCAGTACGTTCCGATTGTCATTGTCAAATCGGCGGAACATTCCTTAGCCTTAGTCGTGGACGAACTGATCGGGCAGGAAACCATCGTCATCAAGCCGTTGGGCGATTATCTGAAAAAGGTCAAGCTGTTTTCCGGCGCGACGATTTCAGGGGAAGGCAAAGTCCGGCTGATTCTCGATATTTCCACGATTGTCGAGCGCGAGTTGCTGAGTGAATTGGCGAGCGATGTCACGTCCGCGACCATAGATCTGAATGAAGACGTGTTCCAGCCTGTCCCTGCATCGCCCGAACAGGAAGCGGCAAGCACCGAGGCGGCGGAATTGCTCTTAGTGGATGATTCCATCAGCATTCGCAAAATCATTGCCATGCTGCTGGAAAAGGCCGGATACAAGGTTGACGTGGCCGTAGATGGCGTGGAAGCCATTGAAAAGCTTGCCAGTAAGTCGTATGCGCTGCTGATTACCGATCTGGAAATGCCGCGCATGCACGGCTATGAACTGATCGCGGAAGTCAGGGGCAGCAATCAGGCAATCAGTTCGGTTCCGATTATCGTCATGACCTCCCGCGCAGGCGATAAACATCAGGCGAAAGCGATAGAACTCGGCGCAAACGATTACATCATCAAGCCGGTTGACGAAGAAACCCTGCTCAAAAGCGTCCGCAGTTTATTGGCGAATCAACGAACGGGGATCGCGCCGTGATACGAGTGCTTGTGGTGGATGATTCCGCGCTCATGGTGCGCATGTTGAGCGACATCATCAACGCTGATGCAGAGTTAGAAGTCATCGGAACGGCGATGCACGGCTATGAGGCGGTGCGAAAAACCGAGCGGCTGCGGCCGGATGTCATCACAATGGATGTCAACATGCCGCGCATGGACGGCCTGCGCGCCGTCGAGCAAATCATGACCACCATGCCAACGCCGATTGTGATGATTAGCTCAATGACGCGCGAAGGCGCGACCACTACGCTCAACGCCCTTGAACTGGGCGCGATTGATTTCATCTCCAAACCGTCCGGCGTCGTCTCTCCCGATATTGGCGAATTAGCCGTCGAAATTGTCGCGAAAATCAAAATCGCCTCGAAAATTCGCGTTGTCCGCACGGTCAAACGGACGACGGCCGCCCTGCCGCCAGCGCCTGCGGCGAATGCCGACGCGCCGGATATTGACCGTGCGATTTTCAACTACGTCAAATCCAATCTGCCCGGCAATGTCTATAAATACGACCGCATCGTGGCGATTGGCTGCTCAACCGGCGGGCCGCAGGCATTAAACGAGATTCTGCCGCGTTTTCCCGTGAATTTTGAAGCGCCGATTCTCGTCGTGCAGCACATGCCGAAAAAATTTACCAGCAAGCTCGCGGAATTATTGAACAAACGCCTGAATTTGGGCGTTGTCGAAGCGGCGGCGGGCATGAAAATCCGCAAAGGCATGGTGTATATCGCGCCGGGCGGCCATCACCTCAAAATCTTGCCTGATCGCACGCTCGCGCTGTTCGATGGGCCGAAACGCCCCTCCGAACCCTGCCCGTCCGCCGATATGCTGATGCAATCTGTCGCCGCCGTGTTTGGTAGTCAGGCGATTGGCGTCATTTTAACCGGCATGGGCAATGACGGCGTTTCCGGCATGATGGCGATTAAAGAGGCTAACGGCGCGACCATCGCGCAGGATGAAGAAACGTCCCTCGTTTTCGGCATGCCCAAAACGGCGATTGAAGCCGGTTGCGTTGATGCGATTGTCCCGCTGCCCGGCATTGCCAACGAAATTATCGAACGTGTTTTAGGAAAGCGTTACCATCAGGGATAGTGCGACTCTCTCCCCCGCCCGCCGAACTCACATTTTTGTAAAAAATCCTGATTTTTGCGACTTTTTGCTTGCTATATGGAAGAGAATGGAGTAAGTTTAGTCTGTTTTGAAATTTGCGGCGAGAAATTCGCCTTTGATTTGGAATATCTCGTTGAAATTGTTCGCGTTCAGCCGTCAGAAATCACGCCGTGGTATTCGCCTGTGCCGATTATTCGGGGAAAATGGGAATATCGCGGGCAAACGGTCTCTATCATAGACCTGCGGGAATTCTTTGGATTACAGCCGACTGCGGAACAATCTCCGCAGAACGCGACGCCGGAACAGGGAGCGAAAAATATTCTGGTCATCAGCGTCGAAGACCAGACGTTTGGCTTGCTGACGGATAAAGTCCTGCACATGCAGCCCCTGAGTTCCTATTACGAATATCCCGCGTTCATTTCACATCTGCCGCGCCGCTATTTCGGAGGCGTAACGATGCGCGAGGCGGAATTAGTGATTCTGTTGGCGGTTGAAAATTTCGTGAGCGCGTATGAATTGGACATCCTCTCTGGTGACGCGGAGACGGAAGGCGCATGAACGCTTGCCGCCGCGACGGGCGCGAGGCGACGCTGGGAACTCGTCTCGGAACGCCTCATCGAAACGGTTGACGGGCATGGGAGAAAAACGATATGGCGCAGAAAATACTTATTGCCGATGATCAAATTGCTTCGCGGCGCATGTTCGAAATGGTGCTTTCCCGCGAAGGGTACGATGTCATTTCTGTCAGTTCCGGCGCGGAGGTCTTGGAAACGGCGACGAAAAAACGCCCGGATATTGCGCTGATTGACGCGGTTATGCCGGGAGTGGACGGCTATCAGGTCTGCGAATCGCTGAAAAAACATCCGAACTTCAAGACGCTGCCGGTCATTTTGCTCGCCGGAAAATATGAAGCGTTCGATAAAGAACGCGGGGTGAAAATGGTCGGAGAGCAAGCCATTCTGAGCAAACCGGCGACTTCCGGCGACATTCTTGCCAAAGTGCAGCAACTGCTCGCCGAGCAATCCAGACAGGCGCAGATAGCGAAAGAGATGCCGGCCGCGCAGGCGAAAGTCGTCGAAGAGCCGCCCGTCGTGCAGGAAGAATACGAATTTGACGAAGATTCCGAAGAAGCTGATTTAGTCGTGGAAAGCGAAATTCTCGAAGAAGGCGAAATTTTCGATGTTGAAGAAGCGCCGCAGGATACCGAAGATTTCACGATTTCCGAAAATGCCGCGCAAGCGGAAGAAGACCTTGAAGTAGAGGAAGAAATTCTGGAAGAGGCTGATGAAGGCGAAGAACCGGCGGTCGCCGAAAAACCAGAGGAAACAGAAGAACCCGAAGAAGAAGCAGATATCGAGGAAACGCCGGAGGCGGAGATCGAGGAAGAAATCGCCGACATCGAAGAGGAAACGCTCCCCGAAGACGAAATGATTATGGAAGAAGAGCCGGAAGCCGAAGAAGAAATCGAAGAAATTGCGGAACTCGGCGAGATGCAGGCGGAAGACATCAAGGAAGAAGTCATCGAAGCAACGCCGGCCCCGCAGCCGTTCGTCGCGCCGACAGTGACGATGCAGACCGTCGTGACGCCGCCCGCCGCGCCAAAAGTTGCGCCGCAGATCGCGCCAAAACCGGCCAAAGTCGAGGCGATGCCAGAAATTTCCGACGAAACACTTGACATGCTGACCGAGCAAATCGCACAACGGTTAGCCGGAAAACTTGTCCCGGCGTTAATGCAGGAAATCTCCGCCTATTTACTGCAATTCCCGGCGGTCACTGCCATCGTCGAGCAGACCAGCAAACGCTTGGTGAAAGACCTGTTGCCGGAAATTCAACACTCACGAACGAACGCCTGAACGATTGCGCGACATGATGAAAGAAGGACGAACGACGTATGAATGACACACGCAGACGATTTATCAGTATTGATCCGCAAACCCTTGCCAAACATTTTGACGCAAAGGAGGCCGAAGAGCGTTGGGATCGCGCATGGCAGGAGCAGGGCATTTACCGCTACGACCCGACCGCGCCGCGCGAACAAACGTTTGTGGTTGACACGCCGCCGCCGACCGTGTCCGGCTCGCTCCACATGGGGCATATTTTCAGCTATACGCACACGGATGTCATCGTGCGCTACAAACGCATGCAAGGGCTGAACATTTTCTATCCGATGGGATGGGATGACAACGGGTTGCCGACGGAACGGCGGGTACAAAATTATTTTCACGTGACCTGCAACCCGAAACTTCCCTATCAGCCCGATTTCCAGAGGGAACATGCTGGCGCGAAATCGCGCGAACATCACCCGTTAGAACTCTCGCGGAAAAATTTCATCGAACTCTGCCAGCAGTTGACGAAAGAAGATGAAAAGGCGTTCATGGAATTGTGGCGGCGGGTCGGCTTGTCCGTAGATTGGAGCGAGGAATACGCCACGATTGGCGATCACGCCCGACATATCGCGCAACTCAGCTTTTTGGATTTGTACGAAAAAGGACATATTTATCATCACGAAGCGCCGACGATGTGGGATATTCATTTCCAAACGGCGGTCGCGCAGGCCGAACTTGAGGATCGCCCGGTCAACGGGGCGTTTTACCGGGTCGCGTTCGGCGTCGAAGGACAAGACCGGTCATTCGTGATTGCGACGACGCGCCCGGAATTATTAGCGGCCTGCGTCGGCGTGACCGCGCATCCTGATGACAGCCGCTACAAAGATTTATTCGGCAAACGCGCCGTCACGCCGTTGTTCCGCGTGCCTGTGCCGATTTTCCCCAGCGAACTCGCTGACCCGGAAAAAGGCACCGGCATTCTGATGGTCTGCACGTTCGGCGATCAAACTGACGTGCGCTGGTGGAAAGAGCAAAAGCTGCAACTCCGGCAAGTTCTCGGCATGGACGGGCATTTTCTGCCGATCACCTATGGCGCGGCAGGCTGGGAAAGCCTGAATCCCGAAGCTGCGAATGTGTACTATGCCCAATTAGTCGGCAAAAATGTCAAGGCCGCGCATAAAATCATGGACGAGATGCTGCGCGATCCGAATGGCGCGGCGACGAACGCGACGCAGGGCGCGCCGCTGCAAGGCGAACCGCAGCCGTTGACACATGATGTCAAATTTTACGAAAAAGGCGAGACGCCGCTCGAATTCATCACAACGCGCCAATGGTTCGTCCGCCTGCTCGATAAAAAAGACATGTTGCTGGAGAAGGGCAACCGCATCCAATGGCATCCCGATTACATGCGGCTGCGCTACGCGAACTGGACGGAAAACCTGCAATTCGATTGGTGCATCAGCCGCCAGCGTTATTTTGGCATTTCGTTTCCGGTCTGGTATCCGGTCAACGCCGACGGGCAGGCCGATTACGCGCATCCGATTTTGGCCGACCGCTCGCAGCTGCCGGTTGATCCAATGGTGGACGTTCCGCCGTCTTATGCGCCGGAACAGCGCGACATGCAGGGCGGATTCACCGGCGAAGCGGATGTATTCGACACCTGGTTTACCAGCTCGATGTCGCCGCAAATCGGCTCGCATTGGGAAAAAAATCTGGCGCGCCACAAAGCATTATTTCCGATGGATATTCGCCCGCAGGCGCATGACATTATCCGTACGTGGGCGTTTTACACGATTGCGAAAGCGGCGCTACACGAAGACGTGATTCCGTGGAAGCACGTCCTGCTGTCCGGCTGGATTCTCGATCCGGATCGCAAAAAAATGTCGAAAAGCAAGGGAAACGTCGTCACGCCGATGCAATTCGTCGAAGATTTTTCGGCGGACAGCGTGCGCTATTGGGCATCCAATGCGCGGCTCGGCACGGATACCGCGTTTGATCAAGGCATGTTCAAAATCGGCAAGCGCCTTGTGACAAAATTATTTAACGCGGGCAAATTCGTCTTGATGAACGAAGCGGAAGTTATGCCGATAACCGAAGAGCTTGACCGTGCCTTCGCGCAGAAACTCGCGCAGCTTGTCCAAAAAGCGACCACCGCGCTTGAGGAATTTGATTTTGCGACCGCGCTTTCGGAAACGGAAAAATTCTTCTGGCAGCATTTTACCGATAATTATCTTGAGCTTGCCAAAAACCGCGCAAAGGGGGCAGACGGCATCAGCGAAGCGGCGCAAAGCTCGGCGGTGGCGGGGCTGCGGTTAGGGTTGAGTGTGTTGCTGCGCCTGTTTGCGCCGATGCTGCCGTACATTACGGAAGAAATCTGGTCATGGGCGTTTGCGGCGGAAACCGGCTGCCCATCCATTCATAAAGCCGCATGGCCGGGCGCGGCTGATTTTCAGGGCATTGACGCGCCGCAAGCCGCCGATAGTTTCGATGTCGCCGTCGCTTGCATCACGGAGTTGCGCAAATATAAAACCGAGCATGGGCTTTCGATGGTGCGGGAGTTGGAGCATGTCACGCTAGCCGGGCATCCGAATACGCTGGCAATCAGCCAGCGCGTTCTCGGCGACGTGCTGGCCGCGATTCATGTCAACGCTTACGCGCTTGAACCGGATCCGGCGATGTCAGAAAATACGTTTGTCGTGCGAGACGCGGCAATCGCGCCACAGCCAGAATAAATCCGAAACTGCCCGATGGTTTCCTCAGATGCCATCGGGCGATCTTAACGACGCAAAACAAACAAAAGTTTGTCATACAAAAATAGTCATAATTATTTACTATTGTTTATAATTATTAAAAACCGGCGCCGATTTTAAAAATCCAATAACATCCTCCGTGAAAATGGGGCGCGATTCAACCTCTCGATGCGCGCCGTGTCAAAATAAAAGAGGAACAGCAGGATTCAAACACGAAAAAGCAACGGAATGACGTTGTCTTTTTTTATGCGGCTGAAATTGTCAACCTGCCGAGAATAAGGTGAAAACGAACTTATGTCCGCGAAAGCTTCGGGAAAAAAATTTATGCTGTCGAATGCCAATTTAAGTATCAACGCCAAAATTCTTGATGTGCTACGCTCAAAATCGCACAATTATATTTCGGGCGAGCAACTCAGCCGTGAATTGAACATGTCGCGCACAGCGATTTGGAAGCACGTCAACGCGCTGCGAGATTTGGGGTATCGCGTTGAAGCGATTACGTCGGTTGGATATAAACTCCTCTCCTCGCCGTCCCTGCTACTGCCGTTGGAAATCAAGAACGGCCTGCGCACCAAGTTCATCGGTCAAGAAGTGCACTGGGAATACGAAGTCGGCTCAACGAATACCGTCGCGTTGCAATTAGCGGAGCAAGGCGAGCCGGAAGGCACGGTCGTTGTCAGCGAATCTCAGCGTCAGGGGCGCGGGCGCATGGGGCGCACGTGGATTTCTCAGCCCGAAAGCGGCATTTACCTTTCCATAATTCTCCGCCCCCATTTCGTGCCAATGAAAGCCGTCTGCGTCACGTTTATCGCCGCGATTGCCGTTGTAGAAGCGATTGAGCGGCTATTCGGCCTGCGCGCGCAAATTAAATGGCCGAACGACGTGATGATTCACGGAAAAAAGATGGCCGGGATTTTGACGGAACTGCGCGCCGAAATGGAAGGGATTCATTACATGATTGTCGGCATGGGCGTGAACGTCAATACCACGCGCTTTCCCAAAGAACTTCAGTCAAAAGTGACCTCGTTGAACGTGGAATTGAAAGAAAAAATTTCGCGCGTGAAGCTTGCGCAAGCGATTTTGGAAAGCTTGGAACAGTGGTATCTCATCACGCAGAGCGAGGGTGGCGTGGAACGGGCGTTTGACCAGTGGCGCGAACTTTCCTGCACGTTAGGCCATCGCGTCGAAATCAATTTAGGCACAGAAATCGTGCATGGCCTTGCCACGCATCTCGGCCAGATGGGGTCGCTGTTTGTCACGCTTGATTCCGGCGAAGAACGCGAAATTCTTGCCGGAGATGTCACGATGGTTGAACGGGTGTAATTTTCGGGTTGGCAATATGGACGCCTCATCATATTTTGAGCAGATCGAACGCTATTTTGTCGCCAAACGTGGCAGCGCGCTGATTTTATCGCCGAAAGATTGGCCGGTGGTTGCCTCTTGGGAAGAGCGCGGCGTTCCCGTCGAAGTCATTTTTGAAGGGATTGACCGGGCATTTGCGCGTTTTCAAGATAAACACGCCGCCGGACAGCATCAAACCGTTTGCACACTGTCGTCCTGCCAATATGATGTGGAAGATGTGTGGAAATCATGGCGCGAAGAGCATCCTGAAGCGCGCAAACCGGTTGAAGAACATTCTTACGATGCCGAACGCCGCAAGTTTTCGATGAAATTGCAGCATACGATCACCCGCCTGCAATCTTGCTGCGCGGACGCGCATTACGTTTGCATTCACGACGCGCTCGCGGCAGCCGCCGAGCAATTGCGCGCGCTTGCGGCGCAAATCGAAACGGTTGCGGACGACGAGGAGCTTGCTGCGCTCGCCGCTTCTATTCACGACATCGAACTCGCGCTGACGACGCATCTTGAATATGCGATCAGCGACGAGCTTCGCCGCGCGTTGCAGGCAAAAGCCGAAGCGCGCCTCGCGTCGCACAAGCATCAGATGAATGACGCGATTTACCAAGAAACCCTGCGCCTTGCGTTCCTGCAAGAACTCCACAACGCCTATCCCCTGCCATCATTTGCATGACGCTTTTTCCTGAATTTTCATGCACTTTCCAGTTGACATTCGGTTCTGTAATCCCATATTCTAGTTTTGAATATATGCTCATCCATCGTCAGCAGCAAGCCAACCAGAATTTGCCCTGCACTCGTTGCGTTTCGTGGATTGACGGTCATGCAACGACGCGCAGGCGCGTGAGGGATGCACCGTGCAAGCTCGTTTCAATGACCAGCACATCAACGCGATAAAAATTGCCACGATCAGCGTTGCGCTTCTCCTGTTATACTATCCGACGTTTCACATGTTTTTGTATGATTGGAGCAATGACGACAACTATTCTCACGGATTTCTCGTCCCGTTCATTGTCGGCTATCTCGTTTGGCAGAAGCGCGAGCGACTCAAATCACTTCTTCCTACGCCCTCAATCATCGGTCTGCCGGTCTTGGTCGCCGGTTTAAGCGCCTATCTTATCGGCACAATTGGCGCGGAATGGTTTCTCAAGCGGGCGTCTCTGCTTATCGTGATTGCGGGCATTATTTTGTATCTGTATGGCACGGAATTTTTCAAACACCTCCTTTTTCCGCTCGCCTTTCTGTTTTTCATGGTGCCGCTTCCGGCAATTATTTACTCTGCGATGGCGTTTAGGCTGCAATTGTTCGTGTCGGTGATTTCCGCGAAATTGATTGGGATGGCTGGCGTGGCCGTTTTTCGGGAGGGGAATATTTTGTATGTCTCCAGCGGCCCATTGGCGGTGGAAGAGGCGTGCAGCGGCATGCGTTCGATTATGGCACTGTTGGCGTTAAGCGCGCTGTTCGCGTATTTGGTGTATGCGTCGCGCCTTAAACAATGGATTCTTGTGATTGCCGCGCTTCCAATTGCCGTCATAACAAACGTGATTCGAGTGACGACAACCGGCATTTTAGCACATTACTGGGGGAAAAGCTTTGCTGAAGGGATTTTGCATGAATCGTTTGGCTGGATGGTGTTTGTCATAGCGTTCATGCTGCTTTTTTTATTAGGAAAAACCTTAGATTGGCTGCTTCCTTCCCGCGTTTAGAGTACATAAAAAAACGAGATGACCTGTAAAAAAGGCCATCTCGTTCACACCAAACAGCACAACCCACCTTATAAAAGCGCGTTATTTGCCGTCAACTAATTCAATAATTGCCATTGGCGCGGCATCTCCCTGCCGTTGCCCAAGTTTCAGGATACGAGTATATCCACCCTGCCGGGTTGCCGATTTCGAGGCAATCGTATCAAATAATTGATGGACGACATCTTTGCTTTGAATAAACGCCAACGCTTGTCTGCGGGCATGAAGGTCACCGCGTTTTCCGAGCGTAACCATTTTTTCCGCAATGCTTTTAATTGCTTTGGCTTTGGGCAATGTTGTCGTAATGCGGCCGTGACGCAGCAATTCCGTCACTAAATTTCTAAACAACGCCCTCCGATGACTGTACCGTCTTCCTAATTTTTTTCCGGCTACTCTATGACGCATAATCTTTCACCTTCTTCTTAACCGTTCAACATTCTATCCGCCATAACTCGCGGTTATGATTCGTCGTCATCCTCTTCTTCTTTCGGCCTTGGCGGGAAGTTCTCTAATTTCATGCCTAAAGAAAGTCCCATATCTGTCAAAATCGCTTTAATCTCGTTTAATGACTTTTTCCCAAAGTTTCGAGTTTTCAACATTTCAGCATCTGTCTTTTGCACTAATTCGCCGATGGTACGAATATTCGCGTTTTTCAAGCAATTATTGGAACGCACAGACAATTCCAATTCATCCACGCTACGGAAGAGATGTTCGTTGATCAAATCTTCTTCTTCCACTTCGATAACTTCTTCCTCTGGCTCTTCTTCGAATGTAATCAGCCCGGCTAAATGCTGCGCCAGCACTTTTGCGCTCTGTCCAATAGCTTCCGCCGGGGAAAGACTTCCATCCGTCCAGACTTCCAACGTCAATTTATCAAAATCTATTCTCCGCCCGATACGCGTAGGCTCGACAAAAAACGTCACTTCCGTGACCGGACTAAACAGGGCATCTACGAAAAGCATTCCCTCTTCATGTCCGTTCTTTTGGCGAAAGATTTCGGCGGGAAGATACCCTCGCCCGCTTTCAATGCGTATTTCGGCGTGAAAAGATTTTTTCGGTTTGAGCGTTAAGAGCGGAAGTTCCGAATTCAGAATCCTCAACTTTGCTGCATCAACTTGAATATCCGATGCTTTCACCACATATTCTTGATCTGAAGAATTTTTCACATCAATGCGAAGCATAACAGGCAAATCAACCCCGTCATTTTCTAATATTTTACATCGCAACAATTTAATATTCAACACAACGCTTAATGTGTCTTCGACCACGCCGGGGATTGGAGAAAATTCATCAGGAACACCAGCAATTTTTATTCCCGTTACGGCTAATCCCCGCAAAGATGAAAGCAATACACGGCGAAGGGAATGTCCTACAGTTATCCCAAAACCTCGCTCAAAAGGTTCGGCAGAAAACTTTCCGTAGGAGTTTGTCAAGCTCCCGCGATCACATTCTAAATTTTTAGCTTTTTGTATTCCCTTCCAATGTTGCATGGAACAACGTTACGTCCTTATTGAGGTTAATCTTCTTTTCTCAGTATCCCCGTATTCAGCATAGCATCTTTCATGGAGAAAACAGCAGAAAACCTGTCTAACAGGAAAGTGATTCCTTTCAGACAGGTCATCATTTGCATGCTACTTCGAATACAATTCAACGATCAACTGTTCCTGAATTTCCTCACTAATATCCTGACGTTTTGGAAAATCAAGAATCGTGCCTGCGAAATGTTCACGATCTACAGATAACCATTGAGGGACTGCGCGACGTTCGCTCGATTTCATCGCTTCTTGGATTCTTTTGATCTTTCGGCTTTTTTCCTGAATCTCTATTTTCTGATTTTTGCCCACTAAAAATGACGGAATATCAACGCGCTTTCCATTCACCATCACATGGCCGTGACGCACGATCTGCCGCGCCTCAATCCGAGAGGAAGATAATCCTAAACGGTAAATCACGTTATCCAAACGTCGTTCCAATAAAACAAGCAAATTCTCACCCGTGATCCCGTGTTGCCGCTCGGCTTTTTGAAAATATCCGCTAAACTGGGCTTCTAATAAGCCATACATTCGTTTAACTTTCTGTTTTTCGCGGAGTTGCGTTCCATAATCAGAACGTTTAGTCCGTCGTTGTCCATGTTGTCCAGGCGCATAATTTCTACGCTCAATCGCGCATTTCTCCGTATGGCAACGATCACCTTTCAAATATAATTTTACACCTTCGACTCGACAGAGCCGACATACTGGACCTGTATAGCGTGCCAATGACCTTCCTCCTCTTTTTCCTATCACCTTTCGTGAACAAAAGACGATAATTTTCTCTCTGCCACGATAGTGAGTTTACAGTAATTAGACACGTCGTCTTTTAGGCGGGCGGCATCCATTGTGAGGAATCGGCGTCACATCTTTAATGGCCTTTACCTCTAAACCGACAGCCTGTAATGCCCGAATTGCGGCTTCTCGCCCTGCTCCCGGGCCTTTTACATACACTTCAATCTGCCGCATGCCTAAATCTATTGCCTTCTTTCCGCAGTCTCTTGCGGCCATTTGAGCAGCAAACGGAGTATTTTTTCGAGATCCTTTATATCCAACGCTTCCGGCACTTGACCATGAAATCGTATTACCATTCACATCCGAAATTGTAATAATCGTATTATTAAATGTGCTTTGGACATGGGCGACTCCTCGGTCAATATTGCCTAAATCTCGCCGTTTTTTCTTTGCGGTTGTTACTTTCTTTTGTTGCACTTTTGCCATTGCGTTACGTATTCAGGAATGACAAGAGGTATAAAGTTGAATGTTCATGTAACTCTCTTCCTGTCATCCTCCGTATGAGTGAACGTCTTATTTTTTCTTTTTCGCGCCAATACCTCTTCTCGGACCTTTACGCGTACGCGCGTTCGATTTAGTACGCTGGCCTCGAACAGGCAATCCACGACGGTGACGCAATCCACGATAACAACCGATATCCATCAATCGTTTGATATTCATTGCAACTTCGCGCCGCAAATCACCTTCCACTTGAAATTCGCCGCTGTCAACAATTATTTTACGCAGCAAATTTACCTCATCTTCCGTCAGGTCTTGCACGCGTTTATCAGGATCAATTCCCGCTCGCGCCAAAATTCGCTGAGAGGTTGACCTTCCAATGCCTAAAATGTAGGTCAACCCTATTTCTACGCGTTTATTTTTGGGCAAATCTACGCCCGCAATTCTTGCCAAGGGACACCCTCCATGTTTAAGATATTCAATACACAACGACGAGCTCGTCTATCAGCTAACTTTTTTACCCTTGTCGTTGTTTATGACGAGGATTATCACAAATAACTCGAATAATCCCCTTCCGTTTAATAATGCGACATTTATCACAAATCTTTTTGACTGACGCTCGTACTTTCATAATCTCTCTTTTTGGGATGTCATTCAAATAAGAAAACTCCACAGAGACTTTCTCGCTTAACCTACAGGAGACCGATCTCTTATTTATACCGATATGTAATCCTGCCACGAGACAAGTCATAAGGAGATAATTCAACAGAGACCTTATCCCCTGGAAGAATCCGAATGAAATGTTTACGCATTTTGCCGGAAATATGAGCTAAGACTTTATGCCCATTTTCAAGCTCTACTTTGAACATCGCATTCGGCAATGGTTCAATGACAGTTCCCTCTACTTGAATAACATCTTCTTTTGCCATAATGATTATTACGTTTTCTCCAGCATTGTCAAATAACACCCCTCAGATTTATCGCCTTCCGCGCAGCCGTCCCTTTTTCATGAATCCATCATAATGCCTTGTCAACAAATGTGATTCAATCTGCTGCATCGTATCCAATGCTACGCCAACAACAATCAGTAAACCTGTCCCTCCAAAATAAAAAGGAACATTTAAAGAATAACTCAAAAATTCGGGGAGAATTGCAATCAATGCTAAAAAGATCGCACCTGATAAGGTAATTCTGGTCAAAACGGAATCAATATATGAAGCAGTACGTTTCCCCGGACGCACACCAGGGATGTATCCACCATATTTCTTCATATTTTCTGCCAAATCTGTCGGATTAAACACGATTGCCGTATAGAAATAGGCAAAGAAAATGATCAGAATAGCATAGATTACCGTATATAACATGTGTCCAGGAGACAATTGTTCAGCAACAGCCTGCATCCATGGATGATTAACAAACCGCGCTATAGTCGCTGGAAACACGATAATAGATGAGGCGAAAATAACAGGAATAACTCCAGCCGTGTTCACACGCAATGGAATATGCGTACTTTGACCGCCATATATACGCCTTCCAACAACCCGTTTCGCGTATTGCACCGGAATTTTCCGCATTCCCTGTTGCATAATAATGACCGCCGCAACCACAAACACCATCATAAAAGCAATTCCTATCAGCGTGAATAAAGAAAACTCTCCGCGTCGAATTGCTTCAATGGTATTTGCAACTCCTGCTGGCATTCGCACGACGATTCCGGCAAAAATAATCATCGAGATTCCATTGCCAATCCCACGTTCGGTCATCTGTTCGCCTAACCACATGATAAAAGCCGTTCCTGCGGTCAGGGTAATCAATGTAATCAAACGAAATCCCCAGCCGGGAACAGGAACAACAGGTGCTCCGCCCGGGCCTTGCATATTCTCAAGACCAACCGCGATTCCTAATGCCTGAATTGCGCTTAAAACAACTGTTCCGTAACGAGTATATTGGTTAATCTTTTTTCTTCCTTGCTCACCTTCCTTCGCAAGCCGTTCAAGATACGGAACAACAACAGTCAATAATTGCAAGATAATTGACGTACTAATATACGGCATAATGCCAAGCGCAAAAACAGTCAACCGTTTCAACGCTCCGCCAGTAAACATGTCAACCATCCCTAAAACTGTTCCTTGTGCGGACTCAAAAATCTCGGTCAATACTTGAGCATCCACTCCAGGCGTCGGGATATGCGCGCCAAAACGATAGACGGCTAAAAATCCCAGCGTGATGAGAATCCGCTTTTTTAATTCTGGAATCTTAAATATATTTTGGAATACCTGAAGCAATGTTTATGCCCTCACTTCCCTCATTGATGAAACAACAATACGCGCTTACTGTTTCACCACGGTGACAGTTCCACCAGTCGCTTGAATTTTTTCCGCCGCACTCTTACTGAACGCATGGGCGTGGACATGAAACGATTTTGTGAGTTCTCCGCTTCCGAGGATTTTTACTGGCTTTTTTGCAGACTTAATCACGTTTGCTTCACTAAGCCGTTCAACAGTAATCTCAAGCCCACTGTCGAATTTAGCCTCTAACTGCTTCAGATTAACAAGTTCATATTCTTTTTTGAAAATACTTGTAAATCCACGTTTCGGCAAACGACGTTGCAAGGGCATCTGACCACCTTCAAACCATGGAGAAACTCCTCCGCCTGAACGTGCATTCTGGCCTTTATGCCCCTTGCCGCTTGTCTTTCCTGATCCAGAACCTGGACCTCGTCCCACACGTTTCTTTTTTGTCTTCGATCCTTCAGCGTTTCGTAATTCATGTAATTTCATAACTCATTCACCCTGGCACGTTCTCTACATATCTATCTAATTATAACGCTTCGTCAACATCGGACACTTCGACAAGATGCTTGACTTTAAAAATCATCCCTCGAATCTCAGGAGTATCCTTGCGAATGACCGAACGATTCATCTTCCTCAATCCTAACCCGCCCAATACTTTACGTACCTTTTCAGGTTCGCTTATCGAGCTTTTTACTAACGTAATACGTAATGATCGCATAGTCCACCTTTTTAGCTTACGATTGCATGCGTTGTTCAATTTCTTCCAACGACAATCCACGTTGCTTTGCAACCACAGCAGGGTCTTTAAGATGTTTCAATCCTTCTATCGTGGCCTTAATGACATTATGAGGATTGCTTGAACCTATACATTTAGTCAAAATATCCTGCACGCCAACCACTTCCAGAATAGCACGAACGGGGCCGCCTGCAATAACACCAGTACCTGGAGCCGCAGGTTTCAAAAGCACCTGACCCGAACCATATTTTCCAATAATCTGATGAGGTATGGTTGAATTACGCAACGAAACACTAATCAGACTTTTTTTAGCCTGATCAACGGCTTTTCGAATAGCCTCAGGGACTTCTTTAGCTTTCCCTAATCCGTATCCAACCCGTCCACGCCCATCGCCTACGACAACCAAAGCACTAAAGCTAAAACGACGACCGCCTTTGACGACTTTCGCCACTCGACTAATGTGTACCACCTTATCAGTTAAATCAAAATCTTTCGATTCCATCCTGTTAGACAAGGGACTCCTCCTTTTCTTTACATACCAAATGGGCTAAAACTGCACCCCATTTTCTCGAACCTGTTGAGCTAACGCCGCCACTCTCCCATGGTATTTATATCCACCACGATCAAATACCACTCGAGTAACATTTTGTTCCAATGCCTTCTTCGCGATCAATTTTCCAACTTCTTTTGCCGCAGCTATATTGCCCCCATATTTAAGTACATCGTGAAGTTCAGGACTTAATGATGAAACACCAATCAAGGTATGTCCTTTTTCATCATCAATCAACTGGGCATAAATATGTTTCAAACTGCGATACACACATAAACGCGGCCGACTCGATGTTCCGGCAACTTTCCTTCGAATGCGTTTATGTCTTTTTACTCGCGGGTTATCTCGTTGAATTTTTCTTTCCATAGTTCGTATGTGGAAAATATACGCAACATAATCCTTACGCTGCGGTCTTTCCTTCTTTCTTACGAATTGTTTCGTCCGTATAGCGAATACCTTTTCCTTTATACGGTTCGGGCGTTCTTATTTTTCTGATATTTGCAGCCACCTGTCCAACCTTCTGTTTATCAATCCCCTTAACAATAATTTTTGTCGTGCCTTCAAGATCAAGCGAAATGCCATCTGGAGCAGGAAATTCAACAGGATGAGAATATCCAACCGAAACGGTAATTCCACGTCCCTCTTTTTTGGCGCGATAGCCAATTCCGACAATCTCTAACGATTTCATAAACCCAGAAGAGACTCCGACAACCATGTTATTCACTAATGAACGCACTAATCCATGTAACGCTCGGTGCCGCTTCTGATCAGTTGCACGCGTAACAACTAGCTGCGAATCCTTTTGTTCAACTGAAATTCCAGCAGGGATGGCATAATTTAATGCTCCCAACTTTCCTTTTACAGTCAGTAGGTCATTTTGCAGACTCACTTCCACGCCTTGAGGAATTTCAATTGTTTTTTTTCCTATTCTTGACATGCTCTTATGACGTAAGACGTAATGCAATCCCCTGCTAACCGGCATCCCATTACGAATTACAACATTCTTACCACACCGTACATAACACTTCACCGCCAACATTGGATAAGCGAGCCTCTCGATCAGTCAATACGCCTCGAGATGTTGAAACGATAGCGATCCCTAAACCATTCAAGACCTTTGGCAGTTGTTCTGTAGAGCAATATACTCGGCAACCAGGTTTACTCACTCGTTTTATTTCAGTAATGATGCGCGTACCTTTTTCAGCAAATTTCAGCCGAATTTGTAACGTCCGATCTTCATGCGTATAATCCTGAATAAATCCTTCAGTCTTTAATATACGCAATATCTCTGCTTTCATCCTTGAATACGGGGCTTCGATAAGTTCTTTCCCCGCCATGTTCGCATTTCGAATACGCGTCAATAAATCAGCGATAGGATCTGTCATCATAATATTTGTCCCCTATTTCCCGACATCTGAGTGGCAGAGCTTCCAAAGACGCCACACCAGTTCATTCCTTTTCTCACCAGCTCGCCTTGATTACTCCAGGGATTTCTCCACGAGAAGCTAATCCGCGAAAACAAATACGGCACATCCCGAATTTCCGAAGGTACGCACGCGGACGACCGCAAATCCGACACCGATTATAATTCCGCACTTCAAATTTTTGGGGACGCTGCTGCTTCACAATCATAGATTTTTTGGCCATTTCGGTATTCCTCCCTCTAAGCCTCAATGACTGAACGGCATCCCAAGTTCTTTTAACAGGTAATACCCTTCTTCATCGGTCTTTGCAGTTGTGACAATGGCGACATTCAATCCGCGTAATTTATCAACTTTATCGTAATCAATCTCAGGAAAGATAATTTGTTCTCGAATACCAAGTGTATAATTTCCTCGCCCATCAAACGCTTTCGGCGAAACGCCCTTAAAATCACGCACACGTGGAAGAGAGACGTTCATCAATCGTTCTAAAAACTCAAACATCCGCTCTTTTCTCAGCGTCACCATACAGCCTATTGGCATGCCCGCTCGCAATTTAAAGCCAGCAATTGACTTTCGAGCTTTTGTGATAACAGGCTTCTGACCTGTAATTGCGCTTAATTCTTCAACTGCCCGATCTAACACTTTCGCGTCTGACACAGCCTCTCCCATTCCCATATTTACGATAATCTTATCAATTCGCGGGACAGCCATCGGACTCGTATATCCAAATCGTTTCGTTAGCGCAGGCGTAACTTCATTTTGATATTTGATTTTTAAGTTTGCTGCCATGTTTCGTTCTTCATCAGGGATAATTGTTGATTGTCTTTTTAAAGCAATCTACAATCCTCTGAGCGCTTATCTATCAATAACCTCTCCACATCGTTTGCAACATCTAACTTTTGAGCCGTCTTCTAAGAACTTTTTAGCAATGCGCGTGGCCTGCATGCAACTAGGACACACTATCATCACATTAGAAACATGAATCGTCCCTTCGCGTTCAATAATTCCGCCCCCTTGTCCCTGAGCGCGACGTTTAGTATGTTTTTTGATCATATTCAAATGCTCAACAACCACACGACCTTTCTCAGGATAGGCTTTCAAAATCTTGCCGGTTTTCCCCTTTTCTTTTCCAGAGATCACCTTGACTGTATCATTTTTTTTCACATGAAGCTTTGGCTTTGACATCGCTCTTAACTCCTCTATAGGCCATGCCACTTATTATCCTATAATACCTCTGGCGCAAGAGACACTATCTTCATAAACGCCTTATCGCGCAACTCTCTTGCGACTGGCCCGAAAATACGAGTTCCTATCGGTTCATTTTGGTTATTAAGCAATACAGCGGCATTATGATCAAATTTAATATACGATCCGTCATTTCTCCGCTGTTCTTTTGTTGTCCGCACAACAACCGCACGTACAACATCTTTTTTCTTCACATTTCCGCCTGGGGACACTTCTTTCACAGAGGCAATAATTAAATCGCCCAGCCTTGCATATTTCCGTTTTGACCCACCCAAGACTTTAATGCATTGTATCCTTTTTGCCCCTGAATTATCAACGACATCTAAAATGGTCTGCATCTGTATCATGATTGGTCACCCTATTTCGTAGAAAATATATGCACATCATGCTATCGCATTACATGCTCGCTTTTCTCAAAATTTCCGTCACTCGCCAACGCTTCTCTTTACTCAAAGGCCGGGTTTCTACGATCTCAACGAGGTCGCCAACCATGCATTCATTGCGTTCGTCGTGAGCTTTAAATTTTTTTGCAGATTTGATGACCCGATGATATTCGGGATGTCTCATCAACCGTTCTACACGCACAACAACCGTTTTATCCATTTTATTACTAACCACGACGCCCTGGCGAGTTTTACGCTGTCCTTGCGTTTCTTGCGCCATAATAAAACCCCCCTTCAACTTGTCAATAAATTTCCTTCAGAGAATGTACACCTTCAGGAAAACCCTGCGAGGTACCCCATCCTACATGATTATTATTGCGCCTTCTGCAATTCTCGCGCCCGACGCACTGTCTTCACTCTCGCCAAATCCTTCCGCACATTCCGTAAAATTTGAGGGTTTTCTGCAATCCCTGCCGCAATTTGAAACCGAAGATTAAAAATTTCTTCGGTCATATCCCGTTCACGGCTTTCCAGTTCCTCAAGACTCATTTCTCGAAGTTCCTTTGCTTTCATTGTGGCAATACCCCTCTTTCAACAAATTTCGTTTTGACTGGCAATTTATGAGCAGCTAAACGAAATGCCTCTCGTGCTAATTCTTCCGGAACGCCTTCCATCTCATAAAGAACCCTGCCGGGTTTAATAACCACAACCCAATGATCGGGACCGCCTTTTCCCTTTCCCATACGAGTTTCTGCCGGTTTTTTCGTAACAGGCTTATCGGGAAATATTCTAATCCAAACTCGCCCTGCACGTTTAATCTTTCTGGTCATTGCAATACGAGCAGCTTCAATCTGACGGTCGGTAATATATCCCGGCTCAAGTGCTTGCAATCCATACTGCCCGAAGTTCACTTCACAGCCTCGATAAGCTTTTCCGCACATCCGTCCTCGTTGTTGCTTTCGATATTTTACCTTTTTTGGCATTAACATGATACAATACCTTCGACATCCTCGCCTCAAGTGACTAATGACCTCTTCATTAGTTCACCTGAGCTTATTCTATTGAATAACGATCAACAACACTTATGCTATGCTGCCGGATTAACGGGAACAGATTGGGGCGAAAGAACTTCTCCCTTAAATATCCAGACTTTAATGCCAATTGCGCCATACGTTGTTCTCGCTTCGGTAAAACCATAATCAATGTCAGCTCGCAACGTATGCAATGGAACGCGACCTTCTCGATACCATTCCGTCCGCGCCATCTCTGCGCCGCCGAGACGCCCAGAGCAAGTAATTCGGATTCCTTCTGCGCCAAAACGCATTGCCGTTGTAACGCTGCGTTTCATGGCTCGTCGAAATGCCACTCGACGTTCCAATTGAAGGGCAACATTTTCCGCGACTAATTGAGCATCCAATTCTGCTTTTCTCACCTCGAAAATATTAACATGAACATCGCGAGTTGTAATCTGCTGCAATTTCTTTTTCAATTGATCAACCTCAGCCCCTCGTCGTCCAATCAAAATCCCTGGGCGAGACGTATGAATATTGATCGTTGTTTTTTCCGCAGCACGTTCAATCTCTATACGAGAAATTCCTGCATGAAAAAAAGTCTTCTTGACAAACTTTTTAATTTTCAGATCTTCATGCAGAAAATCCGCATAATTCTTCTCAGCATACCAGCGAGATTGCCAAGTTTTATTAATCCCCAAACGGAGACCTATTGGATTAACTTTTTGTCCCAAACCGACCCCTCCACGTCAATAGCTGACGCTTCGCAACATAATAGACTAGCGACAGAAGAATACCTTCTCTTGCTTCTGCACCAGGCCAGTTATGCGCACGTTACGATTTTTCATCAAGAATGATCGTGATATGACTCGTTCGTTTTAGAATTCGCGTTGCTCGCCCCATTGCACGTGGGGTAAACCGTTTCATCGTCGGGCCTTGATCAACATACGCTTCTTTGATATAGAGTGTATCCACATTAGCAATGTCTTCATTATGCTCTGCATTTGCGACACCCGTACGCACAAGGCGTTCAACCGTCTTCGCAATCGTCTTGGGGGAATTTTGCAAAATATCTAAAGCATCCTGCACATAACGCCCACGAATCAAGTCGATCACTAAACGAGCTTTGCGTGGAGCCACTCGAATATATCGTCCTACTGACTTGACAGCCATAATCCTCTCCTCTTCACAAAACTTTTACCCTTTTATTTCTTGGTCGTGGTCGTTTTTTCGGTTTTTCCATGTCCTCGATATGTTCGCGTCGGAGAAAATTCCCCTAATTTATGCCCGACCATATTTTCGGTAATATATACTGGAATAAACCGTTTTCCATTATGAACGGCAAATGTATGAGAGATGAAATCTGGTAAAATCGTCGAACGACGGGACCAGGTTTTAATTACCTTTTTCTCCCCTTGCATATTCATATCTTGGACTTTTTTCAGTAATTTCTCGTCAACAAAAGGTCCTTTTTTTACCGATCTTGGCATACCCTACCTCATTCGCGGGTTGCGGATTCATAGATACCTCTAACTTATGATGCGCAACCCATACACCTGAACATTACTAACTTTGATTTCGTCTGCGAACAATGTATTTATTAGACGGTTTACGTTTTTTACGCGTTTTATATCCCTTCGTCGGAATGCCCCACGGAGTAACTGGATGACGTCCGCCAGAAGTCCGTCCTTCGCCGCCGCCATGCGGATGATCAATCGGGTTCATCGCTACACCACGCACCTTAGGACGCCTTCCTAACCAACGCATTCTTCCAGCTTTACCAATACTAATATTGGCATGCTCTGAGTTCCCAACAACGCCAATAGTCGCCATGCAATTTAAATGCACATACCGCACTTCACCGGAAGGCAAGCGAACTTGAGCATACTCGCCTTCTTTCGCCATCACAACCGCACTCGTTCCCGCACTCCGCACAATCTGCCCACCTTTGCCAATCTTTAATTCGACATTATGGATTGGAGTACCAAGTGGAATATTTCGCAAAGGAAGAGCATTTCCGGTTTGAATATCCGCAGTCGCACCGGACAACAATGTCATGCCAACCTCCAACCCTTCCGGCGCAAGAATATAGCGTTTTTCGCCATCGCAATAATGCAATAAAGCAATCCGCGCTGAACGATTAGGATCATATTCAATGGTAGCAACTTTAGCCGGAATCTCATGTTTATTTCGCTTAAAATCAATAATTCTATAAAATCGCTTATGCCCGCCGCCACGATGACGAGCAGTCACTCGTCCTTGATTGTTACGTCCACCGGTTTTTTTCAGAACAACCGTTAACGTTGATTCAGGACGTGTTGCCGTAATTTCTTCAAACGTTGAAACCGTCTGAAACCGTCTTCCTGGCGAAGTTGGTTTATAATTTTTGATTGCCATACAGATTCTCTTACAGCCGACCATCAGCAACTGACACACCTCAGCCACCAATCATCCGCCGTCATTACCTAGCTCCAAATAGGAATAGTATCGCCCTCTTTCAATGTTACAATCGCCTTTTTCCAATCAGGGCGTCTTCCCTCACTTCGACCTCGCCGTTTGACTTTGCCATGTACACGCATCGTATTGACACTCACGACAGTGACGCCAAAAATTTTCTCAACCGCTTGCCGAACCTCGATTTTATTTACAGTCATATCAACTTCAAAAGCATACTGATTATATTTCTCTTTCAAGCGGTCACATTTTTCCGTAAACAACGGTCGTTTGAGTACATCATATACGTTTTTCATTATGCCAGAGCCTCTTCGAGAATAGACAATCCTGCCTTATCTACGATCAGATAATCATATTGTAATGCCGTATAAACATTCAAATTCTCAGCATGCAGGACGCGAACCTTTGACAGATTTCTTCCCGAAAGCCATGTAGCTTCAGTCCAATCACCAAGCGCAATCGCAACACTTGCAGGAGCAGCGCCAAGAAGTGTTTTCACAACAGAAACCATCCGCTTTGTGCTGGGCGCATCAAACGCAAGACGATCTACGACGATCAATTTTAAATCTTGCACTTTCGACGTTAACACCGATCGCATTGCCGTCTTTCGCATCTTTTTAGGAACTGAGAATGAAAAATCATGCGGTTTGGGGCCAAAAACCACCCCGCCGCCCCGCCATATCGGAGAACGCGACGTCCCAGCGCGAGCATTTCCAGTGCCTTTTTGTCTCCAAGGTTTTTTTCCGCCTCCACTAACCTCGGAACGACCTTTTGTCGAGGCAGTCCCTCGACGACGAGCCGCAAGCTGAGAGCATACTACTTGATGCACAGCATACTCTTTAATTGGAGCATTAAAAATGCTCTCTTGCAACTGAACGTCTCCTATCTTGGCATTTTCTGCCGTCACAATACTTACTATTGCCACAATTCGCCGAAGTACAGAATCCAGAATACAGAAAGACACGCTCTCGCTTCTGATTTCCGACTTCTATAATTTAATCTTCACATCCACGCCAGCCGGGAGATCTAATCTCATCAGCGCATCTACAGTCTGCGGAGTCGGTTCAACAATATCAATAATCCGTTTATGCGTTCTCATCTCAAACTGTTCACGCGATTTCTTGTCTATATGAGGCGAGCGCAACACAGTATAGCGATTGATGCGAGTTGGCAACGGAATTGGACCTACCACTCGAGACCCTGTGTTCTGGGCGGTTGATACGATTTCAGTTACCGATTGATCAAGCAACTGATGATCATATCCTTTTAAACAAATCCTGATATTCTGGTTCGCCATAATACCCGTTCGTCATTACGTTAAATTTAGGAACAACACTTCTCGACACAACCTGCTTCGTCATCCCTCAGAAAAGCAGCATTCGCCTTGTTATTGAACCTAAGAAATATTGTCAATGACTTTTTTACTTTTTTTTCAAACAGTTAAAAGCCAGATACACGATACATTAATTTGCCAATTTGAAAAGTGAGAAAGTCTGCACTAAAAAGCGGAACGCCCTCGCATTCCGCTATTCGGAACTCTCAAAACTATCTACATTTTGCCTGCAACAACTTGTTCTTTGACATGTTGCGGCACTTCTTCGTAATGAGAAAATTCCATTGAAGATGTTGCACGGCCTTGCGTCATCGAACGTAAATCGGTTGTATAGCCAAACATCTCCGACAAAGGAACAAGCGCACGAACAACCTGAGAACCGGTGCGCGCTTCCATATCAACAATCTTCCCACGCCGAGAATTCAGACTACCAATCACGTCTCCCAAAAATTCTTCAGGAAGCACGACCTCGACTTTAACGATTGGCTCTAACAAATTCGATCCAGCAATCCGCAACGCTTCACGAAAACCCATCGAACCTGCGATTTTAAAAGCCATTTCGGACGAATCAACGGCATGGAATGAGCCATCATATAACTCAACCGCGACATCAACCACAGGAAACCCAGCTAACTCGCCATTTTCCATACATTCCCGAATACCGTGCTCAACAGCAGGGATATATTCTTTCGGAATGACGCCGCCAACAATTGCGTTTTCAAACACAAACCCTTCATTACGAAGCAAAGGACGCACACGAAGCCGTACATGCCCATACTGTCCACGCCCTCCGGTTTGTCGGATAAATCGGCCTTCGGCTTCCGCAGGTCTAGCAATCGTTTCTTTGTACGCCACTTGTGGCCTACCGACATTCGCGGAAACGTTAAATTCTCGAACGAGGCGGTCAACGATGATCTCTAAATGCAATTCCCCCATGCCGGAAATCAACGTCTGTCCGGTTTCATTATTATATTTGGTTTGGAACGTTGGATCTTCATGCGCCAATCTCGCCAAACTCAAAGACAATTTTTCCTGATCGGATTTTGTCTTAGGCTCAATCGCAACAGAAATGACTGGCTCAGGAAAGACGATTGATTCCAAAATAATCGAGGACTTCTCATCACACAAAGTATCTCCGGTGATGGTATTTTTCAGACCGACTGCCGCGATAATATCACCCGCATACGCTGCGTCAATTTCTTCGCGTTTATTGGCATGCATTCGAAGCAGCCGCCCAATTCGCTCCCGCTTGTCTTTTGTTGAATTATAGACATACGATCCGGCGCTAATAATCCCTGAATACGTGCGAATAAAGGTCAATTGCCCAACATACGGATCATTCATGACCTTAAAAGCCAATGCCGATAAAGGTTCTTCATCGGAAGCGGTTCGAATTTCCTCGTCGTCTGTTCCCGGACATTTCCCTTTAATCGAAGGCACGTCCAATGGTGCAGGGAGATAATACACAACCGCATCTAATAATGATTGCACCCCTTTATTTTTAAACGCCGTGCCGCATAAGACTGGCACAATTTTTCCTTTGATAGTAAGCTCGCGAATTGCCTGACGAATGCTATCCTCTGGCACGTCATGCTCTTCAAGGTAACGCTCAAGGATGCGATGACTTCCATCGCCATCAATCGCTTCAAACAGCATTTCTCGATAAGTAGCGGCAAGTTCACGAGACGTTTCAGGAATATCCTCTTCATGAAAAACTGTCCCCATGGATTCCTGCTCATAGACAAGCAATTTCATGCGGACTAAGTCAATAATTCCATCAAATTCTTCGCCTTGTCCATAAGGAATCTGTACCGCCACGGCCGATGTGCCGAGCCGTTTATTCATCATCTCAAGCACACGAAAAAAATCTGCGCCGACGCGATCCATCTTATTCACGAAGGCAATCCGAGGAACGCCGTATTTATCGGCCTGCCGCCAAACAGTTTCAGATTGCGGCTCAACCCCGCCAACTCCGCAAAATACGCCGACCGCCCCATCAAGGACACGCAGCGAGCGTTCAACTTCTACGGTAAAATCAACATGGCCGGGCGTATCAATAATATTAATCCGATGATCTAACCAGAAACATGTCGTCGCGGCAGAAGTAATCGTAATGCCGCGCTCTTGCTCCTGCACCATCCAATCCATTGTCGCCGCGCCATCATGCACTTCGCCGATTTTATAAGTTCGACCGGTATAGTAAAGAATGCGTTCCGTTGTCGTCGTTTTTCCGGCGTCAATATGGGCGATAATTCCGATATTGCGACACTTTTCTAAATCAATTTTTCGCTCCAATGTCCTGCTGAGTAAAAAGATAATGAAAGAGACGCTTCGTCATTAACTCTTGCTCATTCTTAAAAGTTTACCACCGATAATGGGCAAAGGCTTTATTTGCTTCCGCCATTTTATGAGTATCTTCGCGTTTCTTAATGGCAGTTCCCCGGCTATTTGCGGCATCAAGCAATTCAGAAGCCAAGCGTTCCTGCATTGTTTTTTCCGAGCGCCCACGCGATGCGTCAATAATCCAACGCATGCTCAATGTCGTGCGCCGCGCAGGCCGCACTTCCACCGGCACTTGATATGTCGAACCGCCAACGCGCCGAGAACGAATTTCTAAAATCGGCTTCGTATTCGACACCGCTTTATTAAACACCGCCAATACATCACGATTGCCCGTGCGATCACGAATCTGATCTAATGCGCCATAAAAAATTTGTTCAGCAATGCTCTTTTTGCCATCATACATCAACATATTGACAAACTTCGTCACCAAAGCACTGTTAAATTTCGGATCTGGCAACACCACTCGTTTTGAGACTAATTTCCGACGTGACATAGTAAATTTCCTTGAACCTCAAGCGTCTCGCCTGTTCGTTAAAAGAAAAAATTTCTTTACAACACGCCAAACGTGACGATTGCGGCACAGCTACATTTGCGATAACGTGTCAACGCTGCTATTTCTTTTTCGCGTCTTTTTTCGCCCTCTTCGCCCCATATTTCGAGCGACTCTGCATTCTATTCTGCACGCCTGCGCTATCCAATGCGCCACGAACAATATGATAACGAACACCGGGTAAATCTTTCACGCGGCCGCCACGAACCAACACTAACGAGTGTTCCTGCAAATTATGGCCGACCCCCGGAATATACGTCGTCACTTCAACCCCGTTCGTCAAACGCACGCGAGCGACTTTTCGAAGCGCAGAGTTCGGTTTTTTCGGCGTTGACGTGTACACGCGGACGCATACCCCTCGCTTTTGCGGACATGAGCGCAATGCCGGACTATCTGATTTAGAAGCAACTTTCTGACGACCATTTCTGATCAATTGATGAATTGTTGGCATACATCACATCTCCTAACTCATTGTTTTTATTATATTTAATTCCTTTGTTGCAAAAATAGGCAAACCGTAACAACCTCCACTTGCCTTGTCAAGCTATTTTCGATGCTAAAACGTCTTTCTTTAAAAGAGAAACCTTTTCTATCAACCATGATTGCTGCGTAATCTTCGTCTTGCCTGCTAAAAAGATGAATTTGCCCGACATGAGTGATGTCGGGCAAATGTAATCGAACGCCAGTTCCCGCCGCCGTCTATTCTGCAAACGCTTCTGACGGGGAGAGCTGCAATGCTTTTCGGCGATATTCCACGGCTCCCGTCCCCGCCGGAATCAGCCGTCCAACAATCACGTTCTCCTTTAAGCCGCGCAAATCATCCTTTCTGCCGGAGATGGCCGATTCTGTCAGCACTCTCGTCGTTTCTTGGAAGGATGCCGCCGACAGGAAACTGTCTGTACTTAAAGAGGCGACGGTAATTCCAAGCAAGAGCGGTCTTCCGCTCGCTGGTTTGCCGCCTTCAGCAATGATGCGTTCGTTTTCTTCATCAAATTCGAACCGGTCAACATACTCATCAAGCAAGAATAATGTATCGCCGGGATCAGAGATTTTCACGCGGCGCAGCATTTGCCGCACAATCACTTCAATATGCTTATCGTTGATGCTGACGCCCTGCAAACGATACACTTGCTGCACTTCATCTACAAGATATTTCTGCACTTCTTTCGCGCCGAGAACTTGCAGAATATCATGCGGATCAGACGGGCCATCCATCAACGCTTCGCCTGCGCTTACTCGGTCTCCCTCTCGCACATTGATATGCGTTCCGCGAGGAAGTGAATATTCACGTTCATCGCCGCTCTCGTTTTTCACGAGGATTTTCCGCATGCCGCGAGAAATTTCGCCGAAATGCACCACGCCGTCAATTTCGCTGATCGTTGCCGGTTCTTTCGGCTTGCGGGCTTCAAACAACTCCACAACGCGCGGCAGACCGCCGGTAATGTCTTTCGTCTTGGTCGTATCACGCGGAATTTTCGCAATAATATCGCCCGCGAAAACAATATCGCCATCATTCACCTGCAAATGCGCTCCAGTCGGGAACATCTTCTGATCAATCGTTTTATTCCCTTCTTTATCTTTCAGCAAGACGCGCGGCTGATATTGCTCATCGGCGCTGTCAATAATCACTTTGGTCGTTAAACCGGTCACTTCGTCCACTTCTTCACGCATCGTAATGCCTTCAACCACATCGCGTAACGCAATCATGGACTCGCCGGAAATTTCAACAATCATTGGAGTCGTAAACGGGTCCCAACGGGCAATTTCTTGCCCTTCCTCAACAACCGCGCCCTCACTTACGAGAAGCGTCGCGCCATACACCAACGGCGGATAATGGTCTTCAACCACTTTCCCCTTATCTTGAAGCGAAATGCCGATAAATCCGCCTTTTGATTTCACTGAAAGCGTATTATTCCGGTTGGCGACATATTCAATATTATGGAAACGCACTGTTCCGCCGCGTCTCGCCACAAGGGTAGATTGTTCCGTCACGCTCGCCGTGCCGCCGATATGGAACGTCCGCATGGTCAGCTGCGTCCCGGGCTCGCCGATGGACTGCGCCGCGATAATGCCGACCGCTTCGCCCATATTGACGAGTCGCCGCGTCGAAAGGTTACTGCCGTAGCAGAGCGCGCATGCGCCGCGTTTCGATTGGCAGGTCAACACGGAACGAATCTTTACTTTATCCAACCCCGCGTTCTCAATGCTTTCCGCTAATTCCTCATCAATCAGTTCGTTCGCGTTGACAATAATTTCGTCCGTTGCAGGATGTCGAATATCTTCCAAGGCCACGCGCCCAAGCACGCGGTCGCGCAACGATTCAATGACCTCGCCGCCTTCGACAATCGGCGTGACGTAAATGCCGTCAATCGCGTGACAATCATGCTCCATAATCATCACGTCCTGCGACACGTCAACCAAACGGCGCGTCAAATAGCCGGAATCCGCCGTTTTCAATGCCGTATCCGCCAAGCCTTTCCGCGCGCCGTGCGTTGAAATGAAGTATTGCAACACGCTCAAACCTTCGCGGAAATTCGCCGTAATCGGCGTTTCGATAATTTCACCGGATGGCTTTGCCATCAAGCCACGCATTCCGGCAAGCTGACGAATCTGCTGACGACTTCCGCGCGCGCCCGAATCCGCCATCATAAAAATCGGGTTAAACCGCGCATTTTTTCTAATGACATCGTCGCGTGAATAATCTTGCAGCCCGCGCTTTCCGGCCAAACTCGCTTGAGCCGATTCCGATGTTTCCAAATCGTCGAACATGGCTTGCGCGACTTCTTCCGTCACTTTCGACCAAATATCAATAACTTTATTTTTCCGTTCGCCGTTGGTGATGACGCCGTTATTATACTGATCGTCAACTTCGCCGACCTCTTGCTGCGCTTCCTGAATCAATTCAGCTTTTCTGCCCGGCACTTGCATATCGTCAATGCCGATAGACAAGCCGGAAATCGTCGAGAACTTAAAACCGAGGTCTTTCAGTTTATCCAAAACATCTACGGCAATCTCATTCCCATAGTGCAGATGAATATTGGTAATCATTTTGCCCAGCGTTTTTTTATCCATCTGCTTATTGACAAACGCATATCCTTTCGGCAAAATTTGATTGAAAATTACGCGCCCAACGGTCGTATCGAGCATTTTCATTTTGCCGTCAGAAAGACTCCGCACCCGAATTGCTTCGAGCAGACCGACGCGCCGGTCATTGTACGCGCGAATCACTTCCTCGACCGAGGAGAATGTTTTGCGCTGCGCAGCTCTGCGGCAATCAAGCAGCGTTTGGAGCTGGAAGCCGTTAATGTCTTTCAGAACCGCGCCAGATGGAAGATTGGGATGCTTCTCATATCCATCCCCTTCCTTAAAACCTCGCAACACAACGCGGCCGTGAAGCATTGCCAAACGAGCGCCACTCAAAGGAGATACGAGTCCATCGGCCTCATCCTGCAACTCGCCTAACGCGATCACCGCCGTTTGCGTGTCCGACGATTCCGGCGATGCCGCGTAACGGACAATATCTCGATGAGGAATTTCTTTCGTGATGTAATAAATGCCAAGCACCATGTCCTGCGATGGCAAGGCTAACGGGCCTCCATGCGCAGGCGAAAGCAGGTTGCTCGTCGTCATCATCAGGATTTTCGCTTCCACTTGCGCTTCAATCGAAAGCGGCACGTGTACCGCCATTTGATCGCCATCAAAATCGGCGTTAAACGCGGAGCAGACCAACGGATGAATGCGGATCGCTTTGCCATTCACCAACACTGGCTCAAACGCCTGAATGCCAGCGCGATGCAGCGTCGGCGCACGGTTGAGCAGCACGGGATGATCTTTCACGACTTCTTCCAGCACTTCCCAGACTTCAGACGTTTCGCGCTCCACCATTTTCTGCGCGTTTTTAATGGTGGTCGCAAATCCTTTTTCTTGAAGCTTATGAAACACGAACGGCTTGAACAATTCCAACGCCATTTTTTCCGGCAGGCCGCATTGATGCAGTTTCAACTCAGGGCCAACCACGATGACCGACCGTCCCGAATAATCCACGCGCTTGCCAAGCAAATTTTGGCGGAAACGCCCCTGTTTGCCTTTGAGCATGTCGCTCAACGATTTCAACGGGCGATTCTTCGAGCCGCGCAACACGCGCCCACGTCGGCCATTGTCAAACAGCGCGTCCACCGATTCCTGCAACATGCGCTTTTCGTTGCGGATAATCACTTCTGGCGCTTTCAATTCTTGCAGGCGGTGCAAACGATTATTCCGGTTAATCACGCGGCGATACAGATCATTTAAATCCGACGTGGCAAACCGCCCGCCGTCAAGCGGAACTAATGGCCGCAATTCCGGCGGAATAATTGGAATGACCTCAAAAATCATGTGTTCCGGTTTGCAGCCTGATTGACGGAACGCCTCAACCACCTTCAACCGTTTGGTCAGCTTTTTCTTTTTCTGAAGCGACGTTTCGAGCTTCATCTGCTCACGAAGTTCATTGGACATCTTTTCGACTTCAATCTTCTTGAGCAGTTCCCGAATCGCTTCCGCGCCGATGCCGACTTTGAATCGTCCGGCATAATCAGGTTCTTCTGACAGTAGGCGATACTGATCTTCGGTCAGCAGTTGTTTTTCATCCAAATTCGTGCTGCCCGGATCAACAACGACATAATTTTCGAAATATAAAATTGTTTCGAGTTTTTTGACCGGCATGTCGAGCAATTGACCGATCCGGCTTGGCAAGCCTTTGAAAAACCAGATATGGGAAACCGGACAGGCAAGTTCAATATGCCCCATGCGTTCTCGTCTGACTTTGGCCTGCGTGACTTCGACGCCGCACTTCTCGCACACCACGCCCCGATGACGAATGCGTTTATATTTGCCGCATAAGCATTCCCAGTCTTTGACCGGGCCGAAAATTTTTGCGCAAAACAGGCCGTCACGTTCAGGTTTAAACGTCCGATAGTTAATGGTTTCGGATTTTTTGACTTCGCCATACGACCATTCACGAATCTTTTCCGGCGCAGCAATCGAAATCCGAATCGCATCAAAATCCGTCTCGTTCGATGAACGTTTAAACAATTCTAAAAAATCTTGCATAGCGACACAAGCAAGGCAGAGTGCAACGCGAACGACCGTGCTGCGCGCCCCGATCATGCAATCATCGAAGGCGCGGCGCGTCGAACACCAAGCACGATCCCCTTACTGCTTCATCAGTTCCATATCCAAACCAAGGCTTTGCAATTCCTTGACTAATACGTTGAATGATTCGGGAACTCCGGGTTCAAGCGTATGCTGGCCTTTCACGATGGATTCATAAATTTTGGTGCGCCCGACCACGTCATCCGACTTCACGGTCAACAATTCTTGCAAATTGTAGGCTGCGCCATACGCTTCCAATGCCCATACTTCCATTTCGCCGAAACGCTGCCCGCCGAATTGCGCCTTTCCGCCAAGCGGCTGCTGCGTTACCAAGGAATAAGGGCCGATGGAGCGCGCATGCATCTTGTCATCAACCAAGTGGGACAATTTCACCATGTAGATATAGCCCACCGTCGTTTCCTGCTCGAACGGCTCGCCGGTTTTGCCATCATACAGCCGAGTTTTCCCAGACGGATTCAATCCGGCCGTCCGCAATTTTTGCTTAACGGCCTCTTCTGATGCGCCGTCAAACACTGGCGTCGCAAAATGCACGTCATTTTTGATGGCATGCGCCAAATATAACAGACCTTCCGCCGCTCCGCTCTCAAGATACTTCGTCACCGTCTCATCTTTGCGCATGCCGTCGTAAATATCATGCAACAATTTTCGCAGGCGTTCGGTCACGGCGTCGCGGAAGAGCTTTTCCGCGCCGGGCTGATCAACAGAGAGATTCAATTCATCGAGAATCGCGGCAAATTCCCGATCCTGCTTGCTAATCTGGCGCAATGGCGTTTCCATCCAGCGAATATGCTGGTGAAGTTTGTTCATGAAGTTCTTGCTCGCCCAGCCGAGGCAAGTTTCCAGAATCTGGCCGACATTCATGCGCGACGGGACGCCCAACGGATTCAACACAATGTCCACCGGCGTGCCGTCTGGCATAAACGGCATATCTTCAACGGGCGCGATATTCGAAACGACGCCTTTATTGCCATGCCGTCCAGCCATTTTGTCGCCGACCGACAAGCGCCGCTTCATAGCGATATAGACCTTGACCAATTTGACGACGCCCGGCGGCAATTCGTCGCCTGTGCGGAGTTTATTGGTCTTTTCATTCATAATCGTTTCCAGAATATGAATTTGATCCATCGCGTTTTCCTGCAACGCTTCGATCTCGTCGCGGACATCCTGAATTTCCTGAATTTTGATTTTGCCGAGATCGTCCACGGAGATATCCGCCAATTTTTCCGCCGAGAGCAATTCGCCCTTTTTCAAAATCGGCTGCTGCTTCGACTGTTTCGACGGACGAGCTTCTTCAAATTCGTCTTCATTCTCCTCCTCGTCCAAACTCTCGTCAAACTCCTCTTCGTAAGAGAGCGTCGCGGATTTTTTGGCAAAATCTTCGGGATAATAATCGCGGGCGACCGTCTTGCCTTTGAGCAGATGAATAATCTTTTTCTTCAATTCATCGCGCACGATCTGGATTTCATCTTGATAATCCCGCTCAATCTTTGCGATCTCGGCGTCTTCGATGCTTTGCGCACGTTCGTCTTTTTCCACACCTTTCCGCGAGAAGACTTTCACGTCAATGACGATACCGCTGACCCCTTGCGGCGTCCGCAGCGACGCATCTTTCACATCGCCTGCCTTCTCGCCAAAAATCGCCCGCAAAAGCTTTTCTTCCGGCGCAAGATGGGTTTCCCCTTTCGGCGAAATCTTGCCGACAAGAATGTCACCGGGAGTAACTTCCGCGCCGATGCGCACGATGCCGCTTTCATCAAGATCGCTCAAGGCGTCTTCGCCGACGTTCGGAATGTCGCGCGTGATTTCTTCGCGCCCAAGCTTGGTGTCGCGGGCTTCGATTTCGCATTCTTCGATGTGAATCGAGGTGAACATGTCGTCTTTGACGACATTCTCGCTCATCAAAATCGCGTCTTCAAAATTATACCCGCCCCAAGGCATGAACGCGACTAACACGTTCCGACCTAACGCGAGTTCCCCGCGTTCCGTAGAGAAGCCATCCGCAATGACTTGTCCGGCCGCCACGCGGTCGCCGATCTTCACAAGCGGACGCTGATTGACGCAGGTATTCTGGTTCGAACGCTGGAATTTCATCAATTCATACCGATCAATCAACGTGGATTCTTCATCCTCTTCTTCCTCAAACGAAGGCAGGCGGAACGCGGCGAATTGCTGGACTTTTTCACGATCTTCCTGATTCACCTCAGCATCCACTCGAATCACAATGCTGCGCGAATCCACGCTTTCGATTTCGCCGGAACGTCTGGCAATAATGACCGTGCCGGAATCGCGGGCGGCAATCGCCTCCATGCCCGTGCCGACATAGGGGGCTTGCGGCTGAATCAACGGCACGCCTTGACGCTGCATGTTCGATCCCATGAGAGCGCGGTTCGCGTCATCATGTTCCAAGAACGGAACCAACGAAGCGGAGACGCTGACTAATTGCTTCGGCGACACGTCCATGTAATGCACCTGCTCCGGTGTGACCATCACGAAATCGCCGCCCCACCGCGCCGAAATACGGTCGTTCAGGAACCGCCCGGTTTCTTTGTCAATCGGGGCATTGGCTTGCGCAATGATATATTGCTCGTCTTTGAACGCGGAAAGATATTCGATGGTATCAGAAACGCGCCCGTTTTCGACTTTCCGGTACGGCGTTTCGATGAAACCGTATTCGTTAATGCGCCCGTATGTGCTGAGCGACGCGATCAAACCGATATTCGGGCCTTCCGGCGTTTCAATCGGACAAATCCGGCCATAGTGCGTGGCATGCACATCGCGCATTTCAAATCCGGCGCGTTCACGGCTTAATCCGCCCGGGCCAAGCGCGCTCATGCGGCGCTTATGCGTCAGTTCAGAGAGCGGATTGGTTTGATCCATGAACTGGGACAACTGACTGCTGCCGAAAAATTCTTTGACCGCGCTCATTACCGGCTTGGCGTTAATCAAATCGTGCGGCATGACAGTATCAAGTTCCTGCAAACTCATGCGCTCTTTGGTGGCGCGCTCAACGCGCACCAATCCCATGCGGAACTGATTTTCAAGCAATTCGCCGACCGACCGCACACGGCGGTTGCCGAGATGGTCAATGTCGTCAATTTCCCCTTCGCCCATCCGCAATTTCAGCATGTAATTCGTAATGGCGAGCAAATCCTGCACATCCAGCACACGCTGATCCACCGATTTTTCCAGCCGCAATTTCTCATTGATTTTGAGGCGCCCCACTTTAGAAAGATCGTAGCGATCTTCATGGAAAAAGAGATTGAGGAACAGCTTTTCCGCGCTTTCTTCCGTAGGCGGATCGCCAGGGCGCAAGGTGCGGTAAATTTCCAGCAACGCGTCAAGCATGGTGCGCACGCCATCTTTCATAAAAGTGTTGCTCAGGGCGTCGCCGCCGACCGACTTATCAATCAGCAAGACCTCCAACGTATTG
Organism: uncultured Candidatus Moduliflexus sp.; assembly: GCA_964498135.1. Lineage (GTDB taxonomy): Bacteria > Moduliflexota > Moduliflexia > Moduliflexales > Moduliflexaceae > Moduliflexus. The sequence goes on from CAZCGG010000001.1 coordinate 45,619, forward strand.
ACTTTGGAATTATACAAGTCTGTCAAATTTTCTTGCGTAATCTCCTCATTGCACTCAATCAGCACTTCCCCAGTATCAGGGTCAATCACGTCTTTCGCTGAAACCATGCCGATTAAAGCCGACGATTCAACCAACAGAGATCGAATGCCTTGCTGATGACTTAAGCGCAAAACCTTTTTGGTAATCTTTTTTCCCTCTTTGATGATGACCGTGCCATCAGACGCAATTACATCCTTTTTCGCAACGTAACTGCGGAGAAATTCGCTGAGCGCGTCAGCACTGGAAACGCTCAAATCCACATTCAACTGGACAGAACAGGTCTCACGTGATATCCGGTCAACATCATCGAACGTGAACGTCACGGTATCATAAAAACTGCGCAGAATGCTTTCCGTCGAAGAAAGATCGGGCAAGGACTTTGCGACATTTCCTTGTTCTTCGGCCTCTCGCCGCGCTTCATTCACAGCGCATTGCAACGCGCGCAAGAACAAACTCACCAGTAATTTCCGCTTTTTATCAATCCGCACATAGAGATAATCACGATAATCAAATTCGAATTCGAGCCACGAACCACGATAGGGAATCACACGGCTGCTATACAGAATTTTGCCACTGAAATGCCCTTTCCCTTTATCGTGATCGAAGAAGACACCGGGCGACCGATGCATTTGACTCACAACCGTTCGTTCCGTGCCGTTGATGATAAACGTCCCTTTCGTCGTCATCATCGGGATTTCGCCGAAATAAATATCTTGCTCTTTAATATCGCGGATTGATTTACTGTTGGTGTCAATATCAATATCCCACGTCACGAGGCGCACCGTCACTTTCAACGGAATCGAATACGTCATTCCCCGTTCCCGGCACTCCGTCGCGCTATATTTCGGTTTGCCGAAGCTATAGCTGACAAACTCTAACAAGGCGATATCATTGTAATCGGAAATCGGGAAGACCGAGTTGAAAATTTCTTGCAGCCCGATATTTTCCCGTTCATCAGGGGGGACGTTCAATTGCAGGAAGCGCTCATAGGAGCGTTGCTGCACTTCGATGAGGTTGGGAATATCCAGAATCACTGGAATCTTCCCGAAATCTAAGCGTTTTCGGACGGTGGAAACCATTCCTTCGCCAGCCAAACGCCCTCGTTCTTGTTGCGTACGAGTTCCTTCGCCGTTATCTATCGCGGTATATTCCATTGCGTCTAAATTATGTCGTCACGAAACACACAACACACGTCCCCATCAGGGACGAACAAGCTCTTTTGCTTATGCGTTTCGTGAGTTGTTCCCAACAATCAGACGGAAATTGTCATGCAAACGCTGCGTTTGCATACGCAGAAATGCCCCATCATAGGCAGCAGACACACGAGGATTGTTATCAGGCATCCAAAAATTGAACATGTAGTGGCGTGTACGCATGATGAGGTGGATGAGAGAAAAAAGAGAAACGCATGTGCAAGAAGTTTCCTTCTCATCAGCGTTTCTCGACATTCTTCGCTGCGCAATTTCGCGCAGCGAAGAATCACAATGACTACGGCCGCAAGATGGTTACTTCACTTCAACAACTCCACCAGCGGCTTCCACTTTAGTCTTAATATCCTGAGCTTCTTCTTTGGAAACGCTTTCCTTAATATTCGCCGGCGCGCCGTCCACAAGAGCTTTGGCTTCTTTCAGTCCCAAACCGGTGATTGTGCGGATTTCTTTAATCACCTGAATCTTATTCGCGCCCGCGCTCGCAAGAACAACCGTAAATTCAGTTTGCTCTTCCACTGCGGCAGCCTGTGCTGCTCCCGCGCCAGGCATTGCGCCCATCATTACAGGTGCGGCGGCGGTCACGCCATATTTTTCTTTTAATTTTTCGACCAGTTCATGTAACTCAATCACGCTCATGCTATCAATAAAGGACAAAACATCTTCAATCGTAATATTAGCCATGTGAATTTCCCTCAATAAAGTTGCGTATCGCGCGCCATGTGTTGCCCATTATTAAGGACGTTGCATCCACAACCCATCACTCGCAATCGAAACTTGCCATACAATATGCGTTACATTATTATTATGAATGGTTACTGCGCTTCTGCTTTCTTATCGGCAACAGCCTGAAGTGTATAGACAAATTCGTTGATCACGCCTTGTAATGCGCCAACCAAGCCGCTAATCGGCGATTCCAAAGAAGCAACCAACTGCGCCAACAATTCTTGACGCGGCGGCAGCGTCGAAACTTTTCGAATACCTGCGGCATCTAACACAGCACCTTCAACAATGCCACCTTTGATTTTAATCCCTTTGCCGTCTTGCTGCTCGGACTCGGTTGCAAATTTCGTGACAACCTTCGCTAATCCAGCAACGTCACAGGGACAAAAAACAACCCCTGTAGGATTGACAAAAAACTTGCTCAGCCCTTCAAAAGGAGTATCCTGCACTGACCGTTTTGCCAACGTATTTTTAACAACCTGATATTCTCCTGAGGCTTGTTGAATCTCGCGGCGGAAATTCGTCGTTTTTTCTACTGTAAACTTGTCAAAACCAACGCAAATCACCGACGAACTTTTTTGAAAACGGTCTTTTAGTTGATTGATAATTTCCAGCTTTTCGTTTTGGTTCACGCGACTCTGGAAGACTGGCGGTTGCTAATTGTACAACATGACAATTATCAAACGACAATCCTTCTGTTGCTCCTCATTCTTAGTGTAAGTTGGACATGACTTCGGCAGGATCTAATTTAATCCCAACGCCCATTGTCGAAGAAATCGTCATCCCTTTGACATAATGTCCCTTACTTGAAGCAGGCTTCATGCGCAGAAGCATGTCAAGCAACGCCCGCGTATTTTCTGTTAACTGCTCCACGGAGAAAGATCGTTTTCCAACGGGACAATGAATAATTCCCGCCTTCTCGACACGAAATTCCACTTGCCCAGCCTTCACATCTTTCACAGCCTGCGCGACATCCATCGTGACCGTTCCGGTTTTTGGGTTGGGCATCAAGCCGCGCGGCCCAAGAATGCGTCCCAACTTTCCGACAAGCCCCATCATGTCGGGCGTGGCAATCGCTCGATCAAAGTCAAACCATCCACCTTGAATTTTTTCGGCGAAATCTTCGGCCCCAACATAATCAGCCCCCGCATCACGAGCCTCTTTCTCTTTTTCCCCTTTCGCAAACACCAACACTTTCACAGATTTTCCCGTGCCGTTCGGCAATGTGACAGAACCGCGCACCATCTGATCTGCTTTACGAGGATCAACGCCTAACTTTACAGCAATATCAACGGTTTCATCAAACTTTGCGAAACTCACTTCTTTTAAAAGAGCCAACCCTTCTTCTAACGTATATTTTTTCGTCTCGTCGACCTTTTTCATCGCGTCGAGATATTTTTTTCCTTTAGCCATCTCTCTTAGACCAGAAACAGCAGGTAGTCATACGGCCTTGGCGCATCAAACGCGCCATCAACCTCCTGCCTCCTGTTCCGCCTCAATTAATCAATGATTTCAATCCCCATGCTTCGCGCAGTTCCTTCGACGGTACGAATTGCCATCTCTAACGTCCTCGCATTCAAATCCGGCATTTTTGTCGCCGCAATTTCCTGCACTTGGGTACGAGAGACTTTCCCTACTTTATTCCGATTCGGTTCGCCAGAGCCTCTAGCAACTCCTGCCGCTCGCTTTAATAACACCGCAGCGGGCGGCGTTTTCGTCACGAACGTAAATGTGCGATCAGAATAGACCGTGATCACAACCGGAATAATCAACCCTTCCTGCCCCTGCGTTCGCGCATTAAAGGTTTTGCAGAACTCCATGATATTCACCCCATGCTGGCCGAGTGCCGGCCCAACCGGAGGCGACGGATTTGCTTGCCCGGCAGGAACTTGTAATTTGACCTGAGCTAAGACTTTCTTTGCCATTTTACGTTTGATTCTTTGATTGTCCGATGCCGATCTACATCGTCGGCTCGCTCCAATCAGTCATCATTACCGTTACACGAGTTAACTCTCTCCCTTTTCAACCTGTCCGAACTCTAACTCAACAGGCGTTGAACGTCCGAAAATAGTGACCATGACCTTTAACTTCCCCTGCTCTGGATAAATACTATCAATCACACCAGTGAAGTTACTGAACGGGCCATCAATAATGCGAACGGATTCACCCTGCTCAAAAAGCACTTTCGGCTGTGGGCGCTCTGACGTTTCTTTCATCTGCTTTAATATCGCGTCAACTTCCGAATCCAAAAGCGGCGAGGGCTTAGCTCCGCCGACAAATCCTGAAACTTTCGGCGTATTCCGAATGGCATACCAAACTTCATCGTCAATTTCCATTTTCACAAAAACGTATCCAGGGAAAGATCGTTTTGTAAAAACTTGCTTCTTCCCGCTCTTAACTTCCATGACGTCTTCGGTCGGGATCAACACTTCGGAAACTCTCGCCGCCAGCCCAAGAGAACGTAATCGCTGCTCTAAATTCTCTTTTACGACTTTTTCAAATCCAGAATATGTATGTATGACATACCATTTATGTATGTGACTTTTCACTTCCCGCAACGCCTCTTCTCCCAGTGAGTTGCGTTGCGCTTCAGATAATCCGTCAAACCGCATTGCAACAAAGTCACTTTCTTTCTTTACGCCATCCTCAAAAATAATTTCCGCATTAGGAAAACGCGCCACGAAATTCTGATATTCTTGCTTCTTGAAATATGCCCACTTCTCTTGCATAGCACACTCTCGAACTTATCACATTCCCAATAAGTGAATCAGCCCATATACTGTTCGAAAAAAGATCACATCAAGAAGCCCCAAAAATAAGCCTGCCGCAATAGAAAGCACAATAACCAACGTTGTTGCGCTGATAATCTCTTTGCGAGTCGGCCAGGATACCTTCTTTAACTCTAAGCGGGCTTCCTTCAGAAATTCTATTATTTTTTTCATACCGTCCATTCCGTTCGAACTTTCGACTCCACTCGTATATCGCAGGAGAAAAAAAACAGACCAGGAGGGACTCGAACCCCCAACCCCCGGATTTGGAGTCCGGAGCTCTATCCATTTGAGCTACTGGTCTGTATATTTTTCACGAAAATCACACACTGCCTACTTTGTCTCGCGGTGAAGCGTATGTTTTCGATCAAACTTGCAATACTTTTTTAACTCGAGCTTTTTAGGTGTCCGCTTTTTATTTTTAGTCGTCGTATAATTACGACGTTTGCATTCCGTGCATGCTAATGTAATAATCTCGCGCATAGCGGATAGACAAATAGTAGTTGTCGGCAGACACATTACATATCAGCCGACAACTATAATATATGCCTGATTACTCGGTAATTTCAGCCACGACTCCTGCGCCAACCGTCCGGCCACCTTCCCGGATCGCAAACCGCAAGCCTTTTTCCATGGCGATAGGCGTAATCAACTCTGCCGTAATAGAGACATTATCTCCCGGCATAACCATTTCAACTCCCTGCGGCAAATTCAAGGAGCCAGTCACATCCGTTGTGCGGAAATAGAACTGCGGACGATAGCCATTAAAGAACGGCGTATGACGTCCACCTTCTTCCTTGGACAGAACATACACTTCTCCGCTGAATTTTGTATGCGGAAGAATGCTCTTCGGCTGCGCCAAAACTTGCCCGCGCTCAACGTCTTCGCGCTTCACGCCGCGCAATAACACGCCGATGTTATCGCCAGCCTGCGCTTCATCCATCAGTTTGCGAAACATTTCTACGCCCGTCGCTACCGTCTTGCGCGTTTCGCGGAAGCCAACAATTTCCACTTCATCGCCGACTCTGACTTTACCACGCTCAACGCGTCCAGTTGCCACAGTACCACGCCCAGAAATGCTAAACACATCTTCCACCGGCATCAAGAACGGCTTATCAATTTCGCGCTGCGGTTCAGGAACAGATTCGTCAATTGCCTTCATCAGTTCTAAAATACACTTGGCATCAGAACTATCCGGATCAGTACACTGCAACGCCTTCAAGGCCGACCCACGAATCACCGGCAAATCATCTCCCGGAAATTCATATTTATTCAACAAATCGCGAACTTCCATTTCAACAAGGTCTAACAGTTCCTGATCGTCAACTTTATCCACTTTGTTCATAAACACGACAATATAAGGCACATTCACCTGCCTCGCCAATAAAACGTGTTCACGAGTCTGCGGCATCGGGCCGTCTTCCGCGCTCACAACAAGAATTGCGCCATCCATTTGCGCCGCGCCAGTGATCATGTTCTTCACATAATCCGCGTGGCCTGGGCAATCTACGTGCGCATAATGCCTCTTTTCAGTTTCATATTCAACGTGCGCCGTTGCAATCGTCAAAATTTTTGAATCATCGCGGCGGCCTTGCGATTCAGATGCCTTTGCAACTTCATCATAAGGAACATACCGGGATAAGCCTTTTAAAGAAGCAACCTTGGTGATTGCGGCGGATAATGTCGTTTTGCCATGATCAACGTGACCAATCGTTCCTACATTTACATGCGGCTTCGTCCGCTCAAACTTTGCTTTTGCCATTACAGAACCCCCTCCATTTATAGCGCATCAACTTGTACGTAATTACCAACATTTCCAGACAACAATAAAGCCCACGACCGGACTTGAACCGGTGACCACTTGCTTACCATGCAAGTGCTCTACCGTCTGAGCTACGTGGGCAACACACAAGCCCTCCCCGCCTTTTTACGCGCCCTCATACAACCATCTTGAAATTGAGTATGAGTTAAGAATCCAGACCGCTGGAGGAAAATAGGAGCAATAAAATGGAGCGGGAAACGGGGTTCGAACCCGCGACCCTCAGCTTGGAAGGCTGATGCTCTAACCGACTGAGCTACTCCCGCAAAAACCCGTTTTATTACTTCCTTGGATGGATACATGCAATTGAGGCTGCAACAGAAACAGATTCTTGCGCGAAACGCAAAAATCTTTATCACCATGACACCCTTTAAAATGGGGAGAGAAGGATTCGAACCTTCGAAGGACTCCGCCAACAGATTTACAGTCTGCCCCCTTTAGCCACTTGGGTATCTCCCCAACAATCCAATTGCACGCACAAAGCTGGCGAAGGGATTTGAACCCCCGACCGGCTGATTACAAATCAGCTGCTCTACCCCTGAGCTACACCAGCCTGACTGCTGAAAACCTATCCTAAATTTTTACATGAAATAGTCAAGCAAAAACTTCTCTTTATTACATTGCAATGAATTTGCTCGAAAAGAACAGTATTCCTTCAAAAAAATTCTCTCGGAAATGTCAAGATTTTTTTGTATAAAAATCAAAAAACCTCTTACTGCACAGACAGTTCTCGTCCTCGCTATTCGCCCATCTGGATGCATCAAAATTGCCGAAAAAACACGCATCTCCCATAGAACGGTCTAATTTTCCGCAAGCGGCAGGCGAATGTTAAAAATCGTTTTTTCCGCGCTGGCGCACGTGATGATGCCTTGATGCGCCTCAATGATATGCTGGCAGATGGACAGGCCGAGTCCGGTATTTTTCTTGCCGAGTTTCGTGCTGAAAAATGGATCAAAAATTTTATCCATGACTTCCGGCGGAATGCCCGATCCGTTATCCGTCACCGCCAATTCGACATAACCTTCTTCATGTCGCGCATTCAGGGCAATCTCAATCGTTCCCGCTTCCGCAACCGCATCAATGCTGTTGACGACAAGGTTCATAATCACTTGCTTGAGTTGATTTTCATCCCCGATAATCGGCGCGTCATCGGCATTCTGCGTTCGTAGCAGCGCGATCTGCTTTTCTTTGAGCTTATGATTGAGCAGCAACAGCGTTTCATCCAACACCGCCGCCAAATTCACGCGCTTCATCGGCAGTGTTTTCCGCCGCGAAAACGACAGCAGACTTTCGACAATCCCGCTGATGCGCTGAAGCTCGTCTTCGACTTTGCTCAATTTCTGCTGGCTGTCGTCATCTATCGCGGGTTTGCGCTTCAGTAGCGTGATGTAATTTTGAATAATGCCTAACGGATTGTTGATTTCGTGCGCAACCCCCGCCGCCACTTCCGCGACGGACGCGATTTTTTGCACGCGCAACAGATATTCATTAAAATAGCGTTCCTGCGATACGTCGGCGATAATAATAATCGTGCCGAGAAATTTATAATCCTCGTCTTTGAACGGAAAAATTTGGATTTTCAGGATTTTTTCTTGTCCATATTTCACGTCATCCCACGCTTCTTCTTCCTGCCGGGAAATTTTTTCCAGAATTTCCGCCGCGTGTTCAATGGAATTGGCGGGGAAAATGGACTGCACGCCCTGCCGAAGCATCGCCTGCTCATCAAGGCCGAGAATCCGCGCCGCCGCGTAATTGGCAAGATATACGACCTGCTCAGGATCGAGAATAATCACGCCTTCCGGCAGATTTTTAATGATATTTTCATTATATTTTTTCAGCAGATACAGTTCCCGGTTGTCGCTTTCCAACTCCTCGCGGCTCATGACAAAGGAATAGGTCAGCTTAATCAATTTCACTCGGTCGAGATCGCGGACTTCCTCCGTCCCGCGCAAATAGCCGTTATGCAGGATCGTCACGCGGTCGGCAAAGCGAAAAATTTCGTCCATGTCGTGCGAAATGTAAATCACGCTTTTGCCCTGTTCTTTCCATTGAAACAGCAGTCGGTAAATGATTTCCATTTCTTCCGGCGTGAACTTGTTAGCGATTTCATCAAAAATCAACACGTTCGGATCAATGGAAAGCACTTTTGCCAATTCCACGACATGCTGCGCCGCTTCGGAGAGCATTTTAAGCGGAATGTTCAACGGAATTTCAACGCCAATCAGCGCGAAAATTTCTTTCGCCCGCGCCGCCATTTGACGATCTTTCAGCCAGCCCCAGCCATTCGCAATATCTCGCCCAGTGAAAATATTTTCCACGGCGGTCATGGTTGGAATAAGCTGGCTTTCTTGATACATCACGCCGATTTTATGCTTGAGAGCTAATTTCGGGGTAAAATATTCGAATTTCTGGCCGTCGAACCAGATGTCGCCGCGCGCTTTGCGCACCGCGCCGCTCAGCAGCTTGACTAACGTTGATTTTCCGGCGCGGTGTTCGCCGACCAATCCATGAATTTCGCCGCGATACAGGTCAAAATCCACCCCTTTCAGGATGTGATATTCCCCGTAATATGCATGAATATTTTTCATGGACAACAGAGGCGTGTCGCGTTCGTTTTTTTCCATTTGGATATTGAGAAACTCTATTTCTGTGAGAAACTGAATTTCTCCGCGCCGCAAGGCAAAACTATATCCCTAATTTTTTCATGCGGTTATAAAGCGTTCTCCGGCTGATATTCAGCAAATCCGCCGCCTTCTGCTTCACGCCGCCGCTGCGCCCAAGCGCGTCAAGAATAATCTCGCGGTTCAGGCTTTCAAACACTTCCTCATAGCTGCTCGTCGCCGCCCGTTGAATCAATTCCGTGTATTGCGTCGCCAAATCGTCAAGCTCAATCATCGGATGCTCGCAGAAAATAATCGCCCGCTCCACGCAATTTTTGAGTTCACGGACATTGCCCGGCCATTGGTGCGAATGAAAAAATCGCCGCACGTCGTCTGACATGCCCTGAATCTGCTTCTGATACACCTCATTGTAATGCTTGATGAAATACTCCGCGAGCAGCAGCGCGTCGTCCTGCCGCTCGCGCAAGGGCGGCAAGTGCATCGTCACGACGGACAGCCGATAATACAGGTCATCGCGGAACGTCTGCTCTTCAATCATTTTTTGCAACGGCTTATTTGTGGCGGCGATAATCCGAATATCGGCTTTCAGCGTTTTCGAGCCGCCCACGCGCTCAAATTCCCGCTCTTGAATCACGCGCAGAATTTTGGCCTGCGTCCGCAAGCTCATGTCGCCGATTTCATCGAGAAAAATCGTGCCGTTGTCCGCCAACTCGAATCGCCCCTTGCGCTCTTTGACCGCGCCGGTGAACGCCCCGCGCTCGTGGCCGAAGAGTTCGCTTTCCAGCAATTCTTCGGGCAACGCCGCGCAATTCACCTTGACGAACGGCTGCGCGGCGCGGCGGCTGAGGTGGTGAATGGAATTCGCCACCATCTCTTTGCCCGTGCCGCTTTCCCCCGTAATTAAGACCGGCGCGGGCGTCGGCGCGACTTTCTCAATCGTGTGGAGAATTTTCTGCATGGACGGATCCGCCGTCACAATCTGATGCGCGCCGGTCGGCTTGGCTTGGCGTTTCCGCTCATCTCTGACCGCCAATTCGCGGATTTCCCGCACAAGTTCCTCAAATTTAATCGGCTTGGGATAGACGTTCACCGCCCCGTATTTCATGGCGCATACCGCGTCTTCAATCGTCGGATAGCCCGTAATCATAATGACAGGGAGGGCGCGCTGCTGCTGCTTAATCGTTTTCAGCAACTCGATGCCGCCGATGCCGGGCATGCGAATATCCATGATGAGCAGGTCAATCGCATGTTGCTGAAGCAGGCGAGATGCGTCAAGCGGATCTGTCGAGTATTCCACTGCATATCCTTCAGCGCGCAGCAATTCCGAGAGGGACAGGCACATTTCAACTTCATCGTCAATCAGCAGGATCGTATAGGGCGTCATGGCAAAAAAACAGCCCGGCGGGGTAAGCCGGGCTGTCGCGTGTTTCAGATGTTAGTCTTTTGTGTACTTCTTCTTCGGAAAATATTCCGTGTGCAGGAGCTCGTGAGCTTTGTGACTGCCCGGTTTTTCAAAGAACTCCGCATACAGGGTTTTAATGGACGGATTTTCATGCGATTTGCGAATGTCTTTATCCGTATCCACCTGATACAACGCTTTTGTGCGCTGCTCGATGACTTCCTTCCGTTCTTCGCTGAACGGCTGACCGCCGCCGTTGATGCATCCGCCGGGGCAGGCCATGATTTCAATCACGTGATATTTCGATTTCCCTTCGCGGATGTTTTGCAACAGCGTCCGGGCGTTGCCAAGCCCCGAAGCCGCCGCGACATTCAACTTTTTGCCGCCGAGGTCAATCGTCGTCTCGCGCACGCCTTGCAGCCCGCGCACGGCGGTAAAATTGACATCCTCCAGCGTTTTGCCGGTCGCCCATTCGTAGGCGGTGCGCAGCGCCGCTTCCAACACGCCGCCAGTCACGCCGAAAATCGCGCCCGCGCCGGTGGATTCGCCGAGTGGATTGTCGAAATCTTCTTCTTCGATGTAGCGCAGATCAATGCCGGCTTCCTTGAACATCTTCGCCAGTTCGCGCGTCGTGATCACCGTGTCAACGTCTCGCGCCCCGCTGGAGCAGTGTTCCGGGCGCGCCGCTTCATATTTCTTCGCCAAGCACGGCATGACGGAAACGACCTTCATTTCGTTCGGGCTGACGCCGATTTTCTGGGCATAGTAGGTTTTCGCCACCGTGCCGAGCATCTGCTGCGGCGATTTGCACGAAGACGGAATGTGCTTCAAATCCGGGAACTGATATTCGAAGAAATTAATCCACGCCGGGCAGCACGACGTCAACACCGGCAGGTTTTCGTTCTTCTCAACTCGATCCAGAATCTCGCGGGCTTCTTCCATAATCGTCAAATCCGCGCCGAAATCGGTATCGAACACGGCGTCAAAGCCGAGTTTCCGCAATCCGGCGGCGAGCTTGCGCGTCACCGGCTCGCCGAGCGGCAAACCAAATTCTTCGCCAATCGCGGCGCGAACCGCCGGGGCAATCTGCACGACGGAATGCTTCGCGTCGAAAATCGCCCGCCATGCCTGCTGCGTGGAATTGATGCCGAACAACGCGCCGGTCGGGCAAACGCTTACGCATTGGCCGCAATACGTGCAAATCGTGTCTTTCAGCGGCTTCATTTCCGCCGTGCCGACGACTGCCGGGAAACCGCGCCCGAAGCCGGTCAACACGCCGACCGTCTGCACTTCGTTGCACATCGTTTCGCATCGGCGGCACATGATGCACTTGTCAGGCTCGCGTTTCAAGGCCATGCTGCTCTCATCATCAGGGTAGGACGATTGCGCCCCGTTGTACGGGCGCTGATTGATGCCGAATTCATACGCCAGCGCTTGCAATTCGCAATCGGTGGATTTCGGGCAGACTAAGCAATCGAACGGGTGATCGGAAAGCAGCAGTTCCAGAATTTTCCGGCGCGACCGCAGCACGCGGCGGGAATTCGTCGTAATCTTCATCCCTTCAAACACCGGCGTGGCGCACGCGGGCGCAAGATTGCGGCGGCCTTCGACTTCGACCACACAAATTCGGCACGACGCCACCTTGTTGACCATTTTCAATTCTTCAAGATTCAGATAGCATAAGGTCGGGATATGGATATGCACCTGTTTGGCGGCGTCCAAAATCGTCGTCCCCTCTTTGACCGCTATCGGCTGTTTGTCAATCGTGATATTTACCATGTTTTTCAACGTACCGCATGCGCCCGGCTCGCGGAGAATCGTTCTCCTCCAAACGGGACATGTGCGGGACGATCCGGGCAGTCGTTACTTTTTGATGATCGCTTTGAACTTACAGGTTGACATGCACGCGCCGCATTTGATGCACTTGCTCTGATCAATTGTATGCAACTGCTTCACCTGACCGGAAATGCAGTTGACTGGGCAAACGCGAGCGCAGGCCGTGCAGCCTTTGCATTTCTCTGCCAAAATCTCATAGCGCAGCAACTTCTGGCAGACTCCGGCGGGGCAGCGTTTTTCTTCCACGTGCGCCTGATATTCGTCCATGAAATACTTCAGGGTGCTGAGCACCGGGTTCGGCGCCGTCTGACCAAGACCGCAAAGTGACGTGTCTTTAATGATATTGGAGAGTTCTTCCAATTCCGCCAAATGTTCCGGCTTGCCGCGCCCTTCCGTAATATCCGTCAGGATTTCATGCAGGCGTTTGTTGCCGATGCGACACGGCGTGCATTTGCCGCACGATTCGTCCACCGTGAATTCAAGGTAGAACTTGGCGATATTGACCATGCAATCTTTCGCGCTCAACACGATCATGCCGCCCGATCCCATCATTGAGCCAACCGCCGCCAAGGATTGATAGTCAATCGGCGTGTCGAGGAACTGTTTCGGGAGGCAGCCACCGGACGGCCCGCCGGTTTGCGCCGCTTTGAACTCTGCACCGTCTTTGATGCCGCCGCCGATTTCATAAATGATTTCCCGCAGCGTCGTTCCCATCGGCACTTCCACGAGGCCGACGTTATTGATTTGGCCGGAGAGCGCGAACACTTTCGTCCCTTTCGAGGTCGCCGTGCCAATAGAACTGAACCATTCCGCGCCGTTCAAAATAATCGGCGGCACGCTGGCAAACGTTTCGACGTTGTTCACGTTTGTGGATTTGCCCCACACGCCTTCGACGGACGGGAACGGCGGTTTCGTGGTTGGCTCGCCGCGCTCGCCTTCAATGGAGTGAATCAGCGCGGTTTCTTCGCCGCAGACGAACGCACCCGCGCCGAGTTTGATTTGCAGATCGAAATTAAAGCCGGTGCCCATGATATTTTTGCCGATCAACCCGGCTTCTTTGGCTTGCGCTAAGGCGAGTTTCAGCCGTTTGATCGCCAACGGATATTCGGCGCGAATGTAGATGTAGCCGTTCGATGCGCCGATAGCATAGCCCGCAATCGCCATCGCCTCGAGGACGCTGTGCGAATCGCCTTCCATAATTGACCGATCCATGAACGCGCCCGGATCGCCTTCGTCCGCGTTGCAGATGATGAATTTTTCATCGCATTTCACAGAACGGGAAATTTCCCATTTTTTGCCGGTCGAGAAGCCGCCGCCGCCGCGCCCGGCCAGCCCGGATTTTTTCACCGCGTCAATCACCTGTTCCGGCGTCATCTCGGTCAGCGCTTTGCCCAACGCCTGATATCCTTTGTTCGCAATATATTCTTCGATTTTTTCAGGGTTAATCAGACCGCAGTTCCGCAGGGAAATGCGCATTTGTTTTTTGTAGAACGTCATTTCCGCCTGCGTCTCGACTTTCTGTTTCAGCGTCGGTTCTTCGTACAGCAGCTTTTTCACGCGCTTTTTCTCGATGAGATGCGTCTGCACGATTTCTTCGGCATCTTCCGGCTTGACTTGGACGTAGAAGACGTTATCCGGGAAAATCTGAACAATCGGCCCTTTTTCGCAGAACCCGAAGCAGCCGGTAATGGAGACCTCCACGCTGTTCGTCAATTGCTGGTCGGCGACCGCTTGTTTGAAATTGGCGACGAGCCGCTGGCTTTCCGACGCCTGACAGCCCGTTCCGCCACAGACAAGCACCATCGTCTTCTGCTGTCCGGCGGCCTTCATATTCACGCGCGAATCGAGCAGCGACTTGACGTGATCGTATGTTCCCAATAATGCTTGATACGATGTAATCCGTTCCATTTATGCCTCCTCCTTGCTTTCCGTTTCCACCAGATATTCTTCAACGATGCCGCGAACGCTTTCCGGTTTCACTTTGCCGTACACTTTTTCATTAATCATCACGACCGGCGCAAGGCCGCATGCGCCGACGCAGCGCAGACTTTCAATAGAAAAGCGTTTATCTTCGGTCACTTCGCCGGATTTAATGCCTAACACGCGCTCGAATTCGGCCAGCACTTTTTCCGCGCCGCGCACGTAGCAGGCCGTTCCCATGCAGACGTTGATTTTGTACTGCCCTTTCGGCGTCGTTGTGAAATAATTGTAAAAACTGATGACGCCGGAGACTTCCGCATGATGAACGCCAAAGCGCGTGGCGATGTGCAATTGAACTTCTTCGGGCAGATAGCCGAAAATTTCCTGCGCTTTGTGCAACGATTGAATCAGAAATTCTTTCTTTCTGGCCGCCTGCGGCTCAACGCCCAATTCTTCGATAAACCGGTCAAGTTCATCATAGAGCGGCTCAGGGAGAATGCGTTGGACAGGTTCCGGGTTGATATGCAGCTTGTTTAACATGCGTTCCCCTCCTTACACGGGTGCGTGATTCACTCACATGCCGCGCCTGCGCGGAACATTATGCCATGCGGGTGAATCGGGTTAACAATACTCGATTGTAACATCTTTGTGCAATTCGCGCAGCAGTCGGGCTAATTGCTCCACCAGATTTTTACGAATCGAGATGCTGACGGGCAGCAGCGGATTTTGATAAAACGGGTTAATCTGCTGCCCGACTAAAAAATGCAAATCGTCGGCATACAAAATTTCCAGCGCAAGCATGGTCGCGCCGTTGATGTCGGTCGGCAAGCGGCTGTAATCGCCGCGACTCTCTTTGATATGCTCAATCGCCTTGCTGATGGTCAAAATGCCTTCCGTCAGCAGATCTATGCCGTCCAGCACGCCGATGGGCGGCGTATCGGGCTTCAACGTGGCGAGTTCGACTTCGATGTCTTGACGCAGATAGCGGGCGACGATATTGCCCGTCGTGCCGCCGCACACGATTTTCCGTCCGTCAAATTCCGCGACGCGCTGGGCGCAGCGTTCGTCCTCAGCGCGATCAAGCGGCGGGCCGGTGAAAATCATGGCCGAATGGCGCGGCCGGAGATACAAGCCGATGAGCGTGGCGTCATCGCCGGGCTGGCTGCCATACAGCATGTTCGTATAATCCAGCACGCGCTCCACGACGGTTTGGGCGGTATTGACGCGGCTGTGCAGGATTTCCGCCATGAACTCCGCAATATTGTTCCAGCCCCAGCCAAAATTGAAGGTTTGCCCCAAGCCCGCATACCAGACGCCATCGCTGACCGCCGCTAAAAAATCTCCTTCCTCCAACGTCCCTTCTCGAAGCAAGATTTTTTTGTCAAGAATGTTCAAAATCTTCGGCTCAATCTTTTGCTGAACGCCTCCGGCCTTGAAAAAGAACGTTTCAGGGTTATCGAAATTCATCACGCGGAAATGAAACGAGTGGTGGTCAATTTCAACGACCGTGAACGTGGCATACGCGATATTGCGGACTTTGCAAATCGGCAGCGTGCCGAGAATCGTCTCCACCACGTCATACAGCGCGGCGTCGGCTTTCAGCATGGTGATGATGATTTGCGACGTGAGCGTCGCCAAAATGCTCGCTTTAATCCCGCTGCCCAGCCCATCGGACAGCACGACCCACGTTTTCGTATCCGTCCGGGCGATTTTGACTTGATCGCCGCAGATTTCTTCCCCGAATTTGTTCAGCGATTGATACGAAATATCGAGGAAGTGGCTCATCGCCGCAACACCTCTTGTTCGACCATTGCTCGGAGTTTCAGCAGGCTGACTTTGGTTTCCGCCGTCGCTTCGCCCAATAACCCAGCGATTTCCTGCGCAACGTGCATGTGCTTGTTCACGACCTGATTGACTTGCTCAAGCGTTTCGCGCTGAATGCGGAGCATGTCGTTCTGCTGCTGCCATTCATGCGTCAAATCAACGATAATGCAGGCGACAAAGCCTTCGTTTTTGATGGGGAAAATCACGCGGCGGGCGTATAAATGGTATTGGGGATATTCGGTTTCCGGGCATTTCACGACTTTATTCTCGCGCCACGCGGTTTGCAGATCGTTCGCATCCCCAAGCACGGCGGCGATGTCCCGATCCAGCAGATCGGCCTCCGTTTGTTTGAACATATCGCAGAATGCCGGATTGACAAGGCGGATCCGCATGGTTTGATCCACCACAACCAGCCCATTCGGGTCATAATCCCACAGCAACTTCCAGAGCGTATCGGCGGCGCGGAACGGCATGGCCGGAACTCCTTTCATGACCGGAGATGCGGCAACATCTCATTGACGAATTTTTCTTCGATATTTTGCGGACGGATGCGCGTGAACAACATCGTTTTGTATTTCAACACAATGCCATCCGAGCAGGGGCCGAGGCAGAACGCCCCTTTCAATTCAACCGTGAGGTCTAAACGATAGCGCTCAATCAATTCCTGCAATTTTGGCAGCACGTCATAGACGCCTAATTGATGGCAGGCCGATCCCATGCACACATATAAACACGCTGTTGCTGTTTCTTGTTCCATCTATGCCGTCCCTGCCTGCTGTTCAGGCCAAACATCGCCGTTTCGTCTCTCGTGAAAAACGCGGCGGGAAAACAGCGATTTCTTTTGCCCATTCCATAAAGAATTCTTGACTTTTTTTCGTGAACGCCGCAGAGTGAATGCAGGAGAATGATGAGACACATTGCCATATCCCGTCATTCTTGTCAAGTCAAGAGATTGGAAAGTTGAAAATCGCCAGAAAAGGCGCGCGCATTCTCCGCGCCGATGCCGAATTTCCTCTCAATGAGAACCCTCATGACGCTCAAAGGAGGCGCTCATTATGTCAATCTATCGTGCGCATGTTTTAGTTTCCACTGACGCCGAAAGCCGACTGCGCGGCGCGGAACAAGTCATTCAGCGTCTTCGGGATGAACTCGCCAAGCGCGACTTAGCCAATGAAATCATGGTCGCCGAAACCGGCAACCCCGGTCGCGGCGTCCGGCTGCCCGCCGTATTAGTCTATCCCGACGGCGTGACGTATCAGGCCATCTCGCCGGAAGACGCCGCCATCATCGTCGAGGAACACCTCTACAAAGGCCGCGTGGTCAAAGAATTTACCTCCCAACTCGCGCCGATGACCGGCAGCATCGTTCGCCTTCCCAAAGCGCATAAGCATTTTCAGGAACAGCAGAAAATCGTGCTGAAAAATTGCGGCGACATCAACCCCGAAGTGATTGAAGAATATATCGCTGTTGACGGCTACATGGCGCTTGGCAAGGCATTAACCAACATGACACCGGCACAGACGCTTGAGGAAATCAAAGCCTCCGGGCTGCGCGGACGCGGCGGCGCGGGCTTTCCGACCGGGCGCAAGCTGGAATTTTCGCTCGGCGTCAAAGCCGCGCAAAAATATATCGTCTGCAACGCCGACGAATCCGAACCCGGCACGTTCAAAGACCGCCTGATTATCGAGGGCGACCCGCATAAGCTGATTGAAGGGATGATCATTGCCGGCTATTGCATCGGCGCGACGCAGGGCTACGTCTATATTCGCGGCGAATACGTGCTGGCGCATGACCGCCTGCTCAAAGCCATCGAGCAAGCTCGGGAAATGGGGCTGCTGGGGAACAATATTTTCAATTCCGGGTTCAATTTCGACATTTTCGTGCATTCCGGCGCGGGCGCGTATGTTTGCGGCGAAGAGACCGCGCTGCTGAATTCGCTCGAAGGCCAGCGCGGCGAACCGCGCAAACGCCCTCCGTTCCCGCCGGTCGCCGGATTTCACCAGATGCCGACCATCGTGAACAATGTCGAAACGCTCGCCAACCTGCCGCCGATTCTGCTGAATGGCGCGGCATGGTTCACGCGCTTCGGCACAGAAAATTCAACCGGCACGAAAGTTTATACCATGCTCGGCAACATCAACAATACCGGCCTGATTGAAGTGCCGATGGGGATTACGCTGCGCGAAGTCATCGAATTCTACGGCGGCGGCATGAAAGATGGCCGGGCGTTCAAATTCGCCCAGACCGGCGGCAGTTCCGGCTCGATTATTCCGCAGGAATTGCAGGACGTGCCGATGGATTTCGCGTCAATGGCGAAATACGGCGTGTCAATGGGGTCGGGCGCGCTGCTGATTTGCGATGACCGCGCGTGCGTTGTGGACGTGATTAAAGTGCTGCTCAATTTTTTCAAGGTCGAATCATGCGGCAAATGCGCGCCCTGCCGAATCGGCACGCAGCAGTTGCACGACGCGTTTGCGCGGATTGCGGGCGGCGTCGGCACGATGGACGATTTAGAGCGCGCCGCGCATGTGGGCGAGCAGATGATCAAAGCGAGCTTCTGCGGGCTTGGGCAGACCGCGCCCGCGCCGATTCTGACAGGCTTGAAATATTTCCGCAGCGAAATCGAAGCGCACATCAGAGATCAGTATTGCGAAGCGAATGTCTGCGAATTCGAGCTTGTGAAAAAGAAAAAAAGCCCCTCCGCCAAATAGAGCTTTTATGAGCGCGCAGGCCGTACCCGGCGTGACATTTTTCGGGGAGATAATTCTGTATGCTATGGCAAGAGGTTTGCGAACATCCCGCGTTGCGGAATTTGCCGTTCAAGATTGAATTGAACAAACGAGGAACAATCCTTATGAGTCCGGTCAACGTGTCGCATTCGTTATTTCAAGGGAAAATCCTGATTTTGCTGAAAACGCTCTTTCACGAAGGAAGTCTGGCATTGCGCTGAAGACGGGACGCTGACCTTGTACAGTCCAGTTGGGAAAATGCCGCATTCCAGCCTTGCGCCTGCGTTTCCGGCGAAGATCGACTTATAAAAGATTGACGCGGTGGCATGAATTTTGCTTGGAATATCCCTGACGCATCTCACTATGCACAACACAATAAACACATCTTTCAAAGAGGAACGCATTATGAAACATCTGAATCGAATGGGGAACGTTTTTGGCATGCTGTTGGCCGCTCTGCTGGCCTCTTCGCAAATGGGATTGGCCTGCGAACAAGGTTCGTTTCGGGATTTCAGCGGCGCAACGGACGTTGAATTCGGCAGCGGCACGGTCTATAAATATTCCGTCATCGCGGACGGAAAATTTCAGTATGTCAAATTCAGCGCCACCGGCGGCGAACTTGGGAACACGTGGAACGAAGGGAACACCTATTATGCCGAAGTGCGCTGGACGCAAAATAGCGCGGACGATCCCTCGAAGTTGAAAGTTTATGGCGAAGACAAGTGCGGCACGATGCAGGATTTGCGCCATTTCGTCAAGCCCGCCAGCGGCGGATCGCGCGGCGCGTCCAAAGGAATTGTGCGGCTCTTTGACCAAGAATCGGGCAAAGGGAAGAGTTTTGTCGCGGCGCAAAGCCTTGAAAAGCTTGGCAACAAGTGGAATGACAAAATCCGGTCGGTCTGGGTCGGCGGCGGCGTCACGCTGATTCTGTATGAAAATTACGAGCATAAAGGCCGCAGCGTGACGCTGCGCGGCGAAGGCGAGGGCACGATGTTCAACCTCTCGTCCTACGATTTCGACAAAATCGCGTCATCGCTCAAGGTTGAGTAAACGGCTGTCTCAAAAAAACCTGACTGGTGTTCAAGACCGGTCAGGTTTTTTTATGCCAACAATCGGCTTCGGCAGCGTCAGATGAAACATCGTGCCGATTCCGGCTTTGCTCTCAACCCAAATATTCCCGCCATTTTGCTCCGCTAATTCTTTGCAGAGAATCAACCCCAGCCCCGAGCCTTTTTCGCCGGACGTGCCGGCGCGGCTGAATTTCACGTCAATCCGAAATAATTTTTCCACATCGCCTTCTGACATGCCGACGCCGTTATCGGCAATCGTGATTTCCACATCGTCGGCATGCTCAATCGCGGCAAGCCGGATTGCGCCGCCGACCGGCGTAAATTTCAGCGCGTTCGAAATACAATTCCGCAAAATGGTATTCACCATCTCTTGATCAGCATAGACAAATATATCGCTGCCGAAATCGAAGGCGAGCGTGATGCGCTTCTGCGACGCATTGGCGGAAAAGACCGTCATCATCAGGCTGGTCAGCGAATTCAACGGAAATCGCTGCGGCGCGTATGCGATGAGGCCGCGCTGCAAGCGTGACCATGTGAGTAAATTTTCAAGAAGTTCATAAACGCTTTTCGTGGTTTTCTCCAAGATACCTAACGCTTCTCGAATCTCCTCCGCGCTGTACTCCTGCCAACTTTCGGAAAAAAGCTGCGTCAAGCCAATCAGCCCGTGAAACGGGGAGCGCAGGTCGTGGGCGATAATCGAAAAGAACGTGTCTTTGCTGGCATTGGCGGCTTCCAGCGCGGCCGTCCGCTCTTTGACCTGCTGTTCCAGCACCGCGTTCATATTGCGCAGCACCTCGTTCTGCTCCGCCAAGCGCTTATCCTGATCAAACCGGCGAATCGCCTCTTTGACGGTCAAAATCAGGTCGGTCGTTTCCCAAGGTTTGGCGATGTAGCGATAGAGCTCGGCGCGGTTCACGGCATCGGTGACGGCATCCAAATCCGCTTGGCCGGTCAGCAGAATGGTCAGCGTGTTGGGAGATCGTTCATGAATCCGGCGCAACAGGTCATTGCCCTTCATGTCGGGCATGATCTGATCCGAAATCACGACGGGGATTTCATGCCGCTCGGCAAGCAGTTCTTCGAATAATTCCAGCGCGTCGTTTCCACTGTCGGCGGTTTCGATAAAAAAATCAGGGAAAGGCCTCTGCAATTCCCGTTTCAGGCTTTTTAAAACGATTTCCTCGTCATCAACGCAAAAAATCACTCGTTCCATACCTCCGCCTTTCCCAGTGTCATGTCAGCCGGTTTGCGTTCGATAGCGTTCACCGCGTTTCTTGATACGCGCAACATTCTACCGCAAGGCAGACAGTTCTGTCAAGCGTAAATTTCCCTTGACACCATTCCAGAAATTTCGCTTCCGTCACGCAACAGCATTTCATTGTTTTCGGAACAATTTCTTCATTGACGAATAGTATGCGGACTGTTTTCGCCCTGAAACGAAAATGAAATAGATGCTTTATTTATGGGCAGAAACGGCGGAGGAAGTTTATCATGTTTGAGCGTTATCAGCACATTCTTTGGGATTGGAACGGGACGCTGTTCGATGATGCGTGGCTCTGCATCGCTTCGATGAATCACATGCTGGAGCGGCACGGGCTGCCGCTGTTGACGCATGAACGCTATCGAGACGTGTTCCGCTTTCCCGTCCGCGAATATTACCGCGACTTGGGGCTTGATTTTTCGCGCGAGTCGTTTGAACATCTCAGCGTTGAATTTATGGCGTACTATGAAGCTCGCAAAATCGAATGCAACCTATTTGACGGCGTTCACGCCACGCTTGCGCACGTCCGGCAGTTTGGCATCGGGCAGAGCATTCTCTCCGCGTATCCGCTTGACTCGCTGCTGCACATCGTCCGGCATTTCCAATTGGATGGCTATTTTGATTATATTTTCGGCCTGTCTGATATTTACGCGCACAGCAAAGTCGAATTGGGGCAAAAGTGGATGCGCGAGCGCGGCTACGCCCAAAGGGACGTGCTGATGATTGGCGACACGGAACACGATTTCGAGGTCGCGCAGGCCATTGGCGCGGATTGCCTGCTGATTGCCGACGGGCATAACGCGAAAGCGCGGCTGACCACGCTCGGCGCGCCGGTCATG
>CAZCGG010000001.1:67774-74575 GCA_964498135.1 uncultured Candidatus Moduliflexus sp.
TGCCGACGGGCATAACGCGAAAGCGCGGCTGACCACGCTCGGCGCGCCGGTCATGGACACGCTCCGCGATTTGTTAATCTTGTAACTCATGTTATGCGCCATCTCAGCGATTCCCCTCTTGGGAAGGGCCATGGGTGGGTGGCGGCATTCCCGGCGTCTTCGCGTCAAATGTTCAATAATATCGCATTATAATACATTCGAAAGGAACACGCGATGGAACAATTACCCAACTCCAATGAAATTGAGTTGCTCAAGCAATCGCTCAAACAGTGTCATGTCATGTATGCGCAGCAGCACGTCGTTCTGCTCAACGCGCTCAAAGCGCAATTCGGGGATGCCGTCATGGATATTGTGGAACGGGCAAACGGCGAACATGTCTGTCAAACGTATCTCAAGATGATTCCGGCCTCCAACCAGCGAACCATTGAAGATTTCATCGCGCTGCTATGGGAACCGCTGCGCCAGCGCGGATATGAATTTACGATTGCGCGAACGCAGCAAGGCATTCAAATGACATGCACCGCATGCCCGTTTGCCAAATTATATCAGCAAATCGGCGCGGCGGAATGGGGCTACCGCCTGTATTGCGCAGCGGATGACTATTTAGTGGCGGGATTTAACCCGAAGATCGGCTTTAAACGGACAATGACCTTAATGCAAGGCCATGCGTATTGTGATCATGTTTATTATATGAAAACCTGACAGCGAACGCCTGCCGGGTTGATGATGTCCGGCAGGCGCATACGCGCTTATTCCAACGACTCAGGCGCGGCGTTCTCATCCGCATGCCCCGCCGTGCCGGTCGTCGGCGCGGGCGGAAAGAGCCGCTTTCCCGCCGTGCCGCTCGTCGGCGCGCCCGGCAGCATGCCGCGCTTGCTCGGCATCATGAAGAACATGGTGGTTGGCTCTTTGCCCCCTTCTTTTCCTTCAATGGGCGCTGGCGGAGCGGCCACCGGGCCTTCATCGAGAACCGGCGCCGGGCTGTGAATCATCACCAACGCGCTGTTCCCCGCCCACGCCTGCTTTTCAAGCTTGTTCAGGCGCGTCAATAATGTTCTCAGGCGTTTCTTATCCTGACTGCGAATCGCATAAATTGGCTCTTTCTGAAAATCGGCTTTAAAGAAGGCGAACGGCTTAGCCGTGCAGAACAGATTGATCGCTTCAGTTCCCGGCGACGCGGCGGCGCGCGCCTCGATCTTGAAATCGTCGCGCGTCGAATAGACCTTGCCCGCCTCGATTTTCGCCTCTGGATTATCCTTGTTTGGCATAAGAAACACGAGATCGCCATTGGCCGAAATTTCCATCAGCGTTGGGTAGCAGGCGTTTTTCGATTTGAAACGAATTTCTACAGGCTCGCCGATATTATAGGCATCTTTATCCGTCTCCAGCGCCACCGCCGCATGTTGGCTCGGTTGCAGTTGCTCCAATGTATTCATCACGTTATTATAGGCATTGCTGAATTCCGCCTGCGCGGCGGGCTGTTCGGCATGCGCCGCCGACAGCAGGCCGCTTAAAATCATGCAGCCGACAACGCCGAGAATTCCTCGCTTTCGCATACATTTTCCTCCATGATTGCTCGCCTCAATTTCCAGTAAAAAACGCCGCTTCGTGAAGCAAGGGCGTTTTTTCGTATTCCGTCGCATGTAATATACGGCAGCCTCCGCCTTTTTTCAAGAAAACTGCGCGGCGAAAGAGAGAATTTACCGAAAAATGACGAATTTTCTTTACAAAAAGATAACGTTATCAGAAAAAGTATTTACAAAGATTTTCCGCGCAAATTCTCCGCAGCAAGGCTGACGACAGAACGCCGGACAGACAATTTCTTCACAGTGACATTTCTCCATGCGCGCATTTTTACGAACGATTCAAGACGAGAACACCCGCAATGGCTTGCGTTATTCCACGTGGGATGGCATGTTGTGGGCGGTGATGTATGGGCTGGCGGAAAGTTATGTCGTGCCGTTTGCCCTGCTATTTACCGACAGCGCGTTTCAACTCAGCCTGATTCAAGGCTCGGTGTTTTTGGCGACGTGCGCAGGCCAACTTTGGGGCGCGCGTTTAGTCGCTGCCATGCCCCGCCGCAAGCCGCTGTCGGTCTGGATGCTGCGGATTCAAGCCGCCTGCTGGCTGCTGATCTTCTCCGTCAGCGTGTGGACCGGCAACGCCGCAGGCGTGTTAG
Organism: uncultured Candidatus Moduliflexus sp.; assembly: GCA_964498135.1. Taxonomy (GTDB): domain Bacteria; phylum Moduliflexota; class Moduliflexia; order Moduliflexales; family Moduliflexaceae; genus Moduliflexus. The sequence goes on from CAZCGG010000001.1 coordinate 69,954, forward strand.
TCTTTTATTTTCTCAGCATCCTTGCGCCGAATATCGGCGGCCCCGGCTGGACATCGTGGATGTACGATTTGATTCCGGCGGCGGTGCGCGGCCAATACTGGGGCGTACGGAATAAATGGGTCGGCTACGCGCAATTAGTTTCGATGGCGGCGGCGGGCGTGGCGCTGCATCTTGGAAAACGCCATGAACTCGCCGTGTTCGGCATGTTGTTCGCGCTCGGCTTTTTGGCGCGGCTTTTGAGCAGCGTCGCGATGACAAAGCAGTATGAGCCGCCGCAAGGCCAACGACATCCCGATGCGGAACGCATCACACTCGCCGCGTTTATCAGCGACTTGACGCATTCGAATTTCGGGCGATTTGCCTTGTTCAATTTCTGCATGGCGTTCGCCATCAACATCATGGAGCCGATTATCAATGTGTACGCGCTGCAAACTCTGCGTCTCGATTACATGAGATTCAGCATGCTCAGCACGATCCGCATCTTGATTTCGTTCTCCGCGATGGCCTATTGGGGGCCGCTTTCCGACCGGTACGGCAGTTATCGCATTCTCAAAGTCACGACGCGCGCCTTGCCGCTGATCGCCCTCTGCTGGCTCGTGTTCAGAAATTTTTATGTCTTGCTGCTGTTGCAAGGTTTCACTGGCTTCGTGTTGGCCGGAATGAACTTAGCCATTCTGAATTACCAATTTGACGCGATGCCGCGTCACGAAATCGCCAAAATCAGCGCGTATTTCAACACGCTGATGAACCTGTTTGCGTTTGGCGGGACGCTGCTCGGCGGCTATCTCACCAACGTGACGCCGCATCTTCCGTTAAATTTCTTGCTGGCAGGCCATTACGAGGTCATTTTCCTGCTCTCCGCGCTGATTCGCTTGGCGACGCTGCTCGCGTTCAGAAAGCGATTTCAGGAGGTTCGCGCCGTCGAGCCGTCGCCGCGCGCGCATTATTTTTACATTTACAAACCGGTCACGAACGTTATCAACCGGTTTCAATTATTAACCGAGTGGTTCACCAATTCGGCCAATCACGATGAAGAAGAACGCCGATGAACAATAACAACTCATAAACAAAAGGAAAGATGAATTTTCCGCCCTGAAAGGGCGACGGAATACAGACAGATGTTTTCACATCTGGAGATCGCGTCCCGCCGCATTTTCAGGGCAGAAAATTCGCATCAAAACAATTAGATGCTCTCAACATTAAAAGAACAGGTTTGGAAAGCGAATGTAGATTTGGTCAACTATCGCTTAGTCACGCTGACATGGGGCAACGTGAGCGGCATTGACCGCCAGCAAGGGCTGGTCGTGATTAAGCCGAGCGGCGTCTCGTATGACGCGATGCAGGCCGACGACATGGTGGTGCTTGACTTGGACGGAAAAATCGTCGAAGGCCGCCTCAATCCGTCCTCCGACACGCCGACGCATCTCGCCCTCTATAAAGCCTTTGACGGCATCGGCGGCATCACGCACACGCACAGCGAGCATGCGGTCATGTTCGCGCAGGCCGGTCGGGAAATCCCATGTTTCGGCACGACGCACGCCGATCATTTCTACGGCACGATTCCTTTGACGCGCTTTTTAACTGAAGCCGAAGTGCAAGACGATTACGAAGGCAACACCGGCGCGGTCATTATCGAGCGGTTTCGCGGCATCAATCCGATAGAAATGCCCGCCGTTTTGGTCGCCGGACACGCGCCGTTTGCGTGGGGCAAATCGCCGGAAGATTCGGTCAAAAACAGCGTCGTGCTGGAAAAAGTCGCGCAGATGGCGCTCGGCACGCTGCAACTTCGCCCCGAATGTCCGCCGCTGCCGGACTACGTCTTGCAGAAGCATTATCTGCGAAAACACGGCCCGAATGCGTATTACGGCCAAAAATAGCATAAATAATAACATCCTTCGACTTCGCTCAGGATGACCGGAACTTCGCTCAGGATGACCGTTCATGTCAGAATAACCGGTCATGGTGAGCGAAGTCGAACCATAAAATAACACAACCGCGCTGATGTTCCGCAGGGCGTTCCAATGTCGGAAACATGCGAAACATGCGCCATCACCACGAGGAACAACACATGAACAGTCTCAAACAATTTACCATCTGGTTCGCCACAGGCAGCCAACATTTATACGGCGAGGAGACGCTCCGGCAGGTCGCGGAGAACTCGCAGAAGATCGCGCAGGCGTTAGACAATTCGCCCAATATTCCGGTGAAAGTAGTCTTCAAGCCCGTCCTCACGACGCCGGACGCGATTTATGAATTATGCGCCGCCGCGAACGCCGATAAAAATTGCGTCGGCATCGTCACGTGGATGCACACGTTCTCGCCCGCGAAGATGTGGATTGCCGGGCTGAAAACGCTGCAAAAGCCGTTTGCCCATCTGCACACGCAATTCAACCGCGACATCCCCTGGGACAGCATTGACATGGATTTCATGAATCTGAACCAATCCGCGCACGGCTGCCGCGAATTCGGCTTTATCGGCACGCGGATGCGCCGGGCGCGCAAAGTCATCGTCGGCTTCTGGCAGGACGAAGACGCGCAGAAAAGCCTCGGCGCATGGGCGCGCGCAGCGTGCGGCTGGCACGATTCGCAAGGGATGAAAATCGCCCGGTTCGGCGACAATATGCGCGAAGTCGCGGTCACGGAAGGCGATAAGGTCGAAGCGCAGATTCGGCTCGGCTATTCGGTGAACGGCTACGGCGTCGGCGAACTCGTGCAATACGTGAACGGCGTGACCGATGCCGAAGTTGACCGGTTAGTCGCGGAATACGATGCGCAATACGCGGTCGGCGAATCGTTGCGGGCGGGCGGCAGCCAGCGCAATGCGCTGCGCGACTCGGCGCGGATTGAGCTTGGCATGCGGGCGTTTTTGGAAGCGGGCGGGTTCAAAGGCTTTACCACCAATTTCCAAGATTTGTACGGTTTGGCGCAGCTTCCGGGCGTGGCCGTGCAGCGGCTGATGGCGGACGGCTACGGCTTCGGCGGCGAAGGCGATTGGAAAACCGCCGCGCTGCTGCGGACGATGAAAGTGATGGCGACCGGCATGAAAGGCGGCACGTCGTTCATGGAAGATTACACCTATCATCTCGCCCCGAACGGCATGAAAGTCTTGGGGGCGCACATGCTCGAAGTCTGCGCCTCGATTGCGGAAAGCAAGCCGTCATTGGAGATGCACCCGCTTTCTATCGGCGGCAAGGCGGATCCGGCGCGGTTGGTGTTTAACGTCGCGCCCGGCGCGGCGTTGAATGCGTCGCTGCTCGATATGGGCAACCGCTTCCGGCTGCTGGTGAATGAAGTGGATGTCGTGCCGCCGGACGCGCCGCTGCCGAAATTGCCGGTCGCGCGCGTGGTCTGGATGCCGCGCCCGAATTTGAAGGTGGCGGCGGCCTCGTGGATTCTCTCCGGTGGGGCGCATCACACGAGTTTCAGCCAATGCGTGACCGCCGAACAACTCGAAGATTTCGCGGAAATGGCGGATGTGGAATTCGTGCTGATCGGCAAAGACACCACCGTTTCGAGCCTGAAAAAAGAGTTGCGGTGGAATGAAATGTATTACATGCTGTCGAAAGGCTTGGCGGCCTAAATGCCCGAAACGCCCCTTTTCTGCGGGAAAGGGGCGTCATCTTTTTTCCGCGTTGATTCCTCGCCTGTTTCTCGCGCAATTTTCTTGCCATTCTTATTGACAGAGATTAAAAGATATTCCAATCTGTTTTTCGCCATAAGTAATTTCGAATTCTCGCCAAGCCCGCGAAGCTCGCAAAGGCCATCTGTGACCACCTTTGCGATCTGAGCGGGCTTAGCGTGAAAAATACAACAAAACAAATTGTAATGACTTAACCGGGGCGGCATGCGGAAACCTGCCCTTTGGCAGGTTGAGGGCGAACGGAAGTCAGCGGAAATTACACGGGGAGCAACAGTTATGATCAACGCAAACCAATGCGCAAACGCGGCATCGTCGCGGCTCAGCATTTTCGCCGGAATCACGCTGACGGCGGGGTTGTATTTTCTCTACCATACGCATCATTATCTGTTATTTCACACCTTGGCCGAACTCTTCAGCATCGTCGTGGCGTGGGCGATGTTCATGATCGCCTGGAATTCCCGCCAATACATCGAAAACGGCTATCTGACGTTCATTGCGATTGCCTATTTTTTCATCGGCGGCGTAGATTTGCTGCATACCCTGTCGTATCACGGTATGCCGATTTTCACGGATTACGACTACTACGCCAACCAACTCTGGCTCGTGGCGCGCTACATGGAAAGCGTGACGCTGCTCGTCGCGCTGCTGTTTCTGCCGGGCAGACGCGCGGTCAGGCCATATTGGACGCTCGCCGCATACACCGCCTTGACCGCGATCTCCGTTCTTTCGATTTTCACATGGAAAATCTTCCCGATCTGCTTTATTGAAGGGCAAGGACAAACGACGTTCAAAATCGTCAGCGAATATCTCATTTGCCTGATTCTGGCGGGTGACTTGTGGGCGATTTCGCGGCATCGCGCGCAATTCGAGCCGGTGATTTATCGCTGGATGTTCTGGTCAATCCTGTTCACGATCATTTCTGAAACAGCGTTTGCCGTCTATATCAGCAATTACGGCGCGTCAAACCTCATCGGGCATTATT
>CAZCGG010000002.1:0-8695 GCA_964498135.1 uncultured Candidatus Moduliflexus sp.
GACAAAACGGTGACGATTATCAACCCGTTTAGCGCAATCTCCCCGTAACACCATGAATACAACACCGCCTGAATTTTGAGAAAATATCTGCTTGACAACCTATAAATGCGCTGTGAAGATCAAAAGATTGGCAGGCGTGTTTTGACTTGAACGCGGAGATTATCAAGGAGGAAGGCGATGGAATTAGAACAGTATTTCAATTTTTTGGATCGAGACGACATTCGGATTCACGGGACGCGAGTCGGCATCGAGACGGTGCTGGGAGATTACCTCGATGGCGCAAGCCCCGAAGAAATTGCGGCGCGTTATCGGACGCGGCGTATCAACGCCAGCTTCAGCATCCGATTCCTGCGATTGCGCGGTTACAGCAATTACGCGAACAGCGACGGCGCATCAAGGAACGGATCGGCGCATGAAACGATTTCGATTTTTGGCAGTAAGGGCGTTCATTAGAACGCCCTTACATGAAACGCCCGTTATTCCCACCCGCCAGAAAACGCCCATTATCACTACAAATGGGGCAGATCTGCCCCAATGGATGTTTGCGCAAAAAATAAAAGGGCGCGGAGAGCGCGCCCCTGCGAGGGCGTTGCGAGGAATTGCCGGGCGGACGCGGAAAAATTTGTTGACAATCCTTAACGCTTAATGAGCATAATAAAATATTTATTTTCTCAAGGGCGTTTAATTAAACGCCTCTATGAAATGTTTTCAAAGCGTTATCTATTCAAATCAAAGACAAGAACAGAAGGAGTAACAATGAAACGCTATCAAAGATATATCGTGGTATTATTGATCTCATTGCTGTCATTGACTTTGGGAAGATTGGAAAGTTTCGCAGCACAATCTAATGCAGAAGAGCCGTTACGCTTGCCTGCCAAATCCTTTGACGCGAAAAGTCTGAACATAATACGCTCTGCCAACACCGGCACAGTCCGCTTTCTTAATGCAGAACGCGGGCAGGCGATTCAGCAGCCTAAAGCCCTTCCTCCCGGCACATCGCCGGAACATGCTTCTCGATCTTTTCTTGCAATACATGGTAATCTGTTCGGGCTCAAAGATCAAGCCAAAGAACTGAAATTGATGAGAAGCAAACCGGCGAATCGTGGGCGTTCGAATGTGCGCTTTCAACAATTGCACAAGGGAATTCCGGTGTTAGGCGCGGAATTGATTACCAACCTGGATGCCAACCAGAACCTCCTTTCAATCAATGGCGAGACGTTACCGGATATGGATGTGAATACTACACCCATGATCACGGAGGAAACGGCCAAACAAACCGCGTTACAAGCAATCGCTCGCCAATATAACCTGAGCAGTGCCATTCTTATCGTTAGCGAACCCGCTTTGTGGATTTATAACCCGGTCATACTGGGAGCGCCAGGTCAATCAGAAAATACGCTGGTCTGGCGTATGGATGTGACGCAACGGACGCAATTTTCTTTGATCAAAGAATTGGTTCTCATTGATGCTCAGAAAGGGCATGTGGTTTTACATTTTAATCAAATTCCTTCTGCTCGCGAGCGGCTGACCTATGATGCCCAAAGCACAACAGATCCATTTCATCTTTTAGTTCGTTCTGAAGGGCAAGGAGCTATTGGTGAAGCTCATGCTGATCATGCCCATGATTACGCGGGCGATACCTATGATTTTTATTATGAGCTACATAATAGAAATAGCATTGACAATGATGGCATGGCAATTAGATCATCTGTGCATTATCGTGATCCAAATAACCCGACAAGTCCGTACCCTAATGCTGGTTGGGATGATGAAAAAGGTGTCATAGTCTATGGGGATGCCTATGGCTATCCTTTTGCGGATGATGTGGTGGCCCATGAATTAACGCATGGCGTGACATCGTATGAATCAAATCTCTTTTACTATTATCAATCCGGCGCAATTAACGAATCACTCTCTGATATTTGGGGAGAATTTGTTGACCAATGGAACACTAACCGACATGGGGTTGGGTATGGTGGTAATGATAGCGATGCGGTGCGTTGGCTGATGGGGGAGGATATTACAGGTTATGGCGCTATCCGCAGCATGAAAAATCCTACGCAATACAATAATCCTGATCGCATAAACTCGACTTTTTATACCTGCAGCAATGGAGATAATGGCGGGGTTCATACGAACAGCGGGGTTGGAAATAAAGCCGCCTATCTCCTTACTGATGGCGATACATTTAACGGCTACACCATTACGGGATTAGGAATTTCTAAAGTGGCTGCCCTGTTTTACGAAGTTCAAACGAATCTGTTGACCTCTGCATCGAATTACGCTGATCTTTATGATGCCTTGATCCAAGCATGTGGCAATTTGGGATATAGTTCAAGCGATTGCCAGCAAGTGCAGAATGCCGTGAATGCTACGGAAATGAATAAACCAATGCAATGCTTGTCATCGAAGACTATTTCAGGTTACGTTCTCACATCAAGCAATGCTGGCATCGCAGGCGTCGTCATGGATGGCTTACCCAACAATCCGACCACCGACGCCAATGGCTATTATACCGCGTCGGTCTTGTCGGGGTGGTCTGGCCCAGCCACACCGCAGAAAACCAGCTATATCTTCAATCCGGGCAGTCGTTTTTATATAAATGTCACGACCAATCGAACTGACCAGAATTATACCGGTACTGCGATGATAACGCAGTATATCTTGACGGTCACCAAAACTGGTACAGGCTTAGGCACGGTCACAAGCGTTCCCGTCGGAATTTCCTGCGGTACGGATTGTACGGAAGCCTATCTTACCGACACCAGTGTCACGTTGACCGCAACAGCGGCGGACGGTTCGACGTTTACAGGCTGGTCGGGTAATTGCACCGGGATGGGAGCGTGTGTCCTCAGTATGACCAGCGCGAAAAACGTCACCGCGACGTTTACGTCAACTGGTGGCACATATTGTGTCTCGAAGAGCTACGATGCTAACATGGAATGGATCAGCCGGGTCCAGTTAAATATCGGCGATAAAACCTCCACCGGCACCTCCTATAGCGATTTTACCGGCAGCGTGTTCACCTCGTTGACGCGGAACTCGTCATATACGCTTTCCATTACCGGCTCGACCACTGCAAGTTTTACAGAATACGTGAATGTTTGGTTTGATTTCAATCAAGATAAAGATTTTCTGGATGCAGGCGAGGCGTTCAGTTTAGGCAGTTTTGCGTTTGCAGGAACGCACGTCTATAGCGGGATTATCGTGGTTCCAACGGACGCGACGATTGGAAAGGCCAGAATGCGCGTGACGTTGAGTTATGGTAGCGTGGTGTCGCCATGCGCCACATACAGCTACGGCGAAACCGAAGATTATACCGTTGCTATCGTACCTATGCATGCCTTGGTAGTGACGAAAACCGGCGAAGGTATTGGAGCGGTCAGCAGTTCACCGGCAGGCATTTCCTGTGGAACGGACTGCGCAGAAACCTACCCCGAAGGAACAAGCGTAACATTAACAGCGACTCCGGTTACTGGCTCGACGTTTGCGGGCTGGCTCGGCGGCTGCGCTGGCACGGGGGCGTGTGCGGTCACGATGAACGCTGCGAAAACGATGGCTGCGCTTTTTACCATTCCGGCGGACTGTGCCGTAAAATCCGTGTGCAATGGTAATTTCGAGCAGGGGTTGACGCAATGGAGCAGCGTGGAGAATGCCGAATTGACGTTTGGGCGCACGGGCTTCGGTCTGTTGGTAAGATCGGACAGCAAGAACAGCGATACCTCTCAATTCATGAAACCGAGCGCGACGCTGACGGATAACGTTTTTCCGGCAGGCCAATGGTATCAAGTCACGGCGTGGTGCAAAGCGGCGGTTGGGACGAAATGCGGCCTCTATCTCGGCGATGCGAATCCCTTATATAATCCGCCCGCGTATCAGCGCGAAACGCGGCGATTTTTCGCCGGAACCGGCGGCTGGCAGAAAATTTCCGCCGAACTCTATCTGGATAAGCCGGAAATTCTGAGCGTCTATCTGTATGCGCCGACGCCGGGCAGCGCGGTCGCGTATGATGATGTGGCGATTCAGCCGCTTGCCGCGTGTCCAGAGCGCGCGATCTGCAATGGCGATTTTGAGCAGGCGTATGCGTTCTGGGGCGGCACGGAGAATGCAAATCTGACGACCGGCCGCACCGGTATGGGGCTGAAAATTTCCTACGACACCTCGAATGCGGATAGTTTTTATCGGCTGTCCGGCGTGTTTCCGGGCGGCGCGACGTACCGCGTCCGCGCCTGGTGTTTAGCGGATACGGGCGAGGAATGCCGTCTCTTCTTCGGCGACGCCAACACGAACTACGGTGCGCCTTACGAGCATGTCGGCACGCAGATTCTGCCCGGCAATGGACAATGGCAGCAACTGACGGCCACCGTCGCGCTGACGCATGACGAAGTGATGGGAATCAATCTCTACAGCAAAACGCCGAACAGCGCGGTCATTTATGATGACATCACCATTGAAACCTTGCAGCCGCATCTGGTCTGGAACAAAGGCACGGCTGGGCAAGCGCAATTCTGGAGCATCAATCCGACAACCGGACAAATGCTGGAAACGCAGGCGGTCAGCGCGGCGGCGAATTGGCAGGCGGTTCATGCGCAGTGGTATGAAGACGGCGCGACGACGCTGCTGTGGCGGAATGCCAAGAATGGCCGGGGCATGGCGCAGCGCCGCGCGGCGAACGGCGCGCTCCTTTCTCAGTACATCTATGGGCCGTTGAGCGGATGGAAAGCCGCAAGTTATCAGTGGCAGGGCGACAGAACGGCGACGCTGCTCTGGATGAACGGCACGGGCGGCGCGAAACTCTGGCAGCTGAATGCTGACGGAGTGAAAATCAGCGAAAAGAATTTGGGCAAGCTGACAGGATGGGTTGCGATGAATCATCAGCGTCAGGCCGACGGCACGATGTCGCTGCTGTGGCGCAATACGACGAACGGACGCGCGCGCGTCTGGATGTTGAACGCGCAGGGGCAGAAACTGAGCGAGGCTACTTATCTCCGCCCGGCGGCGGGATGGATTGCGGTGAATTACGCGCGGTATGCCGACGGCACGGCGACGCTGCTGTGGCGCAACACGACGAATGGGCGCGGGCGGGTTTGGCGGCTGAATGCGGGCGGCGAGAAGGTCAGCGAGCAGACCTATCTTCCGGCGACGGGCTGGAAGGCGGCGGCGTATCTCCAATCGCCGCAGCGGTACCAAGCCAACATGATCACGATCTGGAAAACCGGCACAGGGAGCGGCGCGGTGACAATCGGCAATTCCGTCTGTTCCGCGTCGTGCGGCGTCATGCAGATTCCGGTCGCGTCAGGTGTCACGCAGACTGTCACGGCGACGCCGACGACCGGCTCGGCCTTTGCGGGGTGGCGCAATGCGCAGGGGCAGACGTTGACCGGCTTGGAATATCTGCGGGCTGGCGATGAGGTTTTCGCGGTGTTCAATAAGCAATAGACTTCTTGCAAAAGTCCCTCCCGTTCGCCCTGAGCCTGTCGAAGGGCGGATGAAGACTTCCTACACCCGTCCTTCGACAGGCTCAGGGCGAACGGGATGACGGGTTAAAAACGACTTATGCAAGAGGTCTAATAAATCCTGCCAAAAAACAGAACGGGCAGCCTGATTCAGGCTGCCCGTTTCGCGCCATTTCACAACCAGCCGCTACGCATATTCCCGCGCCATGCGCTCCACGCGCCGGAGAATATCGTTGACCGGCGCGTCCAATTCCGGCGGACATTTGCGGAATTCGCCCTCGCCCGCAAGCGACAGCAGCGCGTAATAGACCGGCGCAAACCGGTCGCGCAGCGCGGCGCCGCGCTGCTGAAAATAATCGTAGGCCGTTTGATACCGCTCTTTTGCCAACAACAGCAGCAGATACAGCAATGCGTCCGGCTCCATCGTTTTCAGCGCGTCCGGCGCGAGGAACATCTCCGCCAAATCCGACGCCTCGTTGCCGTCGTCATTCCAGAGATAAATGCACGCGGCGGTGTGCGCCGTGTACATGTTTCTGTTTGCGCCGACGACGCGCTTGGCGTATTCCAGCGCGGCCGTTTTCTGGCGATGTTCCTGAAAATAGAGCCACGCGAGGCCGTTCATCGCCAGCGTGTCCCCGCGTTCGGCGGCCATCGCGTAATATTGCTCCGCTTTCGCGCTATTTTTCAGCGTCTCGTGATGCAGCAGGCCAAGATTGACCATCGCGTGAACGTCCCCTTTTTCGGCGGCCATCTGATAATATTTTTCCGCCTTGTTCAGGTCGTTCAGCGCGGATTGGGCGAATTCGCCTAACGTCACCATCGCGCCGACATGCCCGGCCTCGGCGGCCATCGCGTAATACGATTCGGCCTGCGCGTGATGCTCCTTCACGTCAGCATACAGATTGCCAAGCTGAAACATCGCTTCGGCGGCGGCCTGCTCGATTAATTCCAAATAATCCTGCTTCGCGCCGGGGAAATCCTCGATGTTGTAGCGTTCCGCGTCCTCCGTCTCCCCGCGAATCGCGGTCACGAGATAGCTTTTCAGCCCTTTGAGCGAAAAACTACCGGAACGCAGGACTTTCGCACGCACCTGCCCCTCTTTAATCGCGTCGAGATAGCACTGCTCCGCGCTCGCCGCGTCTTTGCGAATCCAATGATAGAATTTGCCGAGATGCAGCAAGGCGTCGGGACGGCCTTTTTCCACTGCTTTTTGATAATATTTTTCCGCCTTTTTCGCGTCGAAAAGCTGACGCGAATAGAGATGGCCGAGTTGAATCAGCGCGTCAACGTGATTGCCCCGCATCGCCCGCAGAAAATAAGTTTCCGCGTCCTGATGCCGCCCAATCCGACTGAATGCGTAGCCGATCTTGAAATTGATGCTGGCGTGTTTGCGCTTCATGGCCTGATATTTTTCAATCGCCGCGCCGAATTGTTCCTGTTGGTACAAGTTGTCGCCTTCGGCAAGCAGTTCTTTGTCGGAACGCGAAAGCTCGGCGGCAAGCGGCAAGTCGGTCGCTTCCAGCAGGCGGCGCGTCACCGCGATCATTTTATGCTCGGTTTCCGCGTCTAATTGGCCGGATCGGGCGAACGCCTCCGTCAGATACAGGGCGGCTTTGGCCTGATATTCGCCCTCGGCGACCGCCAAAATATGGCGTTGCGCGTGCTGCGTGAGTTCGGCGGCGTTGTACCAATTTTCCAAAAAATGCACAAGCCAGACGACGCGCTCTTGACTTGCGCCGGAAGTCAGGCGCATCAGATACCAGATATTGAAAAAGCGCTCTTTCAGGCGATAGAGCGGCGCGGACGCTTCCGATTGCGCCGCGTCAATCAAAAATACGCGCGTCAGGTCTTCGACCGCCTGCGCGACTTCTTCGAGGCTCAGCCGCGCTTTTTGGGCGATTTCTTCCGCGCTCATCGCTTCCCAGCCGAGCGCAATCGTGTTGACGACTTCGCGCTGCAACGGCGTCAAATCGTCCATGCGGCTCTTGTAAAGCGGCGTAACGCGGTCAAGCGTCTGATCCAAATCCGCTAACGTGCTGCTGTCCTCCTGATCCGTGAAAATATCGAACAGCAACACGATAGTGCGAATCACGCCGCCAGTCAGCAGGCGCAGGCTTTCGACGCGCCCCGGCTGCCGGTTCAGGATGTTCCGAATCACCGATTCTTCGCCGGACGCTTTGCCCAATTCAAGCAGCAGGGCGTGAGTTTCTTCCTTGTTCAGCCCTTCCAAGCGGACGCGCTGAAACAAGGGCAGCAACGGCTCGGCTTCGCGGGCAAAGGTTTCGAGCGCGACGGCGGACGCGGCGACAATGCGCAGCATCGGGCTTGTCCCTAAAATCTGACAGAGCCGGAGTTGTTCCCACAAGGTGAGATTCCGCAGCAATTCGCCGAAATTGTCCACGAACAGGATGATTTTGCGGGAATGCGCCTCAAGCGCCTGCGTTAAGATGTCGAAACAGAGCGGCTCGTAATTCGTGCCGTCGCTGTACGCCGCGAGCATCTGCGCCGATAATCCGGCAAATTCGCGCTGTTTGCGCTCCAATTCAACGGCGACGGTTTCCCAAAGATGAAACAGGCGGCGGATGCCGTAATGCGCCTCTTCTTTCAACACAATCGGAATTAGCTGCGCCGTCAGCGCGGCGTCGTTCTCGATTTCATATCCCAAGCGGAGCAGCAGCGTCGTTTTGCCCATGCCGCGCTGCCCTTCGATGAGAATGTGCTGCACGGGCGGCGTCATGTCGTCGTGTCGGACAAGCTGATAGATGTCCTGAAAAAGGGGCTGCCGGGCGACGAATCGTCCAATCAGCACGTCTTTGCTCTGTTCATGAGGATTGTAAAGGTTTGCGGCTAACGTTTTTCCTGAATGGCTCATAATGGCCTTTTATAGTCAGGACTTACGCAGACCCCACCCAACCCTCCCCTCAATCAGGGGAGGGAAATATTTTTCTGTTGTCTTCCTCCCCTGATTTGAGGGGAGGGCAGGGGATGGGGTGCGTAAGTCCTGATGGTAAAATTTCCGTAACGTTGGCGGAAATGCAAGTTGATGTCGGTTTCGGTTACGTCATGGCATGCAAGCGTTTTGGAGGCGGGCGATGTTGTCAACCTTTTAGCGGAAAAAACTACGGGGAGCGCGTATTTACCGCAGAGGCGCGGGGGTGGGGGGGGAAAACCCGCAAACCCCCCCCAGGGGGGGGGGGTGGTAATAGGTGGTTGTTTTTTTTTTCCCAACGGGGGGAACT
>CAZCGG010000002.1:8705-49475 GCA_964498135.1 uncultured Candidatus Moduliflexus sp.
ACCTTAGACGAAAAACACCCCTCTCTTATATTCTTTTTTCCCCGCGGGGGGGGGTTGGGCGCTCACAACCCCCCACCCCCGCGCCTCTGCGGTGATCTGTTCAATATGGGGTTTCTTTGTTCTGCCCGAACGGGGAAATCTCGCGCAATCGCTGAATAATCGGCGGAAGTTGGGTGATAATATCCTCAATATCGTCGTCGGTGTTGAAGCGGCTGAGGCTGAAACGCACCGAGCCATGCGCGGCGGTGAACGGCACGCCCATCGCCCGCAGCACGTGCGACGGCTCCAGCGAGCCGGACGTGCAGGCCGAGCCGGATGACGCCGCAATGCCCGCTTCGCTCAGCATCAGCAAAATCGCTTCCCCTTCGACATACTGAAAGCTGATGTTCAGCGTGTTCGGCGTGCGCTGCGTCGGATGGCCGTTGACCTGCGCATCTGGAATCCTCGCCAACAACTCGCGCTCAAGGCGGTCGCGCATCCCTTTCACGCGGGTCAATTCATCGTCCAGCGCGGCTTGCGCCAATTCTGCCGCTTTGCCGATGGCGACGATGGACGCCGTATTCTCCGTGCCGGGGCGGCGACCGCGTTCCTGATGCCCGCCGACAAGCAGCGGCCGGAATTTCGTGCCGCGCCGGACATACAAAATGCCAATCCCTTTCGGCGCGTGAAATTTATGGCCGGAAAGCGCGAGCATGTCCACCGTTTCAAGCTTTTGCAGGTCAAGCGGAATTTTCCCGGCGGTCTGCACGGCGTCGGTATGGAACAACGCGCCTTTTTCTTTGGCGATTTTGCCGATTTGGTAAATCGGAAAAATCACGCCGGTTTCGTTATTGGCGTGCATAATCGAAACAATCGCCGTGTCATCGTGAATGGATTCATAGACTTCGTTCATATCCAGCATGCCCTGCCGGTCAACGGAGAGGAACGTAACGCTGTAGCCGCGCTTGGAAAGCTGCTTGCAGTAATTCAGCACCGCCGGATGCTCAACTTTCGTCGTGACGATATGCCGTTTTTCGGGGGTGGCGGTTAACGCGCTGTGAATCGCCATGTTATCGCTTTCCGTGCCGCAACTCGTAAAAATGATTTCGGTTGGTTCGGCATTCAGCAGCGCGGCGACTTGTTCCCGCGCGTCCGTTAATTTTTTCTCAACCTGCCCGCCGAACGAATGCATGCTCGACGGATTGCCGTAATATTCGCTCAAATACGGGAGCATCTCCTGCGCCACGCGCTCATCTACTTTTGTCGTCGCGTTATTATCCGCATAGACCTGACGTTTTCCCATAATGTTCACCCATAAGAACCGCCGCGTTTCAAAAAACGGCGATTCTGAAAATTCATGACATGATTGATCATCGCTGACGCATCGTTCCTGCTCACGTTACGTATCTGCCGGTGACCGCTTGTGTCAAGCGTCATGCGCGTTATTTTTTCCGGTAATGGTAATTTTTGAGGCGCGTTTCGTTATTTGATGCGGCGGATGACCATCAGCGTCATGTCATCGTCGCGGCGCTGATTCGCCCACGCCAGCACGTCATCGAGAATCGCTTGACGAATTTTTGTCACATCGGCGGCATCGGCATGGCGCGTGATGGATTCGATAAAACGCGCGTCGCCGAAAATTTTCGCGTCGGGCGATTGCGCCTCTGTCAGGCCATCGCTGTATAAAAACAGCGTGTCGTCAATCTCCATGTCAAATTCAGCGTTGCATGCGTATTCGGAAATATCAGGGAGAAAATTCAGCCAGCACCCCTCTGTGTGCAGCGTTTCGCACACATGTTGCGCGCGGCGGTGAACAATCAGATCAAGATGCTCGCCAGCGTATTGAAAATGGCCGCCGCCCAAATATTTCAACGTGGTAAACGTCATGAAATGGTCGGCTTTCAGGCGTTCGTGCAGATTTTTATACAAGACTTTATTCGCCATGATGACCACTTCGCTCGGCGTCACGTGAAAATTGGTCGTGATCGTGACATGGATGGTTTGCGCCATCATCATAATCAAGCCGGGCGTGACGCCATGCCCGGACACGTCGCCGATGCCGAACCAGAGATTTCCTTCTTTGTCAAAGGTCAAATCGTAATAATCGCCGCCGACTTCTTCCGCCGGAATCATAATCGCCGCGATAGCAAAATCGGGATGCAGATTCGCCACATGCTCAGGCAGTAGCGCGGTTTGAATATGCCGGGCAAGCTCCATTTCGCGCTGGAGGCGTTCTTTATCGCGCAGATGCTGCTTGGCGATTTCTAATTCGCCAATCATGGTTTCAAAGGCATCCGCCATGATACCGATTTCATTATTCGCGCTGATATACCCGTTTAACGCGCCGCGAATTTTTTGCGGCACGTCCTGATTTTCGAATGCATACCCGGTCTGTTTCACATATTCTATCGAGCGGGTGAGCGCGGTAATCGGCCTGGTAAGCGATGTGGAAATGAGCAATCCGACGCAAACCGCGATAAACACGCCGATGCCGGTCACTAAAAACAGGCCGTTCCGCAGAAAATAGAAATCTTTCATCACGCTGATTTTCGGCTGAAGCGTGTACAGAAGGAGGTTTTTTTGCGGAACAACTTGAAAACTCAGCAGATACGGCGTCTGCTCGTGTTCAATCCACTGATAGCCGCGCGTTTGCTCCGCGAATTGCCGAAAATGCGCGAGAGAGATTGGCGACAGAAACGGAGGCTGAAGAGCGCGTTCATCAGAAGAGGTCAGCACTTCGCCATCGCGATTGATGAGATACATGTCGCCGTTTTCAACAAGGGTGGAATGCATGTAAATATTGCGCAACTCTTTTTCTCGGATGCAGATGAGAATCATGCCAATCGGCGTTTTGCTGATGCGCACCATGCTTTGGCTCGGAATCGCGCCCGGAATAATTTGCCCGCGATTCATAACGCGCAGCATGACTAAAAATTGTTCGGCAAATGTCCACGATTCTGCGGATAAATGGCCGAGGACGCTCTCTTTTCCTTTTTTTTCTAAGGCGCGTTGAAACAGAAGATCTTTCTGCAAAGGCTGCCACTGCACAAAGGTTGAGGTCTCATAACTGGTAAAAAGCCCCACCCCTTCTTTTAGCACGTCAGCGCGGCGGATAAAATCGAACACCTGGATAAATAGCCCGATTTTGGAACGCGTCATTTCGGTCAGGAGGCTTAATACGATGGCGTTGTCTTCATCATGCTCGCTGGTCGAGATTGGGCCATCTTTGCCGATAATTCGAAGCAAGTCAGGATGACTGTACAATTTGATGGACATGTTATCCACGTCCTGAAATTCTTTGCCGAGGCTTTGGCCGATCTGGCTGAGAATGTCCTGAATCAGCAGCACCGCGCTGCTTTCGACTGAGCCTTTAATGAGCCAATACGCAATCGCCGACACCATGAGGATCGGCAAGAGCGTCACTAAAAGAAACCCGCCCAACAATTGGGATTTAATCGTCAAGTTTCGAATAATTCTTTGCATGCGCCTCGCGTCATCAGGCCGTCCCCGGTCTTCAATGAGGCAAGACCGGAGGACGGCTTTTTCATCGTGCGTTATTCTTTCTGCAACAACGTTTTCCAGGTGGCGGCAATATCATCCAGCGCCTGTTTCGGCGTCTTTTCTCCGCGCCATGCCGCCCGAATATTGGGCGTCAGGTGCGTGTAAATCACCGCGCCTTCAGGGATAACGGGGCGATTTCTGCCTAATTTCATCTGCGCTAAGAAGCCTTGAATAATCGGATTGGATTTTACCTCAGGGTCTTCATAGATCGAAAGGCGCGGCGGGAGGAGATTATTCTGCACGGCAAACCGCACCTGATATTTCGGTTGATTGATGAAATGGATAAATTCATACGCCTCTTTTGGATATTTTGTGTCGGCGGAAATGACATAATTTTGCCCGCCAACCGGCGATCCTTGATGTCCATCTGGCCCTTTAGGAAAAACCGCCACGCCGAGATTGGCCGCATCCTGAAATTCCTTGCCGGTCAGAATATCCGCTGTTGCCCAGGGGCCGTTAAGAATCATCGCGACTTTCCCTTCTTTGAAGAGCGTCATGGCATCATTATAATCGTTCGCAAAATCCGTGTTGCCGGGGAACAGTTTATCTTTCTGGCTGACGAAATATTCCAGCGCTTGTAACGAATGTTCGTTATTAATGTAAATATTGCGCTGTTCATCAAATAATTCGCCGCCAAATGCCCATAAAAATGCGAGGAACCAATGCGCATCGCCCCGCATGTAAAAGCCTTCAATGCCAAGTTTCGTTTTGACATCGGCGACAACCTGCTCCATTTCGGCCAGCGTGACCGGCGGATTTTCGTGACCGGCTTCCTTGAGCAGCCGCTTATTGTAGAGCAGCGCCACGACATCAGTTACTTGCGGAATGCCCCAGATTTTGCCTTGATAAATATTATACGCCATCGCGACAGGCAGGTAATCGGCTTTTTCTTCCGCGCTGATATAGTCATCGAGTTGGAGCAGATACCCGGCATCAGCAAAACCGCACACCCAAATGACGGTTGACCGCATAATATCGGGCGCTGCGCCGGTTTGCGCCGCGATTTCGAATTTGCTTTGCGCGTCGCC
Organism: uncultured Candidatus Moduliflexus sp.; assembly: GCA_964498135.1. Lineage (GTDB taxonomy): Bacteria > Moduliflexota > Moduliflexia > Moduliflexales > Moduliflexaceae > Moduliflexus. The sequence continues at coordinate 13,274 of CAZCGG010000002.1, forward strand.
ATACGGCACGTATTCAACGTTTACCTTAATATCGGGGTGCGCCTGCTGAAATTCTTCGACAATGCTTAACAAGGTTGGCGTTTCTTTCTCGTTCATCGTGTGCCAAAATGTAAGCGTCACTTCTGCGGCGGCCTCGCGGGCGGCAATGCTCCCCATCATGCTGACGCAGCAAACCAACACACCAAGCAACCCAGCCCAGATGCGATGTCGTTTCATACCTTCTCTCCCTGATTTGACGCAGACACAGCCATGTCGATCTCTTCGCGGAACGTCGTTGCTGTGTCTGTTGTCCTAAAATAGTGAATAAATGAGCATACTTCAATGAAATTCAACAGGCTTTCATATATGGATTTTTTAATGAAGTTCGTCAAGAAAATTGCATAGCGCCTGCAAAAATTCTCTTCAACGCGCCCCGATAATTTGCATGTTCAAGCGTGCCAAGCAAAGCGCATAAAAAGAGAGCAATGCATATCTAACGTTTGTTAATAAATATAAAGAAAAAATTTAACTAACAAATGTTAATTTTTATTGACAAATCTTTCCCGATTTCCTATGCTCTATCCTGTCAACAAAAAACGAGACAAACATCGTGCGTGCCTCGCGGCGAATGTCCCGGGGCAGGCCGCTCTTCCCCCCTGGCATTAAAATGAAAAAAAACGTGCATCGAGGGATGGGTTCAGGGCGTAGATGTGACAGCATACTGTTTTACCCGCAGCGCCGCGCAGAGAATGCGTCGGAAGAAACATCGGTTTCTCGGCTTCTCGCCCATTGTCGGCGACTGCGGCATCGTGGAAACGCGAATGTGGCATGAACGTTGAGGTTCATCTTTCCTGACAGGTTTCAAAAACCTGTCAGGTTTCTGGAAGGATGCGAATATTATGATGATCTGGATGATGTACATGACGATTCTGTTTGGGATGTTTTGCCTGATGGCAGGCTGCACCCCGTATGGATTATAATCGGCATCGCCGCCGCGATGCTGTGAACAAGCCGGGCGAACGCGCCGGCTGCGCTCAAGGTCTTCCTCACGTTTCAGGCGGAAGCGCGGTCGCTCGGCGGGAATTTCTCAGGAGAGAAGAAAGAGGCCCTGCCCCAATGCTTGCGGCATTCCCCAAGATCATGTCCGCAAATTGCGAGCAGCAGCGCCTCTTTTTCGTTCCGCCCCGCATGTGTTCACCGCAGAGAACGCAGAGAAACCCGTGCCTTGTCAACGATGCCCTGCGCCCCTCCGCGCTCTCTGCGGTAAAAAAATTCGGCTTAGGTTTTGCGTAAACCTTATTTTTTACCAGCCTATTTGATTCGCAAATAGCCTTTTCGCCAAACGGCGCGCCTCATTTTTGCCAGTATAAGATCGCTTCGCGCTTGAAAAACCGCCGACTGCGTCAGAGCAATTTGTCATGGCGGCGATGGTTTTTTGAAAACGCTTTTCCCCTGATTTTCGCGCCGTTGTGGGAGATATTTCCCATTATTCCCCACCGATATTCATGATGGTTGAAGCGAAGTTTAACAATGTACACTATTTTGAATGCGCAGAAAATACCTGTGAAAACCTCCTAAGAAAGAGGAAAAATCCCGCTATGTGGTTAAAGTTTAGTAAAAATTAAATAAAATATAAAATTTTACATTTTTTTCTTGCCAAATTTACTATGCCTTTTTAAAAGGAGGTTATCATCAGCATTCATCAAAGCGCGGAGGCGTGATGATGGAGAAAGATGCGTTACGGACGTTACATTATTAATCACTCATCTTTGGAGGTTGGATTATGGTACGTAAAGGGTTGTCAGTCCTGTTGGTGGCTGCCATGATGATGTTGGCTGCCGGAAACGCAATCGCTGCGGGAGAGAAAATGTATTTCATCGTGAAAGCGACGGAATCTGATTTCTGGCAAATCGTGATTGACGGCGGGCGCACGGCAGCGGAAGAATTGGGCGTAGAGTTTATTTCACAAGCCGCGCCGACGGAAGCGGATGTCGCCAGACAAGTGGCGATTATCGAAACGGCAATCGGCGATAAACCGGCGGCGATTGTGTTAGCGCCAACCGTTGAAGACGCGCTCGTGCCGGGCATCGAAAAAGCGACCGAAGCCGGAATCCCCGTCATTCTGATTGACAGCCAAGCCAGCACCGACAAATACCTGTCGTTCTTGGCCTCTGACAACGTTGCCATCGGCAAACTTGCGGCAGACAAAATGGCGGAAGCCTTGACAGCCAGAACAGGCAAAGCTGCCGGAAAAGTGGCGGGCGTGACGTTCATGTCCGGCGTCGGCTCGTTGGAGCGGCGGAAACAAGGCTTTATGGAACAAATCAAAAATTATCCTGAGATCGAAGTGGTAGATTTCCAAGATGCGCAGGGCAGACAGGGACAAACGCTGGCCGTCGTGCAGAATTTGCTGACCGCGTATCCTGATTTAGCCGGGATTTACGCCAACAACCAGTACACCGGTGACGAAACGATTCGCGCGCTGGATATGGCTGGAAAGAAAGACTTGGCAACCGTTGTGGTTGACGCCGGCCCGTTGGAAGTCGAAGGGCTGAAAACCGGCCTGACCGATTTCATGATTGTGCAGCAGCCGTGGAAAATGGGCTACATGGGCATCGAATACGCCATGAAAGCCGTCAAAGGCGAAACGCTGGAGAAGTTCATTGACACAGGCGTCGTCGCAATTTCTCAGGAAATGTTCAAATCCGGCGCAGCCGAAGAGTTCCTGAATCCGGTGGAATTCCACAAAAAGAATCAAAAATAGTCAGACAGGCCATCGTCACAGAGGGGCGCACCTCACGCCCCTCTCTTTCTATCACGCCTTATTTTTGCGAGGGTACGCACGTGGCTGAAGCAACCTATACGGTGCTGATGAGAAACATCAGCAAAGAATTTCCCGGGGTGAAAGCCCTCAAAAACGTCACGCTGACCGTGAAACCCGGCGAAGTAAAAGCCCTTGTCGGCGAGAACGGCGCGGGCAAATCCACCTTAATTAAAATCCTCACTGGCGCTTACTCCCTTGAAAGCGGCGAAATTTTCATTCATGGCAAAAAAATTGAAAAAATGACGCCGTTGATCTCCGATCAATTGGGCATTGCCGCAGTGTATCAAAATCTTGTGCTTGCGAATCATCTCACTGTTGCAGAAAATGTCATGATGGGCAACTTCCCAACCGGGTTTGGCATTCTCAACAAAAAACGATTAATCGCCGGAACGCAGGAAATCCTTGAGCGCATCGGATATGCCGGCGCGATTGATCCCGTAGCGAAAGTCGGCGATTTAAGCGCGTCGCAGCAAGGCATGGTCGCCATTGTCCGCGCGCTGTCCCGCAATGCCAAAATTATCATTTTTGACGAGCCGACTGCCGTACTCGCCGCCCGCGAAGTTGACGAACTCTTTAAAGTCATTCGCTGGCTGCGGGAGCAGAACATTTCGATTATTTACATCTCGCACCGCATGGAAGAAATTTTTGAATTATGCGATTCCGTGTCCGTCATGAAAGATGGCACGTATGTCGGGGAAAAAGCGATTGCGGAGACGAACGAAGATGATTTAATTTCGATGATGGTCGGGCGTGAAATCAGCAACGATCACTACGATCCGAGCCGCAAAATCGGCGACGATCTGTTGCGCGTTGACAATGTGACCAATCGGCGCGTGAAAAATTGCTCGCTGCGCGTGCGTCAGGGCGAAATCGTCGGATTATACGGCTTAGTCGGCTCCGGCCGCACGGAATTGTCGCGTGCGCTCTTTGGCGCAGACCCGATTGATTCCGGCGACATCGTCGTCAATGGCGTCTCGCTGAAAGCATTAACGCCGCGCAAAAGCATTGACCATGAAATCAGCCTGCTGCCGGAAGACCGTCGGCGGCAAGGCTTGGCGCAGAGCATTTCGGTCAAGCATAACATTAACTTGCCAACCTATCCCAAAATCGGCAAATTCGGCATTATTAACGGCGGAAAAGAGAAAGCGACCTGCGATCATTACATTAACGCGTTAGCCATTAAAACCCCGACCCCCAACCAGATTGTCAGAAATCTGAGCGGCGGCAATCAGCAGAAAGTCGTTTTAGGCAAATGGCTGGCGGCGAAATCCCGCGTGTTTATCATGGACGAGCCGACGAACGGCATTGATGTCGGCGCAAAACAAGAAATTTACCAGTTGATTAACGCGCTGGCCAAAGAAGGCGCGGGCGTGTTGATGATTTCATCGTACATGACGGAATTGATGGGCATTTGTGACCGGATTTTGGTCATGCGCAATGGGGCGATTGTGGCGGACGTGCCGCGCGAACAATGCAGCGAAGAATATCTTTTGGGCTTGGCGATTAAGCAGATCGGCCAAAGCGGAGGGGAAGTCTATGCCAGCATATAGCAAAAAAATTTCATTGAATACGCAAACGGTCGTGCTGATTGTCACGATTATCATGTGGGCGATGTTGAGCGTCATGAGCAAAAGCTTTTTGACGGGCATGAATATTCAGAATATCATGCGCCAAATGGCCATTCAGGGCGTGCTTGGCGTGGCTGAGGTGATTATCATTTTGACCGGCGGCATTGATTTGTCGGTCGGCTCGTTAGTGGCGTTCATCAATATTTGCATGTCGCAAATGCTTATCGGCAAATTCGGCGGCATGGCGATTCCCGCGCTGCCGATTCCGGTGATTATTTTCCTGTGTTTGGTGCTCGCCGCATTCATCGGGCTGCTGAACGGCGTCATGGTCTTTGATCTTCGCCTCCCGGCGTTTATTGCGACATTAGGCACGATGACCGTCTTGCGCGGGATTTTGCTGCTGATGTCCGGCGGCAGTAACGTGTTCGGCCTGCCGCGCAGCGTCGCCAATTTTGCGTCAGCCGAACTGTTCGGCCTGCCGCTGCTCTTCTGGCTGTTGATTATTATTGTGGCAGTGATTGAATTTACGCTGCGGCGCACCAGTTTTGGCCGATACACCTACGCGCTCGGCAGCAACCCCGAAGCGGCGCGGCTCTCCGGCGTCAACACGCGCCTCGTCACGTATAGCGTCTATACGCTCTCTGCCCTGTTAGTCGGCATCGCGGGCATCATGGAAACGTCGCGCCTCTGGATGGGCGTGCCGTCAACTGGCACGGGGTACGAACTCGATGCGATTGCGGCGGCCGTGTTGGGCGGCACAAGCTTGAGCGGCGCGGAAGGCACGCCGGCGGGCGCGTTTATCGGCGCGTTGATTATGACGACCATTTACAACGGCGCGGTGCTGCTGAAAGTGAATCCGTTCTGGACGCGCATTATCGTCGGCATTATTCTGGTCATCACGGTGGCCGTTGATCAGTGGCGGAAACGGCGCTCCGGCGAATAATGCAGCGCGCAGGCGCGTCAAACTTTTCATCTTGTCAAGCCAGTAATAGATGTGCCTGACGGGTCTTTTGAGGCTCGTCAGGTTTTTTTTATGCGCTCCGCTTGAAAAATTCCTCTTGACAGTCTTGTCATCCTATCGCATACTATACGTTAACAAGCGCAAGAAATTCCTTGCAAACTCGCGCAGACGATTTATCAGTTGACAATTCTTATGACGTGAAAATGATTAACCACAGCGAAACCATTCAACAACAGGCATGGCAACGGGTTGAAAGCGTATGGAAATCATGCAGCCGTTTGTTCACGATCTCGATTTGAGCGACGAGGAGCAGATTGTCAGCCATTTTCAGAGCATTCCAGACATCACGGAATACATTCTGCAAAGCAATCTGTATCCATTGGCCGCGCTGCGCGAAGCGATTGGGACACTGCAAACCGCGCTGAATACGGGGCAAGTTGAAGCCTCGCAGCGCGAGCGGTATGAGCGCACGATTTCGAAAATCGAGAGCGTGGTTTCGACCCGAGTGAACTATGTCAGCAGCATGATTGATTCGCTGCTCAACTATGAGCAGTTCGAAGAGCATGAATTTTCCCTTGAAGATTCTCCCACGCAGGAAATTCTTTATCATATTGATTTAATGAAAGACGTGGCGCATTCGCCGGAAATTGACCCGGAGGAGTATAAAAACGCGCTCAAGAAGTTCATTAAAACCTTGAAATTTCGGTTCAACAAAGGGCTGGAAATCCATAAAAATCTGTATAACATCGAATTTGAAACGATTGCGGAGCGGCGGGAGGAATTTCCGAAAGAGGCGCTGGACGAGCAGCGAAATTTTCTTGAAGACGCTTTAGCCATGACGCGCAGCCACGTGCCAGTCAAGCCGATGCAGATTTACCAATTGAAAGAGACGCTGTTCAAAATTCTGGAAGCGATAGGCGTTCGCGCCCTGCAACGTCGGCAAAGCGGCGTTCGCGCGGAATATGACGCAATTCTGAGGCGCATCGAAGAACTGCTCGCTGGGCTGGAATTGGATTTCGGGCAGAAAATCGTTGACCGCTTCACCGACATGATGCCGGAATATATCGCGGATCACTGGAATTTCCACGTCATCAAACATAACCGGAAACTCGTCGAATTGCTCTTGGATTGCACCGAAGACGCCGCGTTGCAAGCGGAACTGTATAAAATTTTCATCAATCTGATCGGCGCGGAAGCCACGCAGAATCAGCGCAAGCAGGAACTCATGCGGCGCGTGACCATCAAAGATATTGAGGACATGGAATATGTGGTCAAAGATGAAGAAAACGCGCTGCAAATTCAACTGGAAAAATTCAAAGCACTGGACGTGACGGAACAGGCCAGAGACCTGATTAAGCTGTCTATTTACGGCCTGTGCGACGTGCTTTCGAAGTTTGCGGTTGAGGAATTGGAAAGATATCCGATTGGCATTTTGAAATCCGCCGAGAAGATGCTGAAAGATTTAAAGCAGCACCGCCTGCGCGATTCGGACGTGCAAACGATTCGGAATTTTTCCGAATATAAGCGCGCGGTGGAAACGGTGGAACAGGCATTGTTCACCTACGATTCGACCAAAGAAAAGCATAATTTCGTGGATATTTACAAGGAAAGTGATTATCTCGTTGATGGCATCACCTATTGCGCCTTTAATGATATTATTTTGCGGCTGATTCAGAATATCATGGAAGCCTATTTTGTCGTGGATTCCGATAATGATAAAGTCTCTGAAACCCGTTTGCAAGAACTGAAAGTCACGATTACCGAACGCTATAAAACCGAATGGATCCGGCAAAATAAGCTCCGCCAGGAAAGCGATCTGTTAGCGATGGAAGAATTGGCGGAAGAGTTGGCGTGATGGCGCACGGCGAAATTGATCGCTGGATGTATCTGTTCACAAAAGGCGAGGAGGTGGATGTTGATGCGCCGCCGACCATTTTGCAAACGGAAGAAATGAAGGAGGCGATCCGTATGTTGCAACATTTTTCCGAGAATGAGCGGGAATATCTGCTTTATCAAAAACGGTTGGATTCTATGCGCGTTGAAGCGACGTGGCTTGGGGAAATTGAACGAACTAAAATCCGCGCGGAAAAGGCTGAAAAAGATACGTCCGAGGCCAAAAAGCGTGAAGAGCAAGAACGCCGTGAAAAAGAGCGATTGCTGCAATTGCTGAAACAGGCGGGGATTGATCCGAATTGCTGAAAAATTTTTCAGCAACGCTGATTTTCTGCAAAACGCCTGCCGTTCTGCGTATAGCATAAAGAGCAACGAATTTCCGCGCGTCGAAATTTTTTGATGCGTTTTATGCACGATGAGCAAACATGGAGGTTACGTTATGTCACTATTCACGAAACTATTCTGTCGCATGGCGCTGATGTTGTGCGGCGCAGCCGCATTGACGCCCGCCGCGTTCGCGCAGGAGGCCGAACAAATGCCACAAGCCGATAAGACCTTATCGCCTTACTTTTTCGTCAAAAGCGACGATCCGACAGTGGACGCGCTGCCGCTCAAAGCCACGTCCGCGCAGGTGAATATCGCCGGAGTCATCGCCGACGTGAGCGTCAAGCAAGTGTATAAAAATGAAGGGAAAGCGCCGCTTGAAGCGATTTATATTTTCCCCGGCTCGACGCGGGCGGCCGTCTATGCCATGAAAATGACCATCGGCGAACGCACGATTGTCGCCAAAATCGAGAAGCGCGAAGAAGCGCGGCAGCAGTATGAACAGGCCAAGCAGGAAGGCAAAAGCGCGTCGCTGCTTGAGCAGCAGCGGCCGAACGTCTTTCAAATGAACGTCGCCAACATCATGCCGGGCGACGAAATCGTCGTGGAAATGAGCTACACCGAATTGCTCATTCCGACCGATGGCATGTATGATTTCACGTATCCGACAGTCGTTGGCCCGCGTTATTCCAACATGCCCGCCGAGACCGCGCCCGCGTCGGAAAAATGGGTGGAAAATCCCTATCTGCGCGAAGGCGAAGCCCCCGCGTACACGTTCGGCATGTCGGTCAATCTCTCGGCGGGTCTGCCCATTCAGCAGGCGACTTGCCCGTCGCACAAGGTCAATATCAATTATGAAAGCAAATCGTTTGCGTCCATCAAATTGGATGAGAGCGAAAAAACGGGCGGCAACCGCGATTTCGTGCTGAAATATCAACTCGCGGGCGGGCAGGTTGAATCCGGCTTGCTGCTCTACAAGGGCGAAGAGGAGAATTTCTTCCTGCTGATGGTGCAGCCGCCCAAGCGCGTGAAACCGCAGGCGATTCCGGCGCGGGAATATATTTTCATCGTGGACGTGTCCGGCTCAATGCGCGGCTTTCCGCTCGACATCTCGAAAAAACTGCTGGCTGATTTGATCGGCAAGCTGAACCCGAATGAAAAATTCAACGTGCTGCTCTTTTCCGGCGATTCCGCCGTGCTGTCCGAAAACGCCTCGCTGCCCGCCACGCCGGAGAATATCCAGCAGGCGCTGCAATTTATCAGCAATGAGCAGGGCGGCGGCGGCACGGAGATTCTGCCCGCCATGCAGCGCGCCCTTGCCCTGCCTCGCGCCGAAGGCATGTCGCGCAGCATCATCATCGTCACCGATGGCTACGTCAACGTCGAGCCGCAGGTGTTTGACCTGATTCGCAGCAAACTCGGCGACGCCAATCTGTTCGCGTTCGGCATCGGCTCGTCGGTCAACCGCTTCCTCATCGAAGGCATGGCGCGGGTCGGCATGGGTGAGCCGTTCGTGCTGCTGAATCCGAGCGAAGCCCCGGCGCAGGCCGAAAAATTCCGGCAATACATTCAATCGCCGGTGCTGACGCAGGTGAAGTTGGACGCGCAAGGTTTTGAAATGTACGACATCGAGCCGCCGAGCATGCCAGACGTGTTCGCGGAGCGACCGGTGATTTATTTCGGCAAATGGCGCGGCGACGCGAAAGGCGGCTTGACGCTTACCGGCGTCGGCGGCGAAGGGAAATACGCGCAGGCGTTCGACGTGGCGGAAATCGCGCCGCGCGCCGAAAACGCGGCCTTGCGCTTGCTGTGGGCGCGGCATCGCATTCAGGTGCTTGGCGATTACAACTCCTTAGAGCCGACGGACGAGCGTGTGAAGGCGATGACCGATTTGGGCTTGAAATACAGCCTTTTGACGCAGTACACGTCGTTCGTGGCGATTGATTCCGAAGTGCGCAATAAAGACGGCAAATCCGCGACGGTCAAACAGCCGCTGCCTCTGCCGCAAGGCGTGTCGGATGCCGCCGTCGGCCAGGCTGCAAGAGGAGCTACAAAAGGCATGATGATGAATACTCTTGCGCCCGCGCCGATGATGATGCGCGAGAAAAAGGACGTGCGCGGCGGATTTGCGGCGAAAGAAGAAATGGCCGCTGACGCCGAGCCTGAAACAAAAGCCGCGCCGACCGTAACGGAATTGGACAAGCCCCAAGATCAAGCCGCCACAGCGCAAACCGTCGGCAAGAAGACGTTCACGCTGAAAGACGGCGTGTGGGTGGATCGCGCGTATGCGTCGCAGAAAAATCTGATTAAGATTCAGCGCGACAGTCAGGCGTTCCGCGATTTGTTGGCCGCGCTGCCCGATTTGCAGGCGATTTTCGCGCTCGGCGACCGCGTGTTTGTGGCGCTTGGCGGCGACTGCGCCGTTGAAATCGCGCCGGACGGCAAGACGGAATTGACGAAAGACGAATTGGCGCAATTGGTTCAGGCGTTCAAACAGCCGTAATCGGCGAAAAAGCTGTCAGACACGTCACACGTGTCTGACAGCTTGCAACGGCAACCTTTATGGATCTACGACACATCAAGCTCTTTTTATTGGATTTAGACGGCACATGCTATCTCGGACGCCGCCTGTTTCCGTGGACGCTCCCCTTTCTGGACACCTTGAAACAGCGCGGCATCCGCTATCTATTTCTCACCAATAATTCCTCAGCCAGCCGGACGCATTACGCGGAAAAAATCACAAAGATGGGCATTCCGACGACGCCGGATGACCTCTTTTCTTCCACAACCGCCGCAATCGCCTACCTTCACAAACATCATCCCGGCGCGAACCTGTTCGTTCTCGGCACGCCTTCGATGGAAAGCGAATTGCGCGAGGCGGGATTGACCATCACGCAGGGCGAGCCGGACATCGTGCTGCTCGGCTTCGATCAAACGCTGACGTATGACAAACTGCGGCAGGCGTGTTTCTGGCTGCGGCGCGGAAAAATCTACATCGCCACGCACCCGGACATCAATTGCCCGACCGAAGACGGCCCGATTCCCGACACCGGCGCGATGATTGAATTGATCGCGGCGAGCGCGGAACGGCGGCCTGACGTGATTATCGGCAAGCCGAATCCGCCGATGATTGACGGCTTGTTCGAGCGTTTTCCGTATCAGCGCCGCGAAATCGCCATGGTTGGCGACCGGCTTTATACCGACATTCAGACCGGCCTGAACGCCGGAATCATTTCGATTCTTGTGTTTAGCGGCGAAACCACGCCGGAAATGTACGTGGCATGGGGCAAACAGGCGGATTTCGCGGTGGCGCATTTAGGGGCGTTGACGAAGATGCTGACGGACGCATCATTTCAATAACCCTCTCCCGCCGTTCGCCCTGAGCTTGTCGAAGGGCGGATGAACACTTCCTACACACGCCCTTCGACAAGCTCAGGGCGAACGGAATGGACTTTTGCAAGAGGTGTAGTTTGTCGAAGGGCGTGAGCGGAGGGAGGACTGTCTCATATCGGCAAAGAAATTCTGAAAAACGCGAAAAATAATTTGACTTTCAGCGCGTTCTGCCACGAGAGTTCGAAAAAATGAACCCGTCACTATCAATCGTTATTTCATCCAAAAGCGAAGGCAAAACGTGAAATACTTTCTTTTCTCCGATATTCACGGCAATCTTGAAGCGTTGAACGTCGTGTTGGCGCAGATTAAAGAGGTCGCTCCCGATAAGATCATCTGTTTGGGGGACGTGGTGGGCTATGGCCCGAACCCGAACGAGTGCGTGCAGCTTGTCCATGAACACGCGGAAATCACGATTATGGGCAACCATGATCATGCGGTCTTGGGGCAAACCGACATCACGTATTTCAACCAATACGCGAAAATGGCGGTGCAGTGGACGCAAGAGGCTATCACCGACGCGAATTTAGCGGTTCTGCGCGAATATCCGTTTTCGCGTTCGACCGGCGACATTCTTTTCGTCCATTCCACGCCCGTCAATCCTGAACGCTGGGATTACATTTTCAATCCGTTAGAAGGCCGCTATTATTTGCAGCATTTGCGCGAGCAGATTTGTTTTATCGGCCATTCCCACCAGCCGGTCTTTTTCGAGCAAAACGAGCGCGGTGATGTCGCCTATGACCGCAAGCCGGAATTTTCCCTGAACGTGCGGGATGGCTGCAAATACATCGTGAACGTCGGCAGCGTCGGGCAGCCCCGCGACGGCAACCCGAACACGTCATTTGCCGTGTATGACACGGAGCAGCAGACGATTCAGGTGCGGCGTTTGTCCTATGACATCGAGGCCACGCAGCGCAAAATGATGGAGGCCAAACTCCCTCAGTTTCTCGTCGAACGCCTTGCGCACGGGCGATAAAATATGACAGTGACCGGCGTTTCGGCAGTGGTAATTTTGAGTTATCGCATTATTCACTTGCATTAACTGCGGACGTTTGAAGTCTTGAAGACTTCAAACGTCTCGATCTTGTTCAGATGAATTGCATGTGAAGCGGACGCAAACAGCCGCTTTTCTCCGCTCTGTGAAGCCAACCATTCAGAAAAAACGAGACATTTTTCGATGAGAAGAGGGGGATTTAGATTAATATTTGCTTGACAAACCGTCGTTATCATTGTAATTTACCATTATTTATGTTGAGCATCTGTCAATAATGGGGCGGTTGCGCGCTGGTGTTAATGATATGCCAAAGCAAATGTTTATCGTGCCGACAAAACTCACTGAGTATATTATGTTAGGCAACGGGAAGAAATTATATCTCACTGAACATTCAAAACAACGAATAAAAACACGAAAAATTTCAGACGAAGATATAAAAAAGACCTTTGAACATCCAGACATCACCATCCCTAATAGCGATTATAGTAATGCAAAAAATTACATAAAACGCATTAATGATCGCGATGATAAGTTACAATTAGGCGTGAAGGATGAAGGAGAGCCGTTTGTATTAATTACGGCCTTTGTAAAAAATTCATCAATTTAACACCCAAGGGAATGAAAAGAAATGACTATGTATCCTCAAATAACATACGATAAAGAGAATGGATTAGCCTATATTACATTTTCAAATAAAGAAATTGAAAAGAGCATCACCTCAAAAGATGAATTGTTTGTGATGGATATTGATAAAGAAGGCCATCTTGTTGGAATTGAAATATTGTCTGTCACACGGCTACACAAAAAATTTTCGAAATATTCTGCGTCAAAAAACACCGCGTTTTCTAAAGAAATGCTCCCAGCCTATCTGATTCCATTTATTACATCTACACGCGGCAGTCATAGCAAAAAATTGCATAAAAAATCAGCGATTGTGTAGTGTATCATCATCTATTTCTATAAATAGAGAAACAGAGTCTAATGATGCGCTTGCGCCGGACTTCGCAGAGGGCGCGGGAGAAAAAGTGTACCAATAGTCGAGTTCAGGTGGCCGCGCCTCTCTCGTACGCTGAAGCGCGGTGGTGAAGCCGACGCAAACAGCCGCGCCGCCTCACCACGCGGTTGAAGCCGACAGCGCAGAAGGCCGCTCGCAGGTGAACCGCGTGGTTCGGCTTCTCCGCAAAAAATATCAGTTATCCGTAAGAGAATATATTGACAGAGAGTAGATTCTCTATGGTAAATGATCCGTGACTTGGATGGTTGAGTAGGGATGGAAAATACTGGCACGATAGATAACATGAAAGAAGGAGTCGTATGATGAATAAAACAAGACGTTCGACAACCCCACTGCCTTCATCTATTACGCCTGCGGTGGGAAAGGTGATTGAACAATTCGCGAAGGAGACGAAACAATTATTCCAGGACAACCTCTGGGCAGAATATCTCTTTGGTTCGTATGCGACGAATCGGCAGACCCCAGAATCAGATATTGATATTTTAATTATTGTGAAACATCTGACCCCTGATCTCCAGCGTCAAGTGAGTGGATTAGCCTCTGACTATTCATTGCAATATAATATGTATATTTCTCCGATTGTCCAAGATATTTCGGTGTGGGAAAAGAACCAACAGCATCATACCTTATTCTATCAGGATGTTGTTCAACAAGGGATTCGTTTATGACAGACTATGCGCATGATCTCTCGCAGCATCGTTTACAAAAGGCCAAAGACGTTTTACGACAAGCTGAATTATTGTTGAAGAATCACGAATATGATGGCAGTATTAACCGATCATATTATGCCATTTTTAATGCGATTCGGTCATTGCTTGCGCTGGTTGGGTTTGATAGTCGGAGGCATACCGGCGTCATTTCCTATTTTGATCAGTATTTTGTCAAAACGGGAATCTGCGAGAAACGCTTGAGTATGATTGCGCATACCGCCTTTGATAGTCGGCAAGTCCATGATTATCAGGATTTTCAGACGCTCACCTATGAACAAGCAAAAACACAATTTGATGACGCGACACAATTTATTCAGGCAATTGAAGAACAGCAAGTCTTATTGATTCAAGGTAAAATTGCGCTCCCAATAGTCTCATAAGAGATGAGGTGGCGAAAGGAAGAAGGACGCCGAACGATCCGCTTGCACCGGAGCTTGAAGGGCGGGCGGGAAAATTGGTTGCTGTATTTCGGGCTTGGTCGCCGCCCGCCCTTTGCGCCCGGTGAAGCAGGGCGTGAAGCGGACGAATAAAGCCGCGCCGCCTCACCACGCGGTTGCAGCCGACATCGCACACTGCCGCTTGCGGCTGAACCGCGTGGTTATCGACTTGACTGAGGGGAGATAACTGGGGAAAGAAATTTGTTGTTTCTTTCCCCGTTTTGTCTTGACAGAAATTGGGAACGCTTCAGAGATAAAAGTAACAAAAAAACCATATTAAAGGCGAGGTCAACCCGAATATCCGTAGGGGAAGGCGATGAAGCGACTCCGACTCTATTTAGAAACATCTTATGACTAATGTGCGAATTCAAGAACCGCGCGCCTTGCTTGAAGTGCGAGAATGGAAAGAACGAGTATATCAAGCGACCAAAGAATTAACGCATCAGGCGTATTTACAGCGATTAGATACGATTTCCGAACAGGTGAAAGAGCAATATCATCTCCATTTGCGGAAAGTGACTCGCTCACCGATGATACAACGATCAACGGCTCATCAATAAGCGAACACGCCGAACAATGCGCTTGCGCCGGACTTCGCAGAGGGCGCGGTGAAGCGTCGTTTGGTGAAAGGCAAACATACCATGCTGCAACAAGAACGCGCGGCCGTATTGCTGATTGACGCGCAGGAAAAACTCTGGCGCGTCATGCACGATAAAGAACGCTTGTTAGAACATCTCGTCAAGCTCGTCAAAGGGGCGACCGTCTTGGGACTGCCGATGTTATGGTTCGAGCAAAACCCGCGAGGCTTGGGCGCGACCATGCCCGAACTCGCCGCGCTGCTCTCCGCGCAGACGCCGTTGATCAAGCGCAGCTTTAGCTGTTGCGGCCACGCCGCCGTTTTTCCCGAACTCGAACGCCTGAAACGCGATCAGATTTTATTGGCCGGAATCGAGGCGCATATCTGCGTGTATCAAACCGGCGTCGAATTGCGGCAGCGTGGCTATGACACGCGCGTTGTGACAGATGCGGTTTCTTCCAGAACGCCGGAAAACAGACAGCTTGGCATCGAATGTCTCAAACAGGCCGGATGCCTCGCAACCGGCGTGGAAATGGCGTTATTTGAACTGCTGAAAACCGCCGAAGGCGCGGCCTTTAAAGACATTCTGAACATCGTCAAATAGCCTTTTCTTTTCGCGCCGTAAAGGCACAAAGAACACAAAAGAGACGAAGATGTTGTGTTTTTTGTGCCTTTGTGGTAAAAATGCCCGAAAAGCCCCCATAATGGAACAACATCACGTGAAAACATACCAACGCATTGTCGTTAAATTCGGCACAAGCGTTTTGACCGGCGGCACGCGGCAGTTCGATCTCGCCCGCATGGTCGAGCTTGTGCGCCAGTGCGCCGAATTGCGTCAGCAGGGCAAAGAGGTCATCATCTGCACTTCCGGCGCGATTGCCGCCGGGCGCGAACGTTTGGGGTTTCCCGATCTGCCGAACACAATTATCAACAAGCAGATGCTCGCCGCCGTCGGGCAAAGCCGCTTGATGCGGACGTGGGAACGTTTGTTTGAAATTTATCAAACGCATGTCGGGCAAATGCTTTTGACCCGCGCCGACGTGGAAAACCGCCATCGCTTTCTGAATGCGCGAGACGCCCTGCATGTGCTGCTGGAACATCGCATCATCCCGATTATCAACGAAAACGACGCGGTGGCGACGGCGGAAATCAAGGTCGGCGACAACGATAATTTGTCCGCGCTCGTCGCGCTGCTCGCCGAAGCCGATATTTTAATTTTATTGACGGATCAGGCCGGGCTGTTCACGGCTGACCCGCGCTCGAATCCTGACGCGGAACTGATCGCGCAGGTTGACGCGATTGACGAACATCTGTATCGCATCGCCGGAAGAAGCGTCAGCGGCTTGGGCGTCGGCGGCATGACCACGAAAATTCAGGCGGCGGACGTGGCGCGGCGCGGCGGCACGGAAGTCGTCATCGCCGCCGGAAAAGAGCCGAATGTCATCACGCGCCTGATTCAAGGCGAAGCGCTCGGCACGCGCTTTTCGCCGTTGGATACGCCGTTGGAAAACCGCAAACGCTGGATTTTCGCCGGGCCGATGCCATCCGGCCAGATTATTGTGGATCAAGGCGCGGTCAACGCGCTGCGCAAGAAAAACAGTAGCCTGCTGCCGTCCGGCATTGCCAGCGTCGAAGGCGAATTTGGGCGGGGCGACACGGTTTCGATTTGCGACGCGGAGCAGTATGAAATCGCGCGCGGCATGGCGCGCTACGACAGCGCGGATTTGCGGCGCATCAAAGGCTGCAAATCCGGCCAAATCGCGGAGCGGTTGGGCTATGAATACGGCGCGGCCGTCGTTCACCGCAATGATTTGATTTTGGTGTAGCATGTCGCAAGAAGAGTCGTTGATGACATTTCATGACACATGCGCAGAATGAAAACAGGAGTGTCAAATCTTGATTTGACAGCGAAATTGAAATTTCGCACTCCTGATTTACATGGGAGAGTCGTATGAAATGTCTGTATTGTCAGGGGCGTATGGAACGTGGGACTGCGCCGTTTCATATTGATCGCAAAGGCTATCATGTGGCATGGGATGCGCTGCCGGCGTGGGTGTGTTTGCAATGTCATGAAACGTATTTTGACGAAAGTGACATCGAGGCCATGCAAGCCGTGATTCGGCTGATTGAACGCAAAACGAAAAAATTGCGTCAATCGCGTCAGCATGTCG
Source organism: uncultured Candidatus Moduliflexus sp. (assembly GCA_964498135.1). Taxonomy (GTDB): domain Bacteria; phylum Moduliflexota; class Moduliflexia; order Moduliflexales; family Moduliflexaceae; genus Moduliflexus. The sequence goes on from CAZCGG010000002.1 coordinate 30,117, forward strand.
TCGCATGAGGCTTGTGAACGCATTGAATACAGAAGAGCCTGATGAATTCACCAACCTGTGAACATTGTATGCGCATTCAGAGTGTCAAATTTTGATGTGACCGACGCGAGATTTCGCACTCTGCATTTGCAAACAACGAGGATGGATTTACTACAAATTGGAAAGGCGGCAAAAGCCGCCAGCCGCAAACTTGCCGCCCTGACGACGGCGCAGAAAAACGCGGCGCTGCTTGCTATTGCTGACGAGATTGAGGCGAACGCCCGCGAGATTCTCGCGCAGAACGCGCTGGACATCGCCGATGGCGCGGCCAAAGGCTTGAGCGAGGCGATGTTGGATCGCCTGTTGTTGAATGAAAAACGGATCGCCGGATTAGCGGCGGACACCCGGAAAATCGTGGAACTGCGCGATCCGGTCGGCGCGGAATTCGACAGCCGCGTGCTGCCGAACGGCCTGCGATTGAGCAAGCGCCGCATTCCTATCGGCGTCGTCGGCGTGATTTACGAGGCGCGTCCGAACGTGACGATTGACATTGCGACGCTCTGCCTGAAAACCGGCAACGCCACGATTCTGCGCGGCGGCAGCGAAACGCTCCGCAGCAACATCGCGCTCGTCAACGTGATTCAAGCCGCGCTGAAACGCGCCAATCTTCCGGCTGCGGCGGCGCAATACATCGAGAATCCGGATCGCGCGCTCGTGACGCAATTCTTGAAGCTTGATCAATACGTGGATATGATCGTGCCGCGCGGCGGGGCGGGCTTGCACCGGCTGTGCCGCGAACAAAGCACGGTTCCGGTCATCACGGGCGGCATGGGCGTGGGGCATATTTACGTGGACGCGACCGCCGATGTGACGCGGGCGGTGGACATTATCGAAAACTCGAAAGTGCAGCGGCCGAGCGCGTGCAATGCTCTGGATACGTTATTGGTCAATCAGGTGGTGGCGGCGGAACTGCTGCCGAACGTGGCGGAACGCCTTGCCAAAAGCCGCGTTGCGCTGAAAGCCGACGAACGCGCCCTGCCGATTTTGCGGCAAGCCGGATTCGGCGACATGGCGACGCCCGCCGGGGTGGACGATTTCAGCCAAGAATGGCTCGCGCTGATTCTCGGCGTGAAAATCGTGGACACCTTAGACGAGGCGATTGCCCACATTCAGGAGCATAGTCTTGAGCATACGGACAGCATTTTGACGAACACGCTCGCCCATGCGACGCGCTTTGTCAATGAGGTCAATTCGTCCGCCGTGTTCGTCAACGCCAGCACGCGCTTTAACGATGGCGGCGAATTCGGGCTTGGCGCGGAAGTGGCGATTAGCACGCAGAAACTTCATGCGCGCGGCCCGATGGGGTTGGAAGAATTGACGACGTACAAATGGGTCGGCTACGGCGACGGGCATATCCGAAAATAATTTCGGGTGTCTCTTGACAAATGCCTGCGCGGTCTCTATGTAAAAAACTGACGGGTTCGCGGGCGAAACGGCCAAACGCTGTGAAAATGTTCGGCGGTTTCCCATTATTTTGCGTCATAACACTAAGCCAAAAGGAGTTGTTGCATGAAACCAAGAATGTTCATGAATTTTTTAGTCGTTTCCATGATGCTGTTGGCCAGCTTTTCTTATGCGCAGACCGACGCGCAGGTGACGGAAGCCGCCCCGGTCGCGGAAGCCACGCCGGTTGCGCCGGAACAGCCCATGCCGATCATGCCTCATCAGGATATGGCGGCGATGTTGGAAGTGATGGCAAATGAATTGAGCCAAGAAAATGTTGCGCCGGAAACGCTCAAAAAAATCGCGGAGCAATTGACGCAGATGGCGAACATGCACAAGCAGATGCCGATGATGAAAATGGAGATGGGCAAGCAGGATGGCATGAAAGGCATGGGCATGATGAAATGTTGTAAAGCGATGAGCGGCGGCCAGAAGATGGAACAGCAAGACTCGATGGCGGGCATGATGTCCATGATGCCGAAAGGCGACGATCCGAACATGATGCGGCTGCGCGGTGAAATGCTGAAAGCGATGGGTGAAATCCTGATCAAATACGGGCAGGAGGCGACCCCGCCGCAAGCTGCTCCGCAGGCCGAGCAGCCCGCCACGCCGAGCGCCCACGAACATCACCAGCAATAAGCAGGTTCGAATTTCCTCAGTGAAGACCTGTCAGGTTGTGCAAGCCTGACAGGTCTTCTTTTCTGCATATTTTCAACCATGAAACTCCCCTTGATTATCATTGCCGGGCCGACCGGCATCGGCAAAACGCGCGTCGCTATCGAAGCGGCGGAGCGGCTGCGCGGCGAAATCGTCAGCGCGGATTCCATGCAGATTTACCGCTTCATGGACATCGGCACGGCCAAGCCGACGCCGGAAGAACGGGCGCGTGCGCCGCATCATCTCCTCGACATCTGCGATCCTGACGAAGCCTATTCTGTCGCCGAGTACGTGCATGACGCCGACGCCGCGATCCGCGCGATTCATGAGCGCGGCGGATTCCCCTTATTAGTGGGCGGAACTGGAATGTATTTGGAAAAGCTGCTGTATGGAATTTTCGAGGGGCCGGGGAAAGATGAGGCGTTGCGGGCGGAATGGCTGGATTTTGCCGAAGAGCGCGGCAATGCGGCGCTGCATGACCGCTTGCGGCAGGTAGATCCGGCGGCGGCGCAACGCCTGCATCCGAATGACCGCCTGCGGATGATTCGCGCCTTGGAAGTGTTTCATCTGACCGGCGCGCCGATTTCCGCGCAGCAGGTCGAGACGCTGACGCCTGAACATGCCCGCTATGACGCCTGTTTCATCGTGCTGACCGCCGAGCGGGACGCGCTGTATGCGCGGATTGATGCGCGGGTGGACGCCATGATTGCGGCGGGATTCGTCGCCGAAGTCGCGGAATTGCGCCAACGCGGCTATCATCGTGAACTGCATCCAATGAAATCGCTGGGATATAAGGAAATCGGGGAGTTTTTAGCGGGAGAGCGCGATTTGGCGTCAGCCGTGACGCTCATCAAGCGCAACACGCGGCATTACGCCAAACGGCAATTGACGTGGTTTCGCAAATATGCGGACGCGCAGTGGCTTCCGTCCGACGCGCAAGCTTGTTTGCGCGTGATTGCGGCGCATCACGCCTGTTCTACCGGCACTTGAATGCCGACGGATTTGAGAAATTGTTTGTCGAACTCGCTGAATTCAAAAGTAATCGGCAGCGGCTCTTCGCGGCGGCGTTCGCTGCGGCGCACCATAATGCCCGACACCACGCTCAACAGCACGTCATAGCCTTCGTCCGCCGCCTCGCGCAAAAGCCCCTGCACTTCGTCCGACTCATTCAGCGCTTCTCGAATAGCATCCGCAACCATCGTTGCGATTCGTCGTCTTTGGTTCTCATCATTCATGCGTTCGCCTCCGGGAAAAGCCCGCTTTTCTGCATCTGCTGTTCACGCCGCGCATTTCGCTGAAAGTCACTTTACGCTGATCTTGCGAAAAAAACGCAAGGGAAAAATGACGCGGAAACTCGTTTTTTCAGGCGCGATAAGAAACGAAGTTTCTTGAAGAAACTTCGTTTCGTCTCAACGCGCATCGTCTCCGCTATTTGGTTTTGAATGTCTCCCGAAAATCAGGCGTTTCGAGCGCGTAGGTGATGCGGAAACCGAACACATTGCTCCGAATGCCCTGCAAGCCGCGCGGCGTTCCGGTAAACACCATCATGGCATCGTCGGCCATCATTTGCTGAATTTGGTCATACAACGCCTTGCGCTGCTGCGAAATGTAGGTGGCGGCGGCCTGCTCAATCAGGGCGAACATTTTCGGATTTTGGTAATTCGTGTAGCCCAATTCCGAGCCTAAGCGATTGTGCGGGTCAAGCTGGCCGGTGTGTCCGATAATCGTCATGTCATACTGTTTGTCACGATACACCTGACTAATCCACGTCGCCCAATCCACCAAGTTGATTTTCGCCATGATGCCCACTTGTTGCAGCATGTTCTGCACCATGCTTCCGGCGTTGACATGCGGCGAGTAATTCTGCGGCAGCGTCAGCGTCATTTCAAAACCGTTCGGAAAGCCCGCTTCCGCCAACAGTTGCTTCGCTTTTTGCGGATCAAACGGATAGCGTTCGTCCTGCGGAAGATAATACGGGTTGTTCGCGTCAAGAAACGCCTCCGTTTTCTGCCCGCCAAAATAGGCAATATCCAACAGCGCTTGCCGGTCAATCGCATGGCAGACGGCCTGCCGCACTTTGAGGTGATCGAACGGCGGGCGCGCGTGGTTCATCGTGACGACTAACGCCATGCCGGTCGGATAAATAAAGAGTTTCGTGTCAGGATTCCCCTCGATTTGCGAAATCGTGTGGGATTCGACGAACTGAATGCCGTCCAACTCGCCGACCTGCAAGCCCATCAACTGCGTCGTCGTCTCGATAACCACCTTGAATTCGAGTTCATCGAGATAGGGTTTTCCTTCCTGCCAATATTTGTCAAAGCGGGCGTAAAGCAGGTGGTCGTCACGCACCCATTCCTTGAAAACGAACGGCCCCGTTCCCAACGGATGCGTGCTGAAATCGTGGCCTTCCGCAATCGCCCGCTTCGGCAAAATCGCGCTCCAGCCCGACGCCAGCGTTGCGATGAGCGGAAAATACGGTTTTGTCAGCGCAAACTGCGCGGTGGAATCGTCAAGGGCGCGAATCTCTTTGACCGCGCTGAAGCTCGGTTTATGCGGCGAGGCCGAATCCGGCGCAAGCAGCCGCTCGAACGTGGCTTTGACATCCGCCGCCGTGAGCGGATCGCCGTTGTGAAACGTCACGCCACGCCGCAGATGAAACGTCAGCGTCAGGTCTTCCGGCGAAAATTCCCACGATTCCGCCAGCGCCGGCGCGATATTCCCGGAAATGTCCGGCTCAACCAGCGTGTCATACGCGCTTTTGATATATTGAAACGTCAACGTGCCGGTCGTCATTTGCGGGTCGAGCGTGTCCGGCGTCCCCGGAATGGCGTACACGAATTTCCCGCCGCGCACAGGCTCTGGCGCCTGCGCCGCCACCTCGTTGAATCCAATCAAGCACATCATCGCCATCATGCCAAGCATCGTCACTGTTTTCATCAGAGTGTCGTCCCCTCCTGCCGCTTGAATCGGGCGTCCCGTTCAAGACGTGGGGGAACTGAATGCGTCATGGTTCGTCTTCTCGTGTGTTGCTGCGACGATTTCAACGTCATTGTCATGCTGACAGACCGCGAAAAATTTTCAACAAAAGATTCATAAAAAAATGCTTGACTTCTCAGAAATAAACGCATACATAGAAGATAACGCGCATCAAGCGCGCCGCGTTCATCAACATGGGAGTGGATAGCGGCCTGGCGGCGCTCCTGGACTTCAAATCCAGTGTGAGGCGTTAATACCGTCTTGGGTGGGTTCGATTCCCACACGCTCCCGCCATTTCCCCGTTTTTCCAGACATCGCCGCGCACCGGGAAAATGCCATGATCGTCTCAACGATTGAAAAAATCATCCACATGCTGATTGAGGCGTTTGAGCGTCTCGATGCCGACGTGCCTCTACGCGCGATTGAAGAACTCAGCGTGATGATTCATCGCAGCATGACACCGCAGACGCGGAGCTATCACACGTTGGAGCATGTCTTTCATTTAGCCGAAACGCCTGACCCGATTCGCTGCTTGGCCGCGTTGTTTCATGATTTGGTCTATTACCAGATTGATCGCGGCTTTCCTGCGCCGATTCAGCAGATGCTTGCCCCGTATTTCCTTGAAAATGGCGGCGTGCGTTTGGCGCAAATCGCGCAAACCAATCGGACGGCGCGGCTGACATGCGACGTGTTCGGCTATGTTCCGGGACAAGCGTTGTCGCCATTTACCGGCCTGAACGAATTTGCCAGCGCGTTGTGCATGAATCTCGCGCTGCAAGACAGCTTGCCGGAAACCCAACGCCTCAGCATCGCCGCCTGCATCGAGGCGACAATTCCGTTTCGCGAGCGCAACGCGCGCGGGCAAAGCTGCATAGACGCGCTTGAAGAGCGGCTGCGGCGCGTCAATGATGCATATCATCTCGACATCGCGCCGCCGCAGATCGAGCAGATCATGGCGACCGCCGCCGCGTTTTCGAACCATGATGTTGACAGCTTTGCCGAGCCGGATTCCGGCATTTTTCTGGATGGCTCATGGAAACTGCTGCTGGAAAGCAACGCGCCGTTGCAGACAATTGATGTCTATTCCATCCGAGAATATCGGCAGGCGTTGCAAAAAATGGCCGGATTTCTCTGTCGGCTCAATCCTGATCTCATTTTTCATCAATATCATCACGAGCCGCCTGACGAGGAATTTGAGCGATTAGTCGGCTTAGCGCGGCGCAATGTCGCTATCGGCTGCAAATATCTCGGTATCAAACTGCTGGCAATGGCTGTGCTGGAGGCGTTGGCGGAATTGACGGGCGGAGACGCGCCGTTATCCTTGTTTATGGGGGATTTGAAGCGCGAGGGTGAATCGGTCAAGCGGTTGGAGAATTTTTTGCCGCTTGACGAACCTGTCCGGCCCGCGGCGTTAGATTCAAAGGCCGTGCTGAATCTGCTGGAAATCGGTCGCGCCAGCGAATCGAGCTTTGACATGCGCAATTCGCCGACGGCGTTTTTTCTTTATACGCATATAGACGACACTCGGATTGGCGGGCTTGTCGCCTCGGCGCATGAGATGTTTGCCGGGTGGCTGAGTCCCTCAGCGTTTTTGCGCGACGTCGGCGACGCGGTTGTCGCGCCGATTGCGCGCGCCTGCGCGGAAATGATCATCACCCGCCGCGCCGCCCTGCTGCGCTATGCGGATGGAATGCCATAAACGCGGAACGCAACACCTCGTTCCACGCTCTGCGTGGAATGCCGCGTTTCGGACGCTCCGCGTCCTTTGCCGCAGAGCGGCAAGCCCATGCGTTCCCACGCGGAGCGTGGGAACGAGAATGTAAACGCAGAAGCGCGGTTTATTCGCCGGAAGCCTCTGACTGCGGCCGCAAGTCGGGCGAGCGGTCATGCTCGATGCGATATGTATTCAAAATATCCTGATGCGCCGCTTCTGCCTTTTTCCGGTCAAGCACAAGCTCAAAAAACTCTTCGTCGCGCAGCGCTAAATACGGCTCGTTTAATTCCATCACCAGCCGGTAAAATTCATCGAAATTTTTGAACGTCTTGCCATTCACGTCATTTATCATCCACGCAAACAGATCGTGATACCCCTGATTCACGTCGGCGGCAAGGACTTTCAGCGCCAAGACGACTTCCTGCCGCGTGTCGGAAATCGGCTTGTCAAGCTCCGCCACCAAATACTCCGGCGCGTCTTGCGGCCAATTTGAGCCGTATTGCGTCAGCAGATTTTTGGTCAGCGGCGTGAACACAATTCCGCCATAAATAAAATAGCGCGGCGTTTGCTCGTATTGCTCCGGCGGCACGACCTTGTATTCGCCCCGCGTGCGGCTGAGCGCAAGCGTCACCGGCTGCGTCTTGCCGTCCCGGAAAATCTCCAGCGACACCGTTTCGCCGATGTGATGCTGATCCACGTAATACATCAAACTCGTGCGTTCTTTGGGGCGAAATTCAATCGTGCCGTCATCCGCAATCGCATGGCCTTCGACCGCCAGCAGAATATCGCCGCGTTTCAGCAGCGTTTCCGCCGGGGAGCCGGGATAAATGCGATTAATCAGAATGCCGGTCTGCTCGCCGCGCAAGCCGTATTTGAGCTTCATATCCGGGTTTTCCAGCGTTTGAATCGAAACGCCGATATTCGGAAAGCCGTCATAGCGGCCATCGTTCAGGTCATCGAAAAAATGCGTGACGACCGTAATCGGCACCATGTAGCCGATATTTTCGGCGTCGCGGGCTTTCATGCCTTGCATCACCACGCCAACGATTTTTCCGTTCGAAATGACCGGGCCGCCGCTGTTACCGGGATTGATCGCGGCGTCAATCTGCCCTGCCAGCAAAAAATGGCTGCTGTGCGTATAATAGGTGTGTTCCAGCCGCGACAAGACGCCTTTCGTAATGCTGAGCGAATCGCCGCCGAGCGGAAAGCCATAGACGATGACTTCATCCTGCGTTTCCGGCAATTCGCCGAATTCAAGCGGCGTGACGCCCTCGAAGAAGGTCTCATCTTCGACCGTCAGCAAGGCTAAATCGGCGTCATGCGAAATCTGCCGCACGGCGGCGTTGTAGCGTTTCGCTTCGCCGTGCAGCCGTACTTGAATAAACGTCTGGTTGGCGACGACGTGCGCGTTCGTCAAAATGCGGTTGCCGCTGATGACGCAGCCGGAGCCGTAGGCGCGGTATGCGCCTTGCATGCGCCAAGGATTGTGATAATCCGGCGTGTCGGCGACGGTGTAAATTTTGACAATTGCGTCCTTGATTTGAAGTTCTTGCGCGGCTTCGGGCTGCGCGGCGGAAACCATGCGCGGGTTGAGCGGACTATTCGGCAGCATGCCGAGAACAAACAGGGAAATCAGGGACATTCGGCGGATGGCGTTCATGAAATATTTTCCTTGTACAGTTGAAGAATAGTCATGATTGTTCCTGACCAGATGGCGTTTTTTTGCTCTTCCGAAAGGCGGAGGCGCGCGAACATCTGCTCATAGAACGCTTTCGTGGTTAACGCCGACTCTTCAGGGTAATCGCTGCCGTAAATCAGCTTGTAATAGGGCGCGAGCGTTTTGACGGCATATTCAATCGCACCGACGCGATCCGGCCGCCCGGCGTAATGCTTGGCTTCAAAATCGTGAATCCACGACAAATCTAAAAACACGTTCGGGCGCTGTCGCGAAATATCCACCATATCGTACAAATATTCGCCGCCGAGATGCGCGACGATGAGCGGCAAATCATAAAAAATCGAGGCGTAGGCGTCAATTTCCCGCAAATCCGCCTCCAACGCGGGAATCGAATTGCCGTGCCGCACGCCGTCAATCACGACCGGGATGTTTAGGCGGGCGGCTTCGTACAGCAAGCCGTAAATTCGGGGGTCTTTCAAGCTGAATTGCTGGATGCGCGGGTGAATTTTCAGGCCGCGAAATTTTTCGATGATGACCAACCGCCGCAATTGCGTCTGCGGCGCAGGGTCGCCGTAGCGGAAAAAGGTGGGATGAATCGAGCAAAATCCGATCAGCCGGTCAGGATGTTTCCGGCAGATTTCCTGCACGCTTTCGTTGCGGTCATACGGCGCAATCGGCAGCATGACCGCCATATCCATCTTGTTCTGGTCAAGATACGCCAGCAAATCCTCCTCCGTCCGTTTCGGATAACTTTGAAACAGCGACGTTTCATCGAAAAACGGGTGAACATGGGCGTCAATGTTCATCAATCGTCCTCCTTATAGCGGTCGTCGCTCTCTTCGCGCAAGTTCCACAAATCGAGATGCTTGCTGGAAATTCCTTGCAAAAAGCGCGACGGTCGGGAAAAATAATTGCCCCATTGACTATCGTAGGTCGGATAGGTCAGGTATAAATTTCGCATGGCGCGGGTCGTGGCGACGTACAGCAGGCGCAGTTCTTCTTCTAACGCCTCGTGATCGTCAATGGCGTATGCGCTCGGAAATCGCCCTTCCGCCAGCCAAATCACGAAGACGCTGTGCCATTCCAGCCCTTTCGCGGAATGAATCGTCGAAAGCACGAGCAGGTCGTCGTCAGGGTCTTCCGTCTGCGCGACGTTCTCAATGCTGCGGCTCGGCGGCTCAAGCGTCATTTCGGTGAGAAAGGCTTCGAGGCTGTCGAAATGCTCCGTAATGATATTTAATTGCTCCAAATCCGGCTCGCGCTTTTCCGGCTCATCGTACACATTGCGCAGAATCGGGGCGTAATATTCGCGCAGGCGTTTCACTTGTTCGGCAGGCGCGGCCAGCCGAATCTCCCGCAAAATCGCGCCGAGCCGCTGCAATTCCAGCGCGTATTTCGCCTTTTTCGGGAACGCCGCCAGCCACGCGAGCGGATCGGGCTGCTGTTGCAATTCGGCCTGAATATTGGCGGCGGTTTTCGCGCCGACGCCTTCAATCAGCAGCAAAACGCGATGCCAACTCACGCTGTCGAGCGGATTGGCGAGAATCCGCAAATAGGCGAGCATGTCCTTGATGTGCGCCGCCTCGATGAATTTCACCCCGCCGACTTTGACAAACGGAATATTGCGTTTATTCAGTTCCAGTTCCAAATCGAACGAATGAAAACTGGCGCGAAACAGCACCGCCATGTCAGACAATGGAATCCCCTCGTCCTGCAATTCAAGAATGCGCTGCGCCACGAATTGCGATTGCTGGCGTTCGTTCAGCGTCGGCACGAGCACCGGCCGCGCGCCGCCGATTTGCCGCGTAAACAGGCGTTTTTGGAATGATTCGCGGGCTTGCTTGATGATGTCGTTCGTGACGTTGAGAATCGGCTGGACGCTGCGGAAATTTTCTTCGAGCTTGAAAATCGTCGTGCCGGGGAAATGCGCCGGAAAATCAAGGATATTGCGGTAATTCGCGCCCCGAAACGAATAAATGCTCTGCGCCTCGTCGCCGACGGCCATGACGTTATCGTGCGTGGCGGCGAGCAGGCGGACAATGCGGGCTTGCAACGGGTTCGTGTCCTGATATTCGTCCACCATGATGAAGCGGTAGATGTCCGAGAGGCGGCGGCGAATTTCTTCATGCTCGTCGAGCAGGCGGCGCGTGTAGAGCAGCAAATCGTCGTAATCGAGCAGTTGATGGGCGAGTTTGTACGCGACGAACTGATGAAACAGGCGTTTCAATTCCTCGGCGTCTTCGAGGTAATTGAGGTAATATTTGCCAAGAACTTGCTCAATGGTTAGGCTTTTGTTGACGGCTTTGCCGAATATCGAAAGGATCGTGGATTTTTTCGGAAACGTTTTGCCTTTTTTACCGAAGCTGCCCTGATCTACGAGCAATTTGATCACATCCTCCGTGTCGCCTTGATCCATAATCGTGAAGCCCGGCGACAGATTGACCGCCTTGCCGTAGCGGCGCAGCGTCAGATTGGCAAACGCATGGAACGTGCCGCCCGCGACTTTTTCGCATCGGGCGTCTAACAGGGCGGGGGGGCGGCGCAGCATTTCTTGCGCGGCTTTGCGAGTAAACGTCAGCAGCAGGATGGATTCCGGCGCGATGCCGCTTTCGACCATGCGGGCGACGCGATAGGTCAACGTGCGGGTTTTGCCGCTGCCCGCGCCCGCAATGACAAGGATCGGGCCGGTAAATCGCTTGACGACCTCCAATTGAGAATCGTTCAATTCCGCTTCGTAATCGAGAGAAAAGCGCGGCTGCGCGTCGTTTGCTTGGGATGTGTTCAGTATGTATGTCGTCATGAGAGGATACGGCGTGAAGCTGCAAGGAAGGATAATGCCCCCAGGAGGACTCGAACCTCCGCACATGGTTCCGGAGACCAATGCTCTATCCCCTGAGCTATGGGGGCAAATTCTTGTTCGTCAGCATCAAATGCTGTCAAGCAACACGTAATTTTCGGCGGGAAAACTGTCAAGAAAAACAGCGCAAAATTTAAGACAATCACGCATTCTGCAAATCGCAGCCGCGAAGTCTCTTTGAGAAACTTCGCGGCTCTGATTACCATTATTGCGCGAGAAACTGCTGAATTTTCTGTTTCAACGCTGGCTTGGGAAGCGCGCCGACGACTTGATCAATCACCGCGCCGTTTTTGATGAAAAGCAGCGTCGGAATGCCCTGCACCCGATATTGCGAGGCGAAACGCTGATGTTCATCAGTATTGACTTTGGCGATTTTGAGCTGCCCGGCGTATTCCTGCGCCAATTCCTCAAGCACGGGCGCAATCATGCGGCACGGCCCGCACCACGGCGCCCAAAAGTCCACCAACACGGGCAGCGCCGACTTCAGCACGTCCTGCTCGAAGGTCTGATCCGTGACATGAACCGGCGCGGACGCGCTGCCGAGTTCTGCGGTAAACGTTGCGCCGCATTTGCCGCATGTGGCTTGCTGCCCGATTTTCTCGGCGGGAATGCGATTGGTGGTGTGGCAATTCGGACAAGACACAAGATGCGTTTCATTCATCATATTTTTCCTCCGTAAGGTTCATATTTTGATCTCGCGCCAAGACGCAAAGATTTTTTACAAGATTCTTTGCGCCTTCGCGTCTTGGCGCGAGGATTTTAATCGGACGACGACTTTTCCGCGTCGGCGTGTTCGTTCGCATGAGGCTGTCGATCCTCGACAGCGCAACTCGCCGACATTCAGGTCGGCACGCCGAGTTTCGGCAGCACGTAACGCATCAAAATGACATACCCGATAATAAACAAAATCGGAAACCATGCTTCCATAATTTGCTCCTTTGACATGCGCAGTAGTAAAACGCCCGGTTTTACGAACAGCCGCCCGCTCAGGTAAAGCGCGAACTTGACGGGTCGCTGCTCGCGGCTGATGGCGATGCGTCGCCGGAGGCTGCCGAGGCGAACGTTGAAAATTGTTTGACCGGTTTCGGCGTCCCGCATCGCTCGCAGGTCAGATATTCATTCCCCTCGCCGATGCGCTGCAAGACGGAAAACCGGTGATGACAGGCCGCGCAGAGATATTCGTAAATCGGCATACGCCTCCCTCCTTGTTCGAGTTATTCGAATTCCTCAGGAAATTTGCAAAAGACATGCTGCAAGATGTCTAACATTTGAAACAATTCTTGCTTTTTGATGCCGTAATAGACTAAATTCGATTCTTTGCGCGCGCATAACACGTCGCGTTCCCGCATGATTCCGAGATGCTGCGAAATATTCGATTGCGTCCCTCCTAATGATTTTTGAATGTCGCACACCGTTTTTTCGCCATCGCGGAGCAGGTAGAGAATGCCTAACCGCGTCGGATGCGCAAGGGCTTTCAGGCATCGAACCGCTTGCTGAAGATTTTCTTCATGGATCATAATTGTCACTCCGAAAATAAATATAAGAATATTCTAATATTCTGTCAAGTTCTTTTTTCGAAAATTTATTGTTTTGAACAAAAGAAAAATATCGCCGTTTTTTAGGCAAGCAATACCTATTTGTTTGAAAAGATCAGGTCTCTTAAAACGGCCAAGCACTCAAGGGTTTGTGATGCGGGTGATTCGGGAGGAGTGTATCGCGCGGAATGGACGGACTTGCGCGGCAAAAGAATGGGCGCGTGCCTGAACGCGGAGACCGTGCGCCAAGCGTGACTCGGCGCACGGAAAAAATCAACTGAGGCATGCCAAACTGAGATTGCCGATTTGCCGGGAATTTCTAGCGAAAGCTTCCTGATATTGCGCGTGATGATCCGGATCTAATGAACGCAGCTTGCGGAAGGCGTGCGCCGCGAGCGCATTGAGATGCAATTGTTCGCATTTCCGCGCAAACGCGCTGAATTGCGGGGCGGCATCCGGTTGAGCGTCTTGATGATGGGCATGCGTGCTGTCTTTTGTCAAATATTTCTGGAACGTCATCGGTGTCATCGGAGAACCTCACGAAGAAAAGAACGCCCCGACACGCGCTTCGCTGCGCTGGGGCGTTGTGGAAAGTGGAAAATGGTTTACCGTTCTGCGGCAAGATACGCCGGGTTATTGCCCACTTCGTATTTTTCTAACTGCACGATAATCGAGCCGATAGTCATTTTGCTTTTGACTTTCACCGGCATCCGGCGTTCATCATCTGTAAACCAGATTTTCATTTTTCCTTTTTTCATCACGCCGTCAAACGTCAATTCCGGTTCAACCAGAATCGTTTGAAATTCGCCAGCCGGAACGTTAATTGTTTCGCGTTTGATGACGTTGCATTTCACGGTCACGACATCCGGTTTCGCAAACACCTGCACATACACCGGCGTTCCGACTTCCAATTTTGCCGTCCGCATGTGAAACACGGAAGAAACTTCGTCATGAATCCCATAAGGAATTTGATAAGTCGCCTGTTTATTTTTGTGATTTTTGTACATGACGACATTCCGTTCTTGATCAAATTCATACAAGCGTTCCCGCAGGCGGTCATTTTCCTTCGTCTTTCCCCAATAGCGGCGCGTAAACCCTTCTTTCGCGTCAATCAGACTTTCCATTTCTTCCCGAACTTTATAAAAGATGGCAACCGCCGCGCTCGATTTTCCGACGACGGAAATTTTGAACACGTCATGCCCTTGATAATCCACCAATTCTTTCGTCATGACTTTGGCGGTGCCAGCTTTGAAGACTTTGCCCCAACTGACGCTGTATTCTAATGATTCGCCAACGCCAAACGGCAAATATGCAGGGCGATCCGGCTCGGAAAGCGTCGGAGCGTCCGGCGTCGAGAATTTCGCCTCAACCGATTGCGCGGCGGCCATTCCTGAAAACACGATTTGCCCCATCAAAAAGATTGCGATTGCCCCGAATAAGCGTTTCATACGTCATCTCCTATGATTTTTTGAAAAAATGCGTTGTTCCCTTCGCTTTCGCATGGAAGGAAGAATTTTGTATGCCTTATTTTTATGCAAGATTGATGCATCGAACCTGCGGTAAAAGAACTTTCCCTCTATTTCTAAGAAAGAACGCGAATCAATCGCCGCGGCAAGATGTCATGAACGCGGAGTTTTCGGAAACAATATTTCTGAAATAATTATCGAATTTCTGATGCAATCAATATGGTATGCCGCTCTATCGCAGTTGTCAGACACCTTTAAGGTGTCTGACAACGTGCCTTGTTTTATGGAGATTTAGCGACCAACGCCCACATACTGAAATCCGGCATGCCGCATGCGCTCCGGCTCGTAAATATTCCGCAAATCTACGATTTTTGGCGAACGCAGCAGCGATTTAATCCGGTCAAGCTCAAGCTGGCGGAATTGATTCCATTCCGTCATGAGAACGAGAACGTCGCTCCCTTCCGCCACTTGATACGGATCCGCGCAATACGTCACCTGCGGGAAGAGCTTGGCGAAATTCTCCAGCGCAACCGGATCGAACGCGCGCACCGCGCCGCCGAGATCAAGCAACTGCTGCACGATGTCAAGTGCCGGAGCTTCCCGAATGTCGTCGGTTTCCGGCTTGAACGACACGCCGAGAATGCCAATCGTTTTTCCCGCCACATTTCCATCCAGCATCTTGATAATTTTTTGCAGGCAATGTTCGCGCTGCTCTTTGTTCACCTTGACAACGGTGTCAACAATTTGAAATTCCATGCCGTGCGCTCTGGCAATTTCGGCCAACGCCTGTGTATCTTTCGGAAAGCACGACCCGCCGTAGCCGGGGCCGGGATGCAGGAATTTCGGGCCGATTCGGCGATCCAACCCCATCCCTTTGGCGACATGATGCACATCCGCGCCAACGCGCTCGCAGAGATTCGCAATTTCGTTGATAAACGAAATTTTCGTCGCTAAAAAGGCGTTCGACGCATATTTGATCATTTCGGAACTTTCTACGTTGGTTATGACGAACGGCGTCTCAATAAGATACAAGGGGCCGTATAAATCTTTCATGACCGCGATGGCTTGGCTGGTGCTTGCGCCGATGACGACGCGATTCGGGCGCATAAAATCTTCGATGGCCGCGCCTTCGCGCAAAAATTCAGGATTCGAAACCACGTCAAACGGAATCGGCTGCGCCTGATGTTCTTTGACGATTTTGTCAATCCACGCGCCCGTCCCAATCGGCACGGTGCTTTTCGTCACGATCACTTTGTAGCCATCCATCGTGCGAGCGATTTCTTTGGCGACTTGCTCCACGTATTGCAAATCCGCGCTGCCGTCTTCTTTCGGCGGCGTGCCGACGGCGATGAACACGACTAACGCCGTGCGGACGGCTTCGGCAATATTCGTCGTAAAACTTAGGCGTTCGGCCTTGACGTTCCGCGCGATCATCGCATCGAGTCCCGGCTCGTAAATCGGGACGATGCCCTTTTTCAGATTTTCGATTTTCGTTTCGTCCTTATCCACGCAGGTCACGTTGACGCCGAATTCGGCGAAACACGTGCCTGTCACCAAACCGACATATCCGGTTCCTATGACAGCAATATGCATAGTTCTTCGTTGCTATGACGTGCGCACAACCACAAATCTTGCGGCTGCCGCATCGTCTGTTGCGGGTTGCGGCGAGCGAGGCTCGCCTGTTGTTTCAGGCAGTGCGCAGCATCCGAACATCGCCCATTCTGACTGTGATGTTTTCGGCGTCCAGATAGGCCATGATCGGCACGGAATATTTTCTGGAAATATCAAATAACTGCTTGACATCTCCGATGGAAATTTCCTGATGTTGGGTGAGATAGTCTTTCATTGCGGCGATAATCTGGGCTAACGCCTCCCGGTGATACAACATATCTTCTTCGACCTTGATCAGGGTCTTTTCGGCTAAAAGCACGTTGAGCAGCGGCTCGCTTTCTTTTTCAGGAACGCCAGCCTGCTGCAACGCTTCTTTGCGGCTTGGCGGCTGAAAACGGGCGCGGCGGTAGATGTCTTCGAGTGCCTGCTTAATCTGTTCTTGCTTCTGGCTCAAGCGAATGCGATGCGCCTGTTTGCGGACGAGATTCTGCTCGACAGCAATCACGCCTTGCCCCTGAAGATCGTCAAGCAGGCGTTGAAACAGTTTCGGCGGCAGTTCTGCCGGAAGCTTTTTGCGCAGTTCTTCTTTGGCGATGCCCGTTTTCAAAGGGAATTGCGCATGAAATTCCGTTAGCAATTCCTCGATGCGTTCGCCCATTCGGCGATAATGCTCCGCATGAATCACCTCGTCCTCTTGGCCGGTGCGAATCAG
Organism: uncultured Candidatus Moduliflexus sp.; assembly: GCA_964498135.1. GTDB lineage: Bacteria > Moduliflexota > Moduliflexia > Moduliflexales > Moduliflexaceae > Moduliflexus. The sequence continues at coordinate 46,805 of CAZCGG010000002.1, forward strand.
CGCGCCCTGCGCAATCAGGCGGCGCAGCCCGTCCTGAATGGAGGCGGGCGCAACGGCGAGCATGCCGGTCACGTCTTTCGCGGCAAGCGGAACGACACCGGCGTCTTCGGCATACAGGCTGAGAACGGCGTCGAGCGTTCCGCGTTCAAGAATAGCCATTCTCTCAACCGTCGCCGCCGAGCGTTTGTGCTTCTGCGGATGCGCGTGCAGGATTTCCCCGCCGCCAATCGTCGTGACCGGCGAATAGTGCCGGATGATGTAGCGGTCGCGCGCTAAGGCGATGAGCGGCGTTTCCATGCGAAATTGCGCGTACGCGCTTTCGCCGGGAAGCAGTTCCTCGCGGTCGAAGAAGACGACTCTGGCGAGGATTTCGCTCGTGCCGTGATGAAAGCGGACGCGGCTGCGATATTCGAGCGGCCGGTCGGCTTTCGGCGACAAGGTCAAGGCGGCGTCAATCATGTGCGTCGGCGTCAGCAGGTTGGGCGCGCAAATGACGCTGCCGCGCTCAATCGCGCGTTTTTCAAGGCCATGCAGGTTCACCGCCGTTCGCTGGCCTGCATGCGCCCGTTCAACAGGCTGATCATGCACCTGCAAGGTTCTCACCCGCGTGACGATGCGCTCCGGCAGAATTTCAATCATTTGCTCGTTCGCAATGCTCCCGGAAATCAGCGTTCCCGTCGCCACCGTGCCAAAGCCTTTGATCGTAAACACGCGATCAATCGGCAGGCGCAAGATGCCGTCCGCGCTGCGTTCCGTCACTTGCTCGGCCAGCGCGCCTAACGCTTGCCGCAAGGCGTCCAGCCCCTCGCCGGTTTTCGAGGAAACCGGCACAATCGGCGCGTCCTGCAAAAACGTTCCTTTCAGCCCGTCGCGCACGTCTTCCGTGACCATTTCCAGCCAGTCCGCCTCAACAAGATCGGTTTTGGTCAGCGCCACCAAGCCGCGCTGAATCCGCAGCAGATCGCAGATGGCGAGATGCTCTTCGGTCTGCGGCATGATGCCTTCGTCGGCGGCAATGACGAGGATCGCCACGTCAATTCCTCCAACCCCGGCCAGCATGTTTTTCACAAATTTCTCATGCCCCGGCACGTCAATAATGCCGAGTTCAATGCCGTTCGGCAGGGACAAAAACGCAAAGCCGATGTCAATGGTGATTCCGCGCTGCTGCTCTTCTTTGAGACGGTCGGCGTCTGTCCCGGTCAAGGCTTTAATCAGCGCGGTTTTACCATGATCAATATGGCCTGCGGTCCCAACGATAACGTGTTTTACCATAGCGTGCGTGATGGCGTAGGGGAAATTTTTGAAAACGGGTGACAAAATGCGCGTAATTATGTCAAAGAGATTTGTCAAGAGCAAACTCTGCTGATTGGCAATTTTCCCTGATAATTTTATTGACAGGCGCGGCGTTTTCTGAAAAAGTCTCTCTATGCAAGTTCATTGCGTTTTTGACATCTGAACTCGGGGTTTTTAGAAATTCCGTTTCTCCTCGTTTTGCGTTATGCGTGGAATCAAATGCTGCATTATAAAAAATTTCTCGTGCCGGTGGATTTTTCCGAGCATTCCGAATTAGCCGTCAAACAAGGGCTTTCGCTGGCGAAAATGTATGACGCCGCCGTTTATGTGCTGCATGTCGGCGATGATGCCGAAAAGTCGGCGCAACGGCTGAGCAAGTTTCTGACGCACAAGATCGGGTTCGAATTTCCCGTTCCAACGAAAAAATTAGTGGCGCAAGGCAATCCGGCGGTCGTGATTTTGTCTGCTGCTGAAAAAATCGGCGTGGATGCGGTGATCATGGGATCGCGGGGCGCATCTGGGCTGCGCCATCTCGTGCAGGGCAGCGTGGCGGAAAAGGTTATTCGGCAGGCGGATTGTCCGGTTTTAGTCATCAAAAAGCCGCGATCCCTCAGATCGGACGGCTACGTCATGCCGCAGATCCGCGACACGTCCGGCACGTTTCAGGCGGATAAAATTCTCGTGCCGTTAGATTTTTCCCCAGCGTCGAAGCGCGCCTTGCATCATGCGATGGCGATTGCGTCAACGTACAATTCAACCATTTATACATTGACGGTGTTTGATAAAAAATTAAAAGAACTTGGGCAAGACAACGAAGAGCATACGACGGTCATGGTGCGCGGCGAAAAAATTCGCTTGTGGGAAGCCTTCCCGAAATTGCTGAACGACGCGGAGTGCGATGAGTCGCGCATTCGCCTCAAGCGCATGGTCGTTTCCGGCGATCCCTTCTCGAAAATCGAGTCGGTTGTCGAAAAAAAAGAGGTGGATTTGATCATCATGGGGACGCATGGCCGCACCGGGTTTGAGCATCTTCTGTTGGGCAGCGTCGCGGAGAAAGCGCTGCGCTCGCTGAATTGCTCGATCATGACGATTCGGGCGCAATAAATTTGGGAGAAGGGGTTTTAACCGCAGATTGACATCGTGTTATATTGATTTGAAGAAACTGAGTTTCTCAGCGTTCAAAAATCTGTGTAAATCTGTGCCAATCTGTGGTTAAAAGTCATTATGAGCAAAGCAAAGGTTGCGGTGTTATATACCAGCCCTGAAACGGTGCTGCAAGATTATGAACGGCTGTTAGACATGGCGGGAGTGAAGCAGGCACTCGACCCGAAAGCCACCACGATTTTGAAAGACAATATTTCGTGGCATTACCCATTTC
>CAZCGG010000002.1:49575-55843 GCA_964498135.1 uncultured Candidatus Moduliflexus sp.
GACCCGAAAGCCACCACGATTTTGAAAGACAATATTTCGTGGCATTACCCATTTCCGGGCGCAAACACGACGCCTTGGCAATTGGAAGGCACGATTGCCGCGCTGAAAAATGCCGGATTTCAGGACGTGACCTGCGTTCAAAACAAAACCGTCGTGATCAATACCTTCAAAGGCGAGGATTTGAACCTGTACATGCCGATTTTCAAGCAGTATCAGATTCCGGTGCTGTACAACTTCAAGCCGGAAGACATGCGCTGGATTCCATTCACGCCGAAAGGAAAAATGTTGGCGCTGGATCGCATTTTTCCAGATCGCGTGATTCGCATTCCCGAATATTTTATCGGCAAAAATATCGTGCATCTGCCGACGGTCAAATGCCATATTTACACGACGACGACCGGCGCGATGAAGAACGCGTTTGGCGGCTTGCTGAACACCTACCGCCATTACACGCATACGTGGATTCATGAAACGCTGGTGGATTTGCTGACGATTCAGCAAGAAATTCACCCCGGCATTTTGGCCGTGATGGACGGCACGACCGCCGGAAATGGGCCGGGGCCGCGCACGATGGATCCGCAGGTGAAAAACGTGATTCTCGCCAGCGCGGATCAAGTGGCGATTGACGCGGTGGCCGCGAAAATGATGGGCATGTATCCCCTGTCAATCAAGTATATTCGGCTCGCGCACGACCAGAAATTGGGCGTCGGCGATGTCCGCGATATTGAAATTGTCGGCGCGGACATCAGCGGCGTGAATTGGCATTTTGCGGTGGGCAAATCGCTCCAGCGATTTTTGGGCTGGCTGTCGTGGTATGGGCCGACGAAGGCGCTGCAAAAATGGATTTTCCGCACGTGGCTCGTCAATATTCCGATTTTGGTGTCGGAAGTGAATCACGATTACATTCATTGGCCGCTGATTGACCGGAATAAATTTTTGACATGGCGGGCGGAAACAACATGGGGGCAGCTTTTCGCGCGGTATGAGCAGGAAAAATATTTGAAAAAATAGCGCGATGTAAAAGTAAAAAGAAAACGCCGTCATCGTTCGATGACGGCGTTTTTCGTTTTGGGCTGTTATTACGCGAATAACGGCGCAAGCACTAAGGCGACGATGGACATCAATTTGATAAGAATGTTCATAGCCGGGCCAGACGTGTCTTTGAACGGATCGCCAACCGTATCGCCGACAACCGCCGCTTTATGGGCAGGCGAGCCTTTGCCGCCCATATTGCCGCCTTCGATGTATTTTTTCGCGTTATCCCACGCGCCGCCGCTGTTCGCCATCATCAACGCGAGGAACACGCCGGAAAGCGTCGCGCCCGCCAACGTGCCGCCGAGCGCGTCCGCGCCGAACGTATAGCCGACAATTACCGGGGCAATAACTGCCGTCACGCCGGGAAGAATCATTTCTTTGAGCGCCGCCGTCGTGGCGATGTCAACGCAATGGCCGGTATCCGGTTTGGCCGTGCCTTCCATCAAGCCTTTGATTTCGCGGAATTGACGGCGCACTTCTTCCACCATGCGGGAGGCCGCTTTGCCGACCGCGCTCATCGTAATCGCGCCGATAAAGAACGGAATCACGCCGCCGATGAACGCGCCGATGACGACTTCCGCGCTGGTTAAACTGATCGACACTTTTTCACCGGCATGCGCTCCGGCATATCCGGCGGTTGTTCTCGCCAGATTGATCGTTTCGCTGTACGCGGAGAAGAGCGCTAAGGCGGTCAACGCTGCCGACGCAATCGCAAAGCCTTTGCCCATCGCGGCGGTCGTGTTGCCGATAGCATCCAAGCCATCAGTGATCTTTCTGGTTTCCGGCCCCAAAGCGGCCATTTCCGAGATGCCGCCCGCGTTATCCGCGATTGGGCCGTAGGCGTCAACCGACATCGTAATGCCGACCGTGCCTAACATGCCGACGGCAGAGATGGCGATGCAATACAAGCCCACGCCGTTCGCCACGCCGTTCTGATACGCGATGTAAATGGCAAGGCAGACTAACAGCACCGGCAGCACCATGCTTTCCATGCCGACCGCCAAGCCGGTGATGATGTTGGTTGCCGCGCCGGTTTTGCAAGATTCCGCAATGCGAATGACCGGGCCTTTCGAGGTGTAATATTCTGTCACTAAGCCGATCAAAATTCCGGCCACCGTTCCTGAAAATACCGCCCAAAAGACGCCAATCGGCAAGCTCAGTTTATATTGAATCACCAGCGTCATGACGAGGAATAACGCGGCGGCCACAAATGTCGAATAGCGCAAGGCCGATTGCGGATTGATGTTTTTGATGTAAAACATCGAATAGATGCCGAGAGCGGAAGCGACCAAACCGGACATGACGATTAACAGAGGGAAGGCCATGAACGCGCCTTTGTTTTGCAGCGTGACGGTCGCGCCGAGTGCAATGGCCGCAATGATTGAGCCGACATAGGATTCGAACAAGTCCGCGCCCATGCCCGCGATGTCGCCGACGTTATCGCCGACGTTATCGGCAATGACGGCGGGGTTGCGCGGATCGTCTTCAGGAATTCCGGCTTCGACTTTTCCGACTAAATCAGCCCCGACATCGGCGCTTTTGGTGTAAATGCCGCCGCCGACGCGAGCAAACAGGGCAATCGAGCTTGCGCCCATAGCAAAGCCGCTGATGATGGACGGGTCTTTTTGAGAGAACAGCAGGTAGAACACGCCGACGCCAAGCACGCCGAGGCTGGCAACGCACATGCCCATGACGCCGCCGCCGGAAAAGGCGACTAATAAGGCTTTGGCTTGTCCTCCATCGTTCGCGGCGGCGGATGTTCTCACATTCGCTATCGTCGCGGCATGCATGCCGAAAAATCCGGCAGCCATCGAACAGAACGCGCCGCTCAGAAACGCAACGGCGGTTGCCCCATTGATTTTCCAGCTTAACAGCACAAAGACAATCGCAATAAAGACGGCCAGAATTTTATACTCTCTCGCAAGGAAGACCATCGCGCCTTCATGAATCAATCCGGCGATTTCTTCCATTTTCGGCGTGCCGACCGGCTGCTTTTTGGCAAAAAGAAACAGCCACCCGGCGAATACTAACCCCAGTATTCCTAAAAACGGCGCCCACATGACAAGGTCTTTCATAACAAGCGTTCCTCCTCGTGTTTGATGGTTCATCATCAGCAGCATTCCGGCTTATTCCGGGATGTCGCTTCGGTTATACCGATTCATGGCCAGCGCGGTTTGACCTGTCACAATCAGCGCAATGGCCTGAACGGCGTGCTGCATGACTTCACGGATGATGCCGCGTTCTTCTTGAGAAAACGGCTGAAGGACATACTCAACGACTTCGTTTCGCGGGTCGGTTGACGCGCTTCGTTCGTTGGGAGGGCGTCCGATTCCAATGCGTATCCGCATGAAATCGTGCGTGGAAAGCGCGTTGACAATAGATCGAACGCCTTGATGTCCCCCATGACCGCCCCGCGCGCGAATGCGCATCCGCCCGGCGGGAAGGTCGAGATCATCATAAATCACCAGAAGATGTTCGGGCGACTCGTTGTGCCGGCGCAACACGGCGTCAACGGCCAACCCGCTGCGATTCATGTAGGTTTGCGGCTGAATAAGGAGGGCATCTTGCTGCTGAAGGGAAATAACGCGAAGATGATACGCCGCCTCAGACTCTTGAAAGGAAACCGGGAATTGTTCGGCGCAGAGGTCTGTCGTCATAAAGCCGACATTATGCCGCGTCTCGGCATACGTGTTTCCCGGATTTCCCAAGCCAACAATCAGCCACATGATACGTTCCCCGATTTCCTTTCATTGACGGGAGATTCGTCATTCTTCCTCGACTTCTTTCTTTCCTTTCTGGATGACTTCCGGTTCAACCGGGCCTGCCTGAGGCGTCGTCTCTAAGGAGGCTTCGCTCACCGGCGCGGCAATCGTGACGATGACGGTTTCCACAGGCGTCACCATCTTGTATTGATCGCCTAAAGCAATATCTTTCACTGTAATGGAGTCGCCGATTTCCAGCGCGGAAATATCCACGTGAATCGTATCCAGAATGTCTTTCGGCAAGCACGCGAGCGTGATTTCTCTGGTGGCAAAAGATATGACGCCACCGAGTTTGACGCCCGGCGAGGTGCCGGTCAATTCAATCGGCACGTGAATTTCGATGGCATGATCCATCGTGACTTCATAAAAATCGGCGTGCAGCAGCGCGCGGCTGGCAGGATCAAGCTGATAATCTTTCAGAATTACGGGAATCGTTTCCACCGTATCATTTTGCGTCACGTCGAGATTGATCAGATGCGATCCAACGCCGTTAATCATAATTTGGCGTAAATCATGGGTGTTGACGGACAAGCTGATATTTCCATGCTTGCCGCCGTAGAGGACTGCTGGAATGCTTCCTGCTAATCGGAGTTGCCGCGCAACCCCTTTTCCTGATTTCGTTCGGACTTGTGATGTCAGTTGAATCTGCGCCATCGCCTATGTTCCTCCTTAAACATGAACTCACTTGTAATTGTAACTCACCGACTTTCTCGGAATCAGCGCCGCCTTACGCCGTGAACATGCAACATTAGACAGACAATCCTCGCCTCATTCAATTGCGACAACGGGAATAAACCTGTGAACATGAAGATGCATTGAAGGAAGGAGAGAACTGGGGCGGGAGGATTCGAACCCCCGAATGCCAGGACCAAAACCTGGTGGCTTACCGCTTGCCGACGCCCCAATTTCCAATGTTGTAGAAGAGAATCAACCGCGTACTATGCGTGTGCCAGAGATGATGTTCTCTGATGAAAGCTGGTCACAACCAGCAGCCAATCCGGCCGCTCGATTTGCCGTAGAGCTTGTTCCGCTAATTCCTTCTCTTTAAAAACCCCAAAAACTGTTGAACCGCTCCCCGACATGCTTGCCCATTCCGCCCCCTCTTCAAGGAGTCGGTTTTTTATGGATGCAATGATCGGGTAGTGGCTAATCACAGGCTCTTCTAACATATTTTCTAATGTTCGAAGCGCGTCTGTGACTGCGTTGTGCTGTTGTGAAAACACATTATTTTTCGTCGGAAAATTTGTCAACTTTAAATTTATATTTTTATATGCCCACGCGCTGGAAACGTGAATTCTGGGGTTTATCAGCAGAATCCAGCATGGCGGCAAGTCCGGCAGCGGCTCAATCTGCTCGCCGCGTCCTGTGCCGATTGCCGTGCCGCCGTACAAAAAAAACGGCACGTCCGATCCTAACGTCGCGCCAAGCGCGGCAAGCTCTTTTTGGCTCGCGCCCACTTGAAACAATTGATTCAGGCCGCGCAGCGTCGCCGCCGCATTGCTGCTGCCGCCGCCAAGCCCGGCCCCAAGCGGAATCTGTTTTTCGAGATGAATCGCAAGCTGCGTCGGGCAGCCCGTCTTCTGCGCGAACGCCCGCGCCGCACGGCAGACCAGATTCTCATCGCCGACCGGCAGCGTCGGATGATTCGTCGTGAGCGTCAACGGCGCATCGCGCTTCGTAAAATACAGCACATCATGAAATTCGAGTTCTTGAAAAATTGTCCAGATGTCATGATAACCGTCCGGGCGTTTGCCCAAAACATACAATCCTAAATTGATTTTCGCGTGGGACGGCATCCGCAGATCGCTCGTCAAAGGCGGCATGAAATCATTCCTCCCTGATTACCAAAAATTCCATTGATGCGTCCAGAGGACGTACACTCCTAACAAGAAATTCGTGACCGCATGCGCCAGCACGCAGGCCGAGAGGTTTTTCGTGCGATAAAGCAGCGCATTATAGGCGATTCCGGCCAGCAAGCCGACGAGCCATTGATGATGCTCGAAGCCGAACGCGAGGACGACGACGATGCAGGAAAACCAACTGAACGCGCCAATCGGCACCTCGGTAAATTCTTCCTTAATCAGCCATCGCAGGGCGAAAGATCGCCAGAAAAGTTCTTCAAAAATCGGCACGACAAGCACGGCGCCAATCAGCCGAAAGGCAATCAGCGCGGCCGCCAGCCAATTTCTCCCAAACGTGTAGGGATCAAATTCCGATGAGCCGAGATGCGGATACCAGCGATCCGGCGCGACCCAGACGATAAACACGATTATCCCGACCGCGACCGCCTCCGCAAGCATCCGCCGCGAAAATTTCCAGCGCAGTTCGGCATAACTTTTTCGATAATACAAGAGCAGGCCGCCGACAACAAGGGTTTTGATTGGATAGAGCCAATACGCGCCGCGCGGAATTCCCGTCCCGGCATACGTCAGAATCAAAAAGGCGGCAAACGGCACAATGTACGGCAAAAA
>CAZCGG010000002.1:55943-59087 GCA_964498135.1 uncultured Candidatus Moduliflexus sp.
ACCACAAGAAAGAAATTGTCAAGGAAAAGTATTGTTTCCTTGACATCTCTGCAAGATAGCACTACATAACAGGCATCGTGAAAGCGGCCTGACGCAGAGTGCGTTCATTTGGCCGAGACGTTATCGCGCCGCGTAAACTGAGAGCCGGAGGTATTTTTTATGCGCCAGACATCTGTTTCTCTGCACCGAATGCGTTCCCTGCTGCAAGCGTTCTGCGTTCTCGCGCTGCTTATGCTGATGCTGGGCGGGTGTGAAGGTTCGTCGGAACAAAAGAAACTCCGCCATTATCAAAAAGGCATGGAGTATATGAAAAAAGACGAGGTTCAAGCCGCAATTCTGGAATTCAAGAATGCGGTTGACATTGATCCCGCCTATGCTGAGGCGTATTTTCAATTGGGCTTCGCGTATAATAAAATTAACGAATTCGATAAAGCGATGATTGCGTTTGACAGCGCGGCGGCCAATGATCCGAAAAACGTGGACGCCCGCTTAGAAGTCGCCAATTACTATTATCTGCGGCAGCAAGACATGACGAAAGCCCAGCAGGTGTTGGAAAAAATCCTGCAAGATTTCCCTGAAAACGCCAAAGTTCACGCCGCGCTCGGCTCAGTGCTGTACGCGCAGCAGCAGGTTGACGAGGCCGCCGCCGCCCTTGAAAAAAGCCTTGAGCTTGACGGTACGCTGGTGAGCGCGGGCATCACGTTAGGCCAAATGTACGTTTTGCAAAACCAGCCGGAAAAGGCGCAGCAAGTGCTTGAGCGCGTCTTGCAAAAGCAGCCGGATAATCTCGACATCCTCGTGGCAACCGCCGCATTTTATCTGGAACACAAGCGGGTGGATGACGCGAAACGCCTCTATGAGCACGCCGTCAGCCTGAACGCGCAAAATGCGGAAGCGGTCATGGGGCTGGCGGAAGCCTATCTTGCGCAGAACGCGCCGGACATGACGCTGAAAATATTGGAGCAATTTCAAGCGACCGCGAAAGACAATATCTCGGCGGACGTGAGTTTGCGCATTCGCTTTATTTTAGGCAAAGCCTATCTGATTCAAGGCAAATTTCAAGACGCCATGCCGCATTTGGAAATCGTCACGGAGCGCATTCCGGGCTTGATGATGGCGCAGTATTGCTACGGCCTCGCGCAAGCCGGACTCGGCAAATTCGAATCCGCGATTGCGGCCTATCAGCGCGCGCTCGCGCTTGATCCGCATCATGTGCCGTCGTTGCTGAATTTGGCGATTGCGTATTTTAAAAACGACATGCTCGATGAAGCGCAGCAAACCGCGCAGCAAGCGTTGGCGGTCATGCCTGATTACGCCGAAGTGATTGATTTATATGGCATGATTCTGATGCAAAAAGGGCAATTCGAAGACGCCGCCGCGCAATTCCAGCAAGCGGAACAGGCCGGTCAGCAGGCGAAACTTCCTGAGAAATTTTTTCAGCAGGTGCGCCTCCACAAAGCGATCCTCTTTTTGAACATGCAGAAGCCGGACGACGCGCTTGCCGAACTGCTGCCGCTCCGCGAGACGGCTTCCGGCAACATCGACGTGCTGATCAATCTCGCCAAAGCGCAGGCCATGAAAGGGAATCTGAAAGAGGCGATTGCGTCCTACCAGCAGGCGCTTCAACTCGATCCGGCGTCCCGCGTCGCCGCGCTGGAGCTTGCCAAAGCGTATTTGAGCAACGCGCAATACGGCGAGGCGCGCCAGATTGTTGAGCGGCTGCTCAGCGCCAATTCCCGCGATAACGAAGCGTTGTACGTGGCTGGCCGGATTGACGCCGGAGAAGGCCGTTTAGATGCCGCCAAAGAAAAATTGCAGCGCGTCGCGCAGGAAAAGCCGTCGTTTATCGAAGCGCGTTATGCGCTGGCGGAAGTCTATCAGGCATTGCGGGATTTTGAGCGGGCGATCAGCGAATTCGAGCGCGTGTTGGCCGACGTTCCCAAGCATCTCCCGTCGCTGACGAAATTGGCGTATATCAAATTTCAGCGCGGCGCATACGAAGAAGCGATCCTGTATGCGAATCGCATCTTGCAGATTGAGCCGAAGAACGTCGCGGCACTGGGGATTTTGAGTTCGGTGTATACGCAAACCAAGCAATTCGACAAAGCGCTGGCCGTTATTGAGCAAGTGAAGCAGCAGTACCCCGATTCGCCGCAAGTCCACATCGGGCAGGGGATTATTTTTCTGTATCAGCGCAAATTCGACGAAGCGATTGCCGCGTCGCAGCGAGCGATTGAGCTTGAGCCGTCGTCGCCGATGCCCTATGACACGATTGGCCGGGCGTATCTCGGCAAAAATGACGCGCAGCAGGCGGAACAATATTTTAAAAAAGCGATTGGAGTCAGCCCGCAATTTGTCGGCGCGTATGTGAAATTAGGCCAAATTGAATTGGTGCGCAACGATTATCTCAAGGCCATGCGCTATTTTCAAGAAGCCTTGAAAATCGTCCCAGATTTTGATGACGCCGAACTGGAAATCGGCAAAATTTATCAACGCCTGCAACGCGACGCCGACGCGATTACCATGTTTGAGCGCATCCCTGAATCATCGCCATCGTTCCGGCAAGCGCTCGATCCGTTGATCGCGCTCTACACGCGGCGCGGCGATTACGACAAAGTGATCAGTTTGGCCTTGAAGTTGCTCAAATTCGACGAAAGCAACACGCAGGTGCGCTACGTGCTGGCCGACGCTTACGCCAGACGCGGCGACATGGAAAACGCGGCGAATTCGTTCAGGGAATTAACCATGTCCGCGCCTGAATTCGGGCGGGCGTGGCTTGGCTTGGGGCTGCTGTATCTTCTGCAAAATCGCGCGGACGTGGCGGTCGCGCAGTTCGATAAAGCGGCGGACGCGACTGAGATTCAAGCGGAAGTCGGGCTGAGCCGGGCGGTTGCCGCGCAGTTTTTGCAAGCGTATCAAGACGCGATTGCTTCGGCGCAGGCCGTGATTGCCGCGCAGCCGGACAATCAGCTTGCCAAAGTCATTTTGGGGAATATTTACGTGTCGCAGAAAAGTTTTTCCGACGCGCTGAAACAATTTCAGCAGGTGACGCTGCCGATGCTCGAACCGCATGCGCAAGAACAGGCGCTGCGCTCGTATTACGGCGATCAATCGGCGGTGTCGGCGGCGTATTATAATTTGGGG
>CAZCGG010000002.1:59187-60455 GCA_964498135.1 uncultured Candidatus Moduliflexus sp.
TTGGCGTTGAATCAATTGGCGTGGAAATTTGCGGAGCAGAAGCAACGCCTGGATGAGGCGCTGCAATTCGCGCTGAAAGCGGTGGATTTGACGAACGCCCCGGAAATCCGCGACACGCTCGGCTGGGTCTATTATCAGCGCGGCGAGTATGCCCAAGCCATCGAGCAATTCCGGCAAGCCTTGCAGCAGCGGCCGTTTCAGCCCGCCGTCACGTATCATCTCGGCCTCGCTTATTATCGCAGCGGCGATGCCGCCGAAGCGCGGCGATTGTTTGAGGCGCTGCTGGAAGTTGATCCGAAACACGAGCATGCCGCCAAGATTCGCCAAATATTAAAGGAAATCGGGAAGTGACGCTCTTTTTGAAGCGGGCATTTCAACACGCGGTTTTTTTGAAAAACCGCGTGTTTTCTTCTTGAAACCTGAACGCTCCGCAAGACTGTTCAGGTTTTTTTGTGCGCCCCTTGACAGGAAGATTTTTCAGCGTTATCATATAAGATGCAGAGTTTGAAAAATTCGTGAGCAGGCTGCATAAATTAAGAGGGAACATTCATGATTATCTCATCTGACGGCGCTGTCCGTTTTCTGACGGTGGCCGAACATTTTCAGCAGAAAGCCGTGATTTATCAAGATCGTGAACTGACGGTGTTTTTGTATCCGAATAAAAAACAGCCGTTTGTCATCAAGCCGACCGAGCAGGAATGTTCGGGGACGTATATTGATCTGTTCGCCTTGCGATTCGGGCAGAAAGAGCAACTCTGGCGCAAAGTGGCGGACGGCCGCGTCTCGATTTCTTTCGGCTGCTCGCGCGCGGAGCGGGATGTCATGCTGTTTCTGCCGCTCAACGAATTGGTTGATAATCCCCGCGTCTGCTGCTGCCAGCATAGTGATTGCCAATATTGGTCGCCGCCGACCGGCGTGAAAGGCCGGTATGCGTTCAACTGCATTCTCATGCGCTACCGGGCGATTGGCGTGTTTGACCAGAAAATCGGTTTGACGCTGGAGGAAGTCGGGCGGATTTACGGCTGTTCGCGGGAGCGCATCCGCCAGATTCAGGAGCGCGCGTTGAATCGCATGCGCCATCATGCGCGGTCGGAGAAATTAAGCGTGTTTCATGAGCATGTCTTGGATTACCGCGATTATTCGTCGCAGATGGGCGCGGAGGCGTAAGCCGGATGAGTTAGTGATGACATGCCAATGACACAGGTTCGGCATGAAAACAGGAGTGTCAAATCTTGATTTGACGGCGAAATCAAGATTTCGCACTCCTG
>CAZCGG010000003.1:0-41981 GCA_964498135.1 uncultured Candidatus Moduliflexus sp.
ACAGCGTTCGGGCGGCCTGCGCGCTGTTGGGCTTCGATCCGCTCTATTTGGCGAACGAGGGCAAAGTCGTCCTGATTGTCGGCGCAAACGAGGCGCGCGGCGTCCTTGAAACGATGCGCCGCCATCCGTTCGGGCGAGAAAGCGCGATGATCGGCGAGGTTGTGGACGCTCCGGCGGGGTTGGTCTTTCTGCGCACGACGCTCGGCGGCAAACGCATCCTTGACATGCCGGTCGGCTCGCCGCTGCCGCGCATCTGCTGATTTCTGAGAATAAACCACAGATTGCGCAGATTTCACAGAAATAGTGGCTCGACAGGCTCGCCACGAACGGGGTGATGTTCAGCCGTTCGCCCTGAGCTTATCGAAGAGCGAATTATTTTGCATAAATCCATTATTTCTGTGAAATCTGTGGTTAGAGCCAATATATAGCCTCTCAGCAGAGGGAAAGGGAATAAGATTATGACATTAGAAACGGTATTCAAAAAAGAAGAGTCAAAAGTATTTTGTGAAGAAGTTGTCAATAATGTTAGTTTAAAATCCAAGATTTTGCATCTCGTTCTGTATTCACTTGGAGGGTCTGCATTGTATGGATTTACAATGGGATTATATCATTCACCTCTTCAAGCGTTATCGTCGTCGATCAAAGTGTTTTGTCTCTTTTCTTTTACCTTAGCGATTTGTCTTCCAACCCTTCATTTCTTGGGGTTGTTGTTTGAATCAAAAATGAAATTTTGGCATACATTGACCATCTTATTCGCTGGAATTGCCTTAAACTCAATGTTACTCGGTGCATTTGCTCCGATTTCGCTCTTTTTTTTAGTTTCCGGTTCTCGATATGAATTTCTGATCTTACTTCATGTCGCCATTTTTACATTCTGTGGTGTCGCAAGCATATTGTCCATTAAACGAAATATGGATGTTGTCAAGGCAAGCTCAATCGCTGAGAAACAAGACAAGACCTCCAACATGCTTTTAAAAATTTGGTTTTTCGTTTATATGTTTATCGGCGCACAAATGTCGTACTTACTATCGCCATTTATTGGACGAGATCAGGTTTTCTCGTTATTTCCGAGTGAAAAGGGAGATTTTTTCAGTTATTTATTTCGAACCATCAGAAGGCTTTTAGAAAACAATCCATATTAGTTCTTATGGCGTTATAAATCGCCATGCTGAAAATATCAACAGCATGTTTTTTACCGATAGTTGTGTAGGAAACAAGTACGGTGTGGCTCTAACGATGCGCATGAACGGCGACCAGGACGAGCGGGCGGGAACGTTGGGTTGGTTCGTAGCGCCCGCTCGTCATGGCGCGTTATGCGCGGCGTTAGTAAGATGAATTGCATTTGACGCAGAAAAGCTGTCAGACACCTTCAAGGTGTCTGACAGCTTAATTTGAGGAAAATTCAGGCGAGATGGATTACCGTATTCGACAAGATATTCACGAGAAATTGCGCGGGGAAATTGGGACGGCGTTCACGCCGCGCCACGCGAAAACCGCGATTGCGTTGGCCTATCCCAACACCTACGCGGTCGGCATGTCGAATTTGGGCGTGCAGACGATTTACGGCTTGCTCAACGAGCGCGGCGATGTCTGCTGCGAGCGGGTCTTTCTGCCGAACGCGGCGCTGCGCCTGATTTATGAGCAGACTAACACCCCGCTTTGCTCGCTGGAATCGCAGACGCCGGTCGCGGATTTCGACATCCTCGCCTTTTCGGTCTCGTTTGAAAATGATGATCTGAATCTGCTCGCCATGCTGGAATTGGCGCATCTGCCCCTGAAAGCGGAAGATCGCGGCGAACGCCGCCCGCTTGTCATCGTTGGCGGCGCAATCACGGCGATTAATCCTGAGCCGCTCGCCTTGTTCGTGGACGCCTTCGTCATCGGCGACGGCGAGGAGATTCTGCCGCAATTTCTGGATGTCTATCAGCAATGCGCCGCCGCGCCGCGCCGCGAATTATTGGCGCATCTCGCCCAGATTCAGGGCGTGTACGTCCCGTCGCTCTATGAAGTCAGCTATCGCGGCGACGGCGCGCTTAACGCGATTCGCCCGCTGGCGGACGCGCCCGCGCAGATTGCCCCGCGCCCCGCGCGCGACGTAGACGCTTTTCCCGCCTATTCGCGCATTTTGAGCGAGCAGACGGAATTCGGCGATATGTTCCTGCTGCAAATCACACGGGGCTGCCCGTACAAATGCCGCTTCTGCCATACCGGCTACACGCAGTCGCCGCTCCGCCATCTGTCGTTCGAAACGGCGGCGCGCCTGATTGAGCGCGGCCTGCAATTTCGGCGGAAAATCGGCCTCGTCAGCCCGGCGGTGGCGGATTACCCGGATTTCGAGCGGCTCTGCGATTTCATTCTTGCGCGCGGCGCGGGCGTGACCGTTTCGTCGCTACGCATCAGCGCATGTTCCCGCGACGGCCTGTTAGAGCGGCTGGCGCGCGCCGGACAGCGCACCATCACGCTTGCGCCGGAGGCCGGAACCGCGCGTTTGCGAAAAATCCTGCGAAAAAACTTGCCAAACGAAATGTTGTATGCCACAATCGAGCGCATTCGGCAAACCGGAATTCCGAACGTGAAACTCTACTTTTTAATCGGCGTTCCGACGGAGACAGAGGCGGACATTGAGGGGATGATTGAGGTGTGTGGCCGGTGCCGCGACATTTTGGCGCAAGACGCCAAGCGGCGCGGGAAAATCGGGACGCTGACCGTCAGCGTCAACCCGTTCGTTCCCAAGCCGTTCACGCCGCTGCAATGGTGCGGCATGGCGACGGAAAAGGCGCTGAAGCAGAAACTTCAGCAGCTTTCGCGCGCGTTGGGGCGTTTAGGGAATGTGCAGGTCATCGCCGAAACGCCGAAATGGGCAATCTGGCAGGGCATTTTGGCGCGAGGGGATCGGCGTCTCGGCGAGGTGTTATTGCACGCCAACGCCTTTCGCGGCGATTGGAAAAAAGCGCTCCGCGACGCGGCGCTGACGCCGGAATGGTACGTTCACCGCGAGCGCGGCGCGGAAGAGATTTTTCCCTGGAACCACCTGCAAGTCGGCCTGTCTCAGCCACAATTACGCGAGGAATATCAACAGATTATACAGGGCATCGGTAGCGGGGCGGATGAGCCGCCGCGCTGTTGATGAAATTTATGCGCACACATGCGTCTCACTTTCTTCGCGGCGGAGCGTTCGCCGCGAGCCTGTTGCTGCTCTCATCGTGCGGCTTAGTGCAGGCGATTCGCCCATCGTCCGATGACGCGAGCCGTTCGCAAACGCCATCCGAGCCGACGCTGCTTCAACGCCACCGACAAGGCGTGGCGGTCTATTATCCGGGGCAATCGGTCACGATTATGACCGTGCCGCAAGCGGCGCAAGATGATCAAATTTATCAGATTCAAGGGGCGGAACAATCGTCAATTCAGGCGACCAGCGACATTCTGAGCAATCAGATGCAAATATCGCTCATCGAAGCCGACGCCCATACGCAGGCCGGAGAAGAGCGGATGCGCGAAGGCAACGTGCTGGAAGCGGTGCGCGAATTCGAGCGGGCGCGGGTCTTAATCGAAGAGCAGGTTGATCCCGCGCTTTCCCATATTGAAGGACAAGCGCAGTCGTCGGGAACGATGAGCGTCATGTCAACCTCGCGGATTCAGGGGATTGTCGGCGAGCGCAACGACGTGATGGATCGCGTGAATGGGGCGTACAATTCGGACGCCATCAGCGGCAATCGGCAGAATGTGGATGCGGTGGACAAATTGCGCAATGAAAGCCGCCTGAAATTGACGCCAATCAGCAATGCGCCGTCTGGCGCGGCGCGCAGCATCGTGCCTGTGATTCGCCCGACGCAGACCATTCAGCAGCCGACGGCGACGACTCCGGCGACAACGCTTTTCGACATCGGCGAGGATTTTTCCGGCGACATTGAGCGCAACATCAGCTTGCTGCAAAGCCGCTACGACGATTTTGCGCAATGCCTGCTGCGCGCCAATCAATATTTCCCGCAGGTCACGTCTATTCTGCGGGCGTATGGCGTCCCAGACGACATCGCCTACATTGCCCTTGTTGAAAGCGGCTATCAGGCGCATGGCCTGTCGCGGTTCGGCGGCGCGGGGCTGTGGCAGCTTCCCAAAGCGGTCGCCCGGCGCTACGGCTTGCGCGTCAATTCTTCTCGAGATGAACGCATGAGCCTCGAAGCGTCCACCCATGCGTTTGCGCGCTACATTTCCGCGCTGCATCAGCAGACCGGCGACTGGCGGATCGCGGTCATTCGCTTTTCGCCGCAGCGCGATTATCTGGCGAAACTCATCGCGGTGATGCGCGTTGCGCAAGATCCACAGGCGTATGGATTTGGGGTGGATGTGCCGAATTTAGCCGGATATTCGAGCTATTCAGGCCAATCATTCACGCAGGGCGGCAGCGGCTGGCAGCCCGCGAACGCGCCGCGCCGTCCGTCCATCAACGTCACGTTAGAGCCGCCCGCCGCAACGCTGTATTAACCTCCCCCAAAAGTTGTCAGACGCCGCCAAAGGCGTCTGACAACGCCGCCGCAAGCCCTGCTTCATCGCTGCTCAGATTGTCAAACGCGGATCGAACAGGTGGGAAAAATCGCGGTCGCAATGCGGCGTCCAGCCGTACACTTGCCGCCAAACCTGCGGGCTGTCCATGCAGAGATAGACCGGGATGCGCTGCCCGTATTGATGAATGCTCTCAAGCAGGGCGCGATACATTTGCAGCCGAATCGGCTTGACATAGCGCATTTTGCCGTCGTGGCACGGGACAAACTCACCACAGAGAATCGCGCTGCGCGGAAAGCGGCGGCGGATAATCGGCTTGAGTTCCGGCGCAAAGCGGAATCCGCCGAGGCTAATCCAACTGATGTTCTCCGGGCGCGCCGCCTCGAACAATTGCGCCACAACCTGCCGATATTCGCGCTCCCAATCAGGGTAGCAGAACATCGGATCGAAGTGAAAGCCGATGCGATACCCCGCCTCTTGGCACCGCGCCGCCGCCCGCAGCCGGGCGTCAAGCGGCGCGGTTTTCGGCTCTTCGCTGGCAATCATGCGCGGCGTGTTGACCGACCATGCGACCGACACGCGCCCCTGATGATCGAGATGCCGCAAGTTTTCGACAATATCGGACTTGGTTTTCAATTCTAACGTGGCGTTGCGGCGCGTCGCAAAAAACGGCACCACGATTTTCGAAAATTCCGTGAGGTCGTCCATCGCCAAGCTATCCGTAAATTCCCCCGTGCCGACGCGAAAGAGCCGCGTCGGGTCTGCCGAAAACACCTGCTCCAATTCAGCCAGCATATCGTCGGTGTTCACGAAAAACGTGATGAACGGATTATTTTCGAAATATCCCTGCAAAATGCAATAAGAGCAGTCGAGGTGGCAATTCGTCGCAAAATTCACCACGTAATAATTGCAGCAGATTTGGCCTTTCGTGCCGGGGCATTTCTTGAAAAATCGCCCGCGCTGCGTCGTCAGGAACAACACCTGCTTTCCGGCGTCAATCGGGCTGTCGCGGCCTTCCAGCGCCGCGAGCGCGTCGGCCTTGTCGCGCACCCGGCAGACCGGCACGTGCGGCAGCCGCGCAAGCATGTCCCGCGTTTTTTGGTACGCCTCCGCCGCGTCGTCTATGAAAATCATTTCCGGCATGTAATGTTGCATGAGTTGCCCCCCTTTTTACTGCGATTGCCCTTGAATAAGGCGCAACAGCGTTTCTAATTCCGGCTGGGCGGCAAGCTGGCGCAATTCATCGGCAACGGCGGCAAGCTGGTCGCGGCTCTCAAAGCGGAAGGTCGCGGTCAGGGCGTCATCCTCGAAATAGCGGTCAGCCGCCAACTGGACGCCTTGCGGCGATTTCAGGCGTTTCAGCGCCGCCGCATACTCCTGTTCCAGCGCGGTCAAGCGCGGAAAGCGGCGGCGGCGCAGCGCGGCGCGGATCGCGTCAAGCTTCTGCGGCGCGGAAAATTTCTCATGCGCTAACACGCCGAGAATCTCCGGATCAGCCAGCGCGTCGCGCAGCGCGCACCCGTCGCGCATCGCGATTTCTTCGGCCATTGTCAGGAGTTCCCGCAGCTTGTTCTGGTTGATGTTCACCGCCGTCATCAGGCGGAACGCCGCGCCGAGATCTTCGGGCGGCAACGCGGCCAGCAATTCAATCAGGCCAAGCGGCAATTCCTGCCCGGCAAGATGCCGCTTCTGCTCGTCGTCGAATGCCGCAAGGCGCAGATAGGCATCCAGCGTTTTGGCCGAGCGTGGTAGGCCGAGCGCGGGCAAAAACGTCTGCGCAAGCTCATCCGCCGGGCAGCGGAATTGCGCCGAAAGTTTGCGGAGAATTTCCGCGCATTCGACCGCGTTGAACGTCCGGTGCGCAAGGTTTTCATACAGCGCGAGGCAAAACGCGGCGAGCGGATTGTCTGGATCAACCGGATAGATTTGCGCTGGAATCTGCGCCAAGCCGATGTCGCGGCAGGCGAACGCCCGGCGAAATCCGGCGACGATTTGGTATTTTCCCTGACACGGGCAGCCGCTCACGATGATCGGGTTGATGACGCCGACCATGCCAATAGACGCGCTGACTGCGGGAGATTCGAGCGGGCATGACACGCAAAAGGTCATGTCGGAAAAGTCAATTTGATGGATTTCAATCATAAGGAACATATTTCACCGCCAATGAAAAGAGGGCATGAACCACACAGGCAAAATCCCACCAAATAAGGCGAGGCGGCGTTTGTCAAGCAAATTGTCACGGTTGGCGGCGCGGACATGCTTGGTTTTGCGTCCTTTTTTCGCGCGCGCCGTCAACAGAATAGAGCAGGGCGCGCCTGTTGAAACGCTGCTCCATCGAGGGCATCCGTAGGGGCGTTCAATTGAACGCCCCTACGGATGCGCCCTCAATTTGTAGGGCGTTCAATTGAACGCCCCTACAATCCGAAGATGAACTTTTTTACCGCAGAGACGCGGGAACGCGGGGGAAACCGCGCAGTTCTTCGCGCTTCTGCGGGAAGGTTGCAATTATGCAGACAGCGCAGGAAATCAAAGAAATCGTGAAGGAAAAATACGGACAGATTGTCACGCAGGCCGAATCAAGTTGCTGCTCGTCGAAAAGCTGCGGCTGTTCAAATGAAGCGGTCTCGTTCAGCGAAGATTATTCGAAATTGCCGGGCTATTACGCGGACGCGGATTTCAATCTCGGCTGCGGCATTCCGACACAGTTCGCCGCGATTCGAGAAGGAAACACGGTACTGGATCTCGGCTCTGGCGCGGGCAATGATGTCTTTGTCGCCCGCCGCATTGTCGGCGACGCCGGGAAGGTTATCGGCGTGGACATGACGGAAGCCATGATTGAGAAAGCCCGCGCCAATCAGCAAAAATTGGGCGTGAAAAATGTCGAATTTCGGTTCGGCGAAATTGAGCATCTGCCGGTGGCGAACGAAGAAGTTGACGTGGTGATCAGCAATTGCGTTTTGAACCTCGTGCCGGACAAAGCGCAGGCGTTTCGGGAGATGTTTCGGGCGTTGAAACCGGGCGGGCATTTCGTTGTGTCCGATATCGTGCTGCGCGGCGAGCTGCCGGAATCGCTCAAGAATTTTGCCGCGCTGTACGCCGGGTGCGTGTCCGGTGCCATGCAGCAGGACGACTATCTTGAGGCGATCCGCCGCGCCGGATTTGTGGATGTCGAGGTGAAAACAGCGCGGACAATGGCCTTGAGCGACGAGATGGTCAACGGGTGGGGAAACGAGGCGCAGCTTGTGAAGGAACTTGCCGAATTTCGCGCCGCCGGTCATGCTGTGCTGAGCATCACCGTGTTCGGCAGGAAACCGGCGTCGGCGTAATTGCCTGAAAAACGTTACGGGGGCGTTCAATTGAACGCCCCCGCCTTTCCGTCAAGTCATCTCAGCAGCCCGTTATTGACAATCGCGCTGTAAAATTGTTGCGCGATGACATCATAGCCGTTATCATTAAAATGCAGGCAATCCACAAACAGCGCGTCTCCGCCGCTGCCGGAAATGGCGCCGTAATTATTGGCAATTGCCGCCCAGTGCGTATTGGCGGCGGCGGTATATTGCGTATTCAATTCACGCACTCCTGTATTCGGCCAGCGTGATTCACACGAAGAGCGAATTGGCGGAATCAGGCCGATGACGACCGAGACGTTCATGGCGTGAGCGGTATTAATCATCGCCGCCATGTCGTTGCTGGCGCCGCAAAAACTCGGCGACGAGCAACTCGTGACATTATTCGTGCCGCTCATAATCAGGACGATTTTCGCGCCGCTGATTGCTCCGCTTACCCGTGATCTGGTTTCGCTGGTGGTTTCCCCCGGCACGGCGTTATTCCTCACGCTGACATTATATCCGGCGGCGCGGAGCTTCCATTCGAGCATGGCCGGATAGCCGCCCTGCGTGCTTCCCATCCCGTAAGTAATGCTATCGCCGACCGCCGAAATTACGATGTCCGCCGTAGGCGTCTGCGAGGGCGCAGGCGTGGGCGTCGGCACGGGCAGCGAAGTCGGGAACGCGGTCGGCTTCGGCTGCGGCGTGGCCGTCGGCCTCACTGTCGGCGTGGCGACCGGTTTTTGCGTTGGTTCTTCGGTCGGAGTGGCGGTCGGCGTGAGCGTCGGGGTTGCCGTTGGCTCGGCCTGCGGTGTGGTCGGATTGTCATCATTATCGCATGCGGAAAACATCAGCATGGCTGCCGACATCAAGATCAGTAGGTTTTTTGGAAAAATTTTTCGTTTGATATAGTAATTCATAGGCAATGAAGAAGAAGAAGCTGTCGTCTCATGGCGTGCCTGAGACGCTAACTTCGTTTCTTCGGCGCGGTTTCCGCTCAGCGCGGGCGTCGTCAAATCGTGTATTCAAAGGGCTCCTCACATGAAAAGCCTGTGAAAATCCAATAAAGTCTGTCGCCTACCCTTTACAAAAATCCGCCGTGTTTCGTCAAATATATTTTTTTTATGCGCATCTCTGGCTTCTGGAAAAAGGCCATGCTTCCGGCTTAGGTGAGGAGATGATTTTTGTTCCTGCGTTGAAAGATTGACGAACGATCCGCCAAGAGGTTGTTTTGGAAGAGTGACGTTCCCGCGAAACTCCGTTTCGGGAAGAAACGGAGTTTCTTTAAATTCCCCTCTTGGGAGGGGAATACGCGACCGCCGTATCAATGCGGCTACGTAACATGAGCGATTTAATTCAACGCGATTTTCGGCAGCGTGAACGAAAAGATCGAGCCATTGCCGACTTTGCTCTCCACGCGGATTTCTCCGCCGTTGCGCTCGACAAATTCCTTGCAGAGAATCAAACCCAAGCCCGTGCCGCGTTCATTGGCCGTTCCGGTGCGGCGATATTGCTCATCAATGCGGAAGAGTTTGGGCAGAAATTGTTCGCCGATGCCGACGCCATCATCCTTGACCGCAATCGTCATGAACGCGCCGTCATCGTTGCCGGAAACCTCTATCGTTCCGCCCTGATTCGTAAATTTAATCGCATTGGAAATCAGGTTTCGCACCACCGCGTCAATCATTTTATGATCCGCCATGCCGAGCAGCGACGGATTGACGGCTTGCGTGAGCGTGATGGCTTTCTGAGCCGCGCTCGGCATCAGCAGGGCGATGCTGCGCTGCACGAGCGCGCTGACTTGAATCGGCTCAGGATTGAAGTCAATCAAGCCGCGCTGCATGCGCGACCACGTGAGCAGATTTTCGAGCAATTCGAACAGGTTTCGCGCCGCGTCGCGCTGCATGGTAATCAGCCGCCGCAGTTCATCTTTGCTGTAATTATCGAGGTTTTCAGCGATAAGCTGCGGCAATTCGCGCAGCGCGCCGATAGGGTTGCGCAAATCGTGCGCGATGATGGAAAAAAATTTGTCTTTATCCGCATTCAGGAGGTTCAGTTGGCCGTTTTTCTCGTCTAATTCGGCATTTTTGGCTTTCAATTCGTCGTTTTTCTGCGCCAACATCTCCGCATACCGCTCTAACGTCTCATTCTGCTGGCGAAGTTCCTGCTGCAATTTGCGAATCGTCAAATGCGTCTTGACGCGGGCTAACACCTCTTCATGCTGGAACGGCTTGGTGATGTAATCCACGCCGCCGACGCTGAAACCGCGCACTTTGTCCACTGTTTCGGTCAGGGCGGTCATGAAAATGACGGGAATGTCTTTCGTCGCGTCGTCGGCTTTCAGGCGGCGGCACGTCTCAAAGCCGTCTATGCCGGGCATCATGATGTCCAAAAGAATGACATCCGGCCGCGCATATTGCAGCCGTTGCAGCGCCTGCTCGCCGCTCGGCGCGATCAGCACTCTGTACGACAGTTCGTTCAAATAATCGAGCAAAATATTCAAATTGGTGGTGTTGTCGTCAATCACTAAAATCGTCGCTTTCTCCGCCATGATGTGCGCTCCTGCTGTTTGTGAGAGGTGTTGCGTCTGTTGTGAATCTAAAAGAATCGCCGCGAAGCGTCACGACGCGGCCGCTTCGCGCGGCTTCGGCAGCGTGACGTGAAACGTCGAGCCTTGATTGACGACGCTTTCCGCCCAAATTTTGCCGCCGTGCCATGCCGCAAATTCTTTGCAGAGAATCAGCCCCAACCCCGTTCCGTGTTCATGCGCCGTCCCATTCCGCCGGTATTTTGCGCCGATCTCGAACAATCTCGGCAGCATGTCCGCCTCAATGCCAATGCCGCTGTCCGTCACAGTGAGCTCAACGTCTTCGGCGCGGTTAATGAGCGCGACCGTGACCGTTCCGCCCGGATGCGTAAATTTCAGCGCGTTCCCAATCAGATTTCTCAACATCGTTTCCAGCATGTTCATGTCAGCGCGCAGACTCACCCCTTCCGCAATGTCCGCGCGCAGCGTGATATTTTTTTGCTGGGCGATGGCGCTGAACAGGCTGATGACATACTGACAGAGTTGGCCGAAACGCACGCGCTGCGGCTCGAATTCAATGCTGCCTTGCTGAATGCGCGCCCACGTCAACAGATTTTCCAGCAGTTTGCAAAGGTTCTCCGTCGCCGTTGCTTGCAGGGCGATCAACTGTTTCAGCTTGTCAATGTTGTTGAGTTCCAGCAATTCTTTTCCGGCCTGCGTCAATTCATTCAGCGAATGCATCGGCCCGCGCAAATCGTGCGCGATGATGGAGAAAAAGGTGTCTTTGGCGGCGTTCAATTCCTGCAATTGCCGTTGCTGACGCCGCAGCAACAGATGCGTATGCACCCGCGCCAGCACTTCTTCGTAGCGCAGGGGCTTCGTGAGATAATCCACGCCGCCCGCCTCAAACCCGTTCATAATATCGTGCAGATCCGAAAGCGCGGTGATGAAAATGACCGGAATATCTTTCGCGCGCGTATTGCTTTTCAGGCGGCGGCAGGTTTCGAATCCGTTGAGGCCCGGCATCAGCACGTCTAACAGAATCAGGTCGGGCAGAAACCGCTCCGTGATGCGAATCGCCTCTTCGCCGCTCTGGGCAATCAGAATGCGCAAGTCGGCGTTGTGCAGGTACGAGAACAGCACGTCAATATTTTCGGGCGTATCGTCCACGACTAACACGGTATGTTGGGCAAGTTTCTCGGAATTCGTCGGCATCGTTTCGCCTCTCAGAGAACCGCAAAAAATTCTTGACATTTCGAGCGTTGTCAATTCATAATCTTTCAGCCCCGTCTATATAGACAGAGCTGTCAGACACCTTCAACGTGTCTGACAGCTTTCCTTGAGAATGTTCACCATCTTACTCGAAACGAAGAAAAAAAAGTCAAGTTACTTTTAAACAGAGAGATGCTTTTTGCGCCGGAAAATTATGAATGAACCGTCAGCAGCCTACCCCGCTTTTCCCGTGTTAGTCGTGGATGATGATCCCTACGCGCTTCAAGTGTGCGAACTCCACTTGAAATCGCGGGGCATTTCGCACGTGCGCACCTGTCTGTCCGGCACGGAGGGCTTGACAATCTTGCAGACGCATGTGGTGTCGAGCGTCGTGCTGGATCTGCACATGCCCGACATGTCCGGCGAAGAAGTCTTATTGACCATCTGCCGCCAATTTCCGAACGTGCCGGTGATTATCAGCACGGCGGTTGACGACGTGGACACGGCCGTGCGTTGCATGAAAACCGGCGCGTTCGATTACGTCGTCAAGCCTGTGAACCCGGAGCGGCTCGCCTCGACGATTAAGCACGCCATCGAATTTCAAGAACTGCGCCGAGAAAACGCGCTGCTCAAAGAGCGCGTGCTGCAAAATCAGGTCAAACAGCCCGAAGCGTTTGCCGAAATTATCACGAATTCGCCGCAGATGCATGCGATTTTCAAATATATCGAATCCATTGCGCCGACCTCGCAGCCGGTCTTGATTACCGGCGAAACCGGCGTGGGAAAAGAGCGCGTCGCCGACGCGCTGCACCGACTGAGCGGGCGCAAAGGGGGCATCGTCGCGGTGAATATCGCGGGATTAGATGAAACCACGTTTTCGGACACGCTGTTCGGCCATAAGCGCGGCGCGTTCACGGGCGCGGAACGAGCGCGGGACGGGCTGATTGAAAAAGCGTCGAATGGCACGCTCTTTTTGGATGAAATCGGCGATTTGTCGCCATCGTCGCAAGTCAAGCTGCTCCGGCTGCTTCAGGAGCATGAATATTATCCGCTTGGCTCGGACGTGCCGCATCTCACGAACGCCAGAATCGTGGTCGCCACGAACCGCAACCTGCTGAATTTGCAGGAAAAAGGGGCGTTTCGCGCCGATTTATATTATCGGCTGCTGCAACATCACATTCACGTGCCGCCGCTGCGGGAGCGCCTTGAAGATTTGCCGCTGCTGCTCGATTATTTTTTGCAAATCGCCGCCGACGAATTGCAAAAAGTCCGGCCGACGCCGCCGCCGGAATTGCTGACGCTTTTGTCCGTGTACGATTTTCCCGGCAATATCCGCGAGTTGCAGGCCATGATTTTCGACGCCGTCAGCCGTCACGAAGGCGGCGTGTTGTCGCTGTGCAGTTTCAAGAAATTGATTCTGCCCGAATCCTACGGCACGGCGGCGCGCGAGCGGCAAAACGACGGCACGCTGGAAACCCTGTATGCGTCGTTGAACCGACTGCCAAGCCTGAAAGAATCGGAAGATTTGCTGATTCAAGAAGCCTTGAAGCGCACCGGCGGCAATCGCACGTTGACCGCGACGCTGCTCGGCATCACGCGCCAAACGCTGCACCGGTGGCTGCATGGGCAGAAACAGGCGGAGACATAATAACGCTACGAACGCGCCGCCCATTCCGGCTTTCTCCGCAAGAGGCCGAACAGCGCGGCGCAGGTGAACAGGCTGACGACGGTGGTGCTGGCCGCGATACCGACATGCCCCCAGAAGCGCATGAATAGGGCATTAAACAGCACATTCGAAAGCACGGACATCACCGAAACGCCCATCAGCGTTTTATTGTCTTCCAGCGCATTATAGACCCTCGCTAACAAAATCGTCATGGCCTGCATTGGCAGGCCGAAGGCGTACACAATCCACGCATTGGCCGTCGCGGCGGTCGAATCCGCCGTGAATGCGCCGCGCTGAAACACGATGGCGACGATCTGATGCCCGAACACCCCAATCAGCACCGCGAGCGGAATCAAACCGAGACACACCCTCCGATTCGTCAAGGAAAACGTCTGCTTCATGCGCGGCCAGTCGCGTTCGGCGGCGCATTGCGCGAAAAACGGCAAAATCGCCTGCGACAAAGCCATGATGAAAATTTGGTTGATCGTGCCGTGCAGTTTCACGGCGTAGTTCAGCGCGGCAATGCTTCCGGCGGGCAGCGCGGACGCCATGACTTGATCCACGAACAGGTTCGCGTTCGCAAGGGATGAACTGACGAGAAGCGGCCAAATCGCGCGGAGCATGCCGCGCATCTCGCCGCCGAGCATCGGCAGCCGCCGGACGCGCGCCGGAAGCCGCCGCCGCGCCCACGCGCCCGTCAAGGCGAGTTCCACGCCGATGCCGACGATCAGGCTTTCCAATAACGCCGCGACGCCGCGCTCGTGATACCATAGAACATAGCCGATGGAACAGACGGCGTTCAGAATCGGCGCGACGCCGATCAGCAGGAATTCGCGCTGCGCGTGGAGGACGCCTTTCGTGAGCGCGGCCAGCAGCGAGAGCGTCAGGAAGATCGCGGAAATTTTCAGCATGTCCGCCGTCAATTCGATGAACGGCGGCGTGAATCCTTGCCCCAAATAGCGGGCGAGCGGCCGCGCCGCGCCGTAAAACAGGGCGAAGATGGCCGCGCTGAACGCCAGCATCCAGACGGCGCACGTCGCCAAAAACGCGCAGGCGTCTTCCGCGCCGCGCTGCTCTTTCAGCGCAAGGTAGCGCGGAATGAGCGACACTTGCAGCGTCCCGACCAGTATCCCAATCAGCAGGCGGCACGGCGCGAGCGCGAGCATGTAGGCGTCAATACCGGCGGACGTGCCGTAATAATTGGCGATCAGCAGCGATTTGAGGAAGCCGAGCGCGCTTGCGGCGAGCGTTCCGGCCATCAGCAGCGCGGCGGCGTGCTGCACCTGCTGCAAAAGCGATTTTGGCGGCATGAGCATGAGAAAAAAAACGCAGGGGCATTCAATTGAACGCCCCTGCTATTTGGTCAGAACGAGGCGAATCATATATTCCCCCGTCTGAACGCCGGGGCTGTACGATAAATCATTCTGCGTGGAGAGCTTGAACGCGCTGCGCCCAAGATTCGTGCTGCTGTCGCCGCGAATATGCAAAAAGTTGGCGTTTGGCGACACACCTTCGGCGCGGACGTACACCGTGACGCGCGATTTGCCTTCCAGCAGGCGAATGTCGAACGGAATGTCCTGCCAATCGAGCAGGCGCGGCGCGGGATTGGCCGGATCGTATTGGCGAATCAGGGCATTATCGAGCGAGACCGTCGCGGTAAAATTGCCGCTTCCGCCGTTATTCATGAGGATTTTAATTGCCGCCGCGCGGTAATCGGCGAGATTCGGCGGCAGGCAGATCACCTTTTTCACGCGCACCGTCTCCGGCACGAGCGACACGCCCCATTCCGCGTAGCCGTCGTCGCTGCCGAATTCCGCGCTGGAATCGCGCTCGCGCAGAAAATCAGCCTGCGCGCAGATGTCGGCTTCGTTTGGCGAAGTCGCCCACCGCGCCGCAAGATCGCTCTCATAATCGCGCCGCTGATCGTAGAGAAACCACGACAATTCATCCGCTATTTCGGGCGTATTCGGGAGCAAACGCTGCATCATCGTCACGCTCTGCGTCATGCCCCACAAGTGCGCGAAAAGTTCCCGCAGCCCCGCGTGGTCTGTCGGCGTAACCTCTTGCACCAGCCGCGCGGCCTTGTCCGGCGCATACGACGCGAGCCAGACGGCGACCGCCATGCGCAGAAACAGGCGGTTCGGCGCGAGGCACAGCACGTGGAAAAAATAGCGTTCGGCGGCGCATTCCGGCGGCGCGTCGCCGTCTGAGATAAATTCGCACGATTCGCCCCGGCTGAAGGTGAGGCGGGCGGCTTCATAATAAATCCACGCATTCGCCGGATCGCCTGAGGCGGCGCACCGCAAGGCGGCTTCGGCTTCTTGAAGCCCGGCAGCGCGTCGCGCGAGCAACTCCGCGTCCTGCGTTTCCGCCATCACCCAATGCAGATACAGCCCCCATTCGTACCACCATTCCGCGTTGCCCGGCTCGCGGCGCAAAGCGGTGAGCATGGCGGTTTGCGCCGCATCGTGCTGCTGCGCCGTCATCGCGCTGCCGGTTTTTTCCATCTTCAGGCTGACAAAGCGTTGAAATACCGAAAACGCCGCCATGCCGGTCAGCGTGCGCGCAAGATGCAGCGCAGTCAGGCCGACCGCCGCGATGAGCAGGGCGTAAAATTTGATCGGCGCAAGCCGGAATTCATGCGTTTTCATCGGGACGACCTCCGGCGGGTGTGCGCCGCCACCGTCGTCATGGCCGCAATGACGGTAAACAGCAGCGCGTTCGACGGGATGCGCAAATTGAAATCCACCCAGCTATGCAGCAGCAGGCTGCACAACGCGCTCAGGCCGCCCGCCGTGAACATAATCGCCCAGCGCGACTGCTGCTCTTTCCACGCTTTCCACGTCGCCCGCAGAAAATACGCGACGATGCCGACCGCGAGCGCGAATCCGGGAACGCCCATTTCGCCGAGCATTTGCACGTAATCGTTTTCCGCGTACTCAACGGTGATGTCTGACGGAAAGGTTTGGTACGCCGGATAAATATGAGCGAACGTTCCCAGCCCCGTGCCGAAGGCAGGAAAGTTTCGCGCCATCGTTAGCGTGTCTTGCCAATACGTCCGGCGCAGTTGGAATGAGCGGTCAGATTCGATGGACGCGAGCGTTTTCAGGCGTTTCACCATCGGCGCGTAGCCGACCGTCAGCGCGCCGGCGGCGGAACACAGCAGCACGCAGAGCGCAATCACCGCTTTCTTGCGCAAAAGCCGCCGCTGCGAGGACAGGAAAAGCAAGCAGGCCATGCCGCCGATGAAACTGATGAATCCGCCCCGCGAACTGCTGAGCAGTAAGGCGCAAATCAGGAGGCAGAGCAGAAACGACATCAAAAAGACTTTCATGTATTTTTCATCGAGAAACCGCACCATGCGCTTCGTGACGGCGGTTGTCCGCTCATTCAGGCGGACGAACAGGAGGCTGAACGTCAACGGAATCACGAGTTCCATGAATCCGGCGAAATGGTTTTTGTTGACGAACGTGCCGGTCACTCTGAAATCAAACGTCTTTTTCATGAAAAAAATCTGGTTGCGGCCGGAAAAATATTCCAGCATGCCGTACAGCGATTCCAGCAGCCCGACGGCGATAATCACCGCCGCGATTCGCCTGATTTGACGAGGAGAACGAATCACATGCACCGTCACGACAAACAGCATGAAATAGGCCAGCAGTTCATGCGCGCTCGCCCGCGTCGCGTCGGCGCACACCGAGAGCGGCAGCCATGCCGGAAGCGCGGCGTTCATGGCCGCGGCCGCGTCCGCATACAGGCGATAGCCCGCCGGGGAAAGCCATTTGACAAGGAGGGACGGCAGCGGCAGGCATTGCAGCAGCGCCAGCCCGATCAACGCGCCGCACAGCAGCCAGAAGCGGGATGCGGCGGCGCGAAACGACAGGAAGGTCGGCGCGTCCGCGTGATGGCCGTGTCCTTCATGCCGCTGCGCCGCGATTTTAGCGAGCCAAATCAGCGTCAGCGCCGCGATGATAATTTCCATGAACGCGATGGATCCCGGCATTACACCGCCGAACGCGAGCGGCATATAGATCAGCAGCAACGCAATTCCAATTTCAATCAACACGTCATACATGAATTACACCTTTGGGTCACGCTTGCTCAGGAATCGTGTATAAAAACCGCTTAATCTTGCGCGTCGGGGTTTTCTCAAATTCTTTGGGATACAATTCGATTTTCGCAAGCGCGCAATACGATGGCAGGCGTTTGTTCAGCGTTCGCCGGTGTTCGTCCATTTTCTCTCGCAATTGCGCTTCATTCAGCCCGTGCGCGTCGGCGGATTCGAAATCCGGGAACACGAGCGCGACGAGCTTCCCTTGTTTTTCCAGCACCAGCGATTCCTGCACGAAGGGCAGGTTATTCAACTGCGCCTCAATTTCTTCCGGGTAAATATTTTGGCCGGACGCGCCGAGAATCATGTTTTTGCTGCGGCCCTTGATGTAAATCACGCCGTTTTCGTCAAGCGTGCCGAGGTCGCCGGTATTCAGCCACCCGTCATGGTCAAAGGCGTTCCGCGTGGCTTCTTCGTCCTTATAATAGCCGATCATGACGTTTTCGCCGCGCACGAGGATGTTTCCGGCGATCCGCGCCGGATCGTCCGAATCAATTTTGACTTCGAGGTAATTGATGGGCGTTCCAGCGGATTGCGCGGGGTGCGTCCGCCAAGGGGCATAGCTGATGAGCGGGGCGCATTCGGTCATGCCATAGCCGACGGTCACGGGGAAGCGGATTTGCTTGAAAAAAGCCTCGACTTCCTGATTCAGCCCCGCGCCGCCGATAATGATTTCGATAAAATTGCCGCCGAACGACGCCGCCAATTTTTTGCAGATGTTGCGCCGAAGCATCTGATTCACGACCGGCACGGTCAGCATCCGCCGCAGTATCGGTTTCTGTATCGCGGGTTTCACCTGCCGGTGATAAATTTTTTCCAAAATGAGCGGCACGGAAAGAATCAGGCGCGGGCGGATGTCCTGAAAGGCTTGCAGCAGGATTTTCGGCGACGGCGTTTTGCCCAACAGCGTGATGTGGCAGCCAACGCTGAACGGAAACAAAAACTCGAACGCACAGCCGTAGCAATGCGCCAACGGCAGAAACGACAGGATCGCGTCGCCCGGTTTGAGCGGCATGTTCTGCTGCCCGAACAGCACGTTCGTCATCAGGCTGTTGTGCGACAGCATCACGCCTTTGGAAAATCCGGTCGTCCCGGATGTATAGACTAACGCGGCGAGGGCGTCGTTGGCGATGGCCTCGAACGCGAGCGTGTCCGGCGTGAGTTCCTGATTGTTGACCGGCGGGCAGGCGGCGTGGGCTTGCGCGATGGTTTGGTCGAGCGGCCATTTTTTGGAATGCGCGAGCAGCGAGAAATCGGTGAGCGAAAAAACGCCGTGAACGCGCGGCATGTCGGCCATTTCCAGATCATCATACAGCGCGTCGGAGACGAGAAGAAAAACGGCATCTGAATGATTGATGATATGTTGCACGTTCTCCGCGCTGAAATCAGGCAGAATCGGCACGATGACCGCGCCATACGTCACGGTCGCCAAATAGGTGATCGCCCAATTGACGGAGTTTTTTCCCAACAGCGCGATTTTTTCCCCGCGCGCGAGGCGGCTGCGTCGAAAAATCTCATGCAGCCAGACGATGCGGCGCGCCGTCTGCGCGTAGGTGACGGTTGCCCCTTGATAATCGGAGAACGCTGGGCGTTCCCAGTTCGTTTTCACGCTCTGCGCGAGCGTGTTGACAAAATTTTCGCTTAACACGGCGACAACATTCCTTCTGGTTTGTAATGGTGCGTATCAATTTTTTCAACATCGGAATGATCCATAAAACATGTCGCGCCTGATGTCAAGCAAGAAAATGGTCAATTATGTATCCATCTCCAAAAACGGACAAAAGCCATCGCAGTTGCGATGGCTTTTGTCAAGATCGCTTCAATGTCTTCGTCCAAACATATTTTACAAAAAAATCTCTCCAAAAGGTTTCCCTCCTAGAGAGATTTAGAAGTGAAAGAATCCGCGTGAAACGGGAATATTTTGTTCCACGCGGTTTGGCGGCTACTGTAATGCAAACTCTGCAAGCACGGTATCACCGGCCTGCACATTTTCTAAGCCAGTGACTGTCGCGCCATTCAACGTCCAGCCAACAAAGGTGGAACCTTCACTCGGCGCAGCCGTCACGGAAAGCGTCACCCCTGCAATGATTGGTACCTGAAATTCCGTACATGCTGCATTGCAGACTGACTCGCCCACCGTGATGATGCCAGTTCCCGTTCCAGTTTTCTGAATGGTAACAACCCCACCTTGCACCAACACGGCATCCATATCAATGTAAGCGTTTGCCACCGCTGGACGAATAGTGACCATATGCATGCCATTTTCCAAAATATCCGGCCACGTCCATGGGGAATTCCATGATGTCGTCGCGCTATAATTATCTACCGACTTGCAAACACCGTCCACACAGATTTCCATCATTCCACGATAGATCGACCGTGTTCGATACAGCGTCAACCCGCCCCCTTCAAAGAAGAACTGCGCCACCGCGTCAGTCCGATTCGTATACTGCAATGTTCCTCCGTTCGCATACGTACTGGCATACGCTGTCCATTTCCCGCCATACCCGATGTTCGGATGAGTCTCCTGATGCAATCCGGTTTGCAACGGTTCCCACACCTGCACCGCGTCCACATCAATGTAAGCGTTTGCTGCTGATGGACGAATAGTGACTGTATGTACACCATCCTCCAAGGCGTCCGGCCATGTCCATGGAGCATTCCATGACGTCGTCGTGCTATAATTATCTACCGATTTACAGGCACTGTCCACACAGATTTCCATCATTCCACGATAGATCGACCGTGTTCGATACAGCGTCAACCCGCCCCCTTCAAAGAAGAACTGCGCCACCGCGTCAGTCCGATTCGTATACTGCAATGTTCCTCCGTTCGCATACGTACTGGCATACGCTGTCCATTTCCCGCCATACCCGATGTTCGGATGAGTCTCCTGATGCAATCCGGTTTGCAACGGTTCCCACACCTGCACCGCGTCCACATCAATGTAAGCGTTTGCTGCTGATGGACGAATAGTGACTGTATGTACACCAGCACTCAAGGCGTATGGCCACGTCCATGGAGCATTCCATAAGCTCGTTGTGTTATAATTGTCCACTGACGCACAAACGTCATCCACACAGATTCGCATCATTCCACGATAGATCGATCGTGTTCGATACAGTGTCAGCCCCCTTCCTTCAAAGAGGAACTGCGCCGCCGCATCAGCCCGATTCGTATACCGAAGCGTCCCTCCGTTCGCGTAAATGCTGTTATAATTCATCCACGTTCCGGTATAGATGATGTTCGCTTGCGTCTCCTGATAGAATCCGGCAGTAAGCGAGGTCGCCGAAATCTTGGTGTAATTCTGACTTGCCTGTGTTCCTGTCAAATTACTGTAAACACGGACACCCGGATTGAAGAGATAACCGGTTTTCTGTGGCGTTACGCTCCCTGACCAACCTCTTGTCACGATTGCGGTATACGCTCCATTCGCATCCGTAATAACCGGCCCACCTAGCAACCCTGCCAAAGTTACCTCAGGAATTCCCATCCCACTTTCGTCAACAACTTTGCCGGAAATCGAGACGGTATTTGTTATCTGAGCATTACGATGAATAGCAAATGCATCCATCGCCGCCAGTGTGTAATCCACAATCTGTCCATTGGCATTGACGATGATTGTGCGCCCGGTGCATCCAGTGCCATCGGCCTTCCATTCGCCTTGCGTGACATCGCAATACGTTCCGGCAGCCATGCCGGTCGCATAGGTTGTTGTCGCCGCCGCGCTTTCGCGGTTAATCGCGACAAACCCCTTGCCATTCCGCCCGAAGGCGATATGGTTCGGGCTGATCGTCTGCCAATTCGTCACCGGTTCGCCCGCCGTCACTTTGCGGAACTGCACCATGTTTGCGGTCGAAACGCGCCGGTGTTCGCAGACCCATTTGCCGTCAGCATACGTCGCCGAGCAGTTTGTCAGCACGTCGCCAACATAGACTGGCAGCGTCTCCGCGCCACTGCCTGCGCCGCCGGACACGCTGGGCGGCCCCAGGCTGTCGCCGGTATTGGTGGCCGGATCGTTGCTCCAATAATAGCTCGACATGATGCTCGGATAGCCATACGGATAGGCTAACACGAAGATATTGGCGAGTTCATGCGTTTTGCCGTCGCGGTGATCCACAACGCAATTTCCGCCCGCGCCATGTCCGCGCTGATTGTCGTGGTTATCGGTAAAGACGACCGCAAACCGGCTCGGCATCAAGTCGCCGTATGTCGAAAGCGTCTGCAAATCGCTGAGCGTGCCGCCGCACTGGTTGAATTTATTCGCCATCGCCTGCGCGTAGCCAAATTCGGTCACATCGCCGCTCGGCGTGTATTCCCAATCACGAATCGGCTCGCCGCTGCTCACGTCAATCGTTTCCTGGAAGATGTACGGCTTGCCGCCGCCCGGCAGCGTCAGACCGTTCAGAATAGCCGCCACCTCCGGCGCTGCGATATGTTTGGCCGCGTCAATGCGGAAGCCCTTGACGCCCATATTCAACAAGTCTTGCAAATACTTGCGAATCTTCGCTTGCACGGTCGCCGAACCGGTATTCAAATCCGGCATCGTGGACAAGCGGCAGCCTTGCACTTGGGAACGCACCGAATAACTCGAAATGCTGCAATCGCTATGGAAATCCGCTGCCGCGTATTGCGCGCCATACATCGGCGCATCCGAATCATATTCCGTGCCAGCCGTGCCGAAGCCAGTTGTCGCGCCGCCGACTTCGAGCTTCGCCATCTGATTGAAGACCGCATCCACGTAAATATCCACGCCAACCGCGTTGCACGCATTGAGCATGCGCTGAAATTCAACCAACGTTCCGCTGCGGCTGTTCATCTTGGCGACATCATGTGTCACCGGTTGATACCGCACCCACCAAGGATAATCATTGGTTTCGACTCCGCCCATATCGGCCGTCGGCACGATATGTTCCATCGGCGGAGACACTTGCACGGCTCTGTACCCTTTCTGCGCCAAATACACGCATTCTTTCTCGATGTCCGTCCATTTCCATTCAAACAGATGGACAAACACGTCGCCATTGCCATTCGGCGAGGAATCCGCCGTCGGAATGACCGTCAACAGGCCATCGCCATCCGCGTTCCACTTTTTGTCTTCGCCGGATTTGTTACAATTGGCGGTAAAGCCATAATTGCCCGGCTGCGTCAGCGCTTCCGCCGGAATCGCGGCTTTGTATTCGTCGTTATTGCCTTTATCGGTGTTATACGTCATGGCAATATCCGTCCACGCCGCGCCGTATTTGCCCCAATGCAGAGCGCATTCAATGCCCGCGCCTTGGCCGCTTGCCGATGTCACGCCATCTTCAAACACTTGAACGTACACATCCAATCCGGTTCCCGCGCCTTCATTGATCGCAGTTGCCGAACCGCTGCTCGGCCACATCGAACCAACCCAATCAATCGTGCTGGGCGGATTGGCGGGCGTCACCAAATTCGTCGAGACGAATACTGCCGTCGTCCTCGCCGGAATCGTAAATTGGCCGGTCGCATTGTCAAAGGCAGAGTTTTTCACCACCGCATCGGCGTCAACTCCGTCTAATTGCAACGGATGAAGCGCGAAGCCCTTGCCAACAGTTTCGGCAATCGTGAACGTTTGCTGGGCTTTATTTGCGTTGAAGAAGACCAAAATGGTTTCATAATTCGGGTCAAGTTCTGCGCCATCCGCCAAACTCATGACGATCAAGCCGTCCTGCGGCGTTTGCCCCGCGTTATAAAAACTCACGTGAGCATTGATGTCGGCCTCAGTTTCCAGCCGGAACAGCTTGCTGCTCTTGCGGATGCGCAACACTTCGCGCAGATGCGCCGCCGCGCTTTGGATGTCGTCTGTTGTCGGATCCAACGCCGTATTCGTCAGCAATGGGCGCATAATGCCCCACCGCGCCGAGTTATCGTTCGACGGCGGCAGCCCGACGCCGAAATTATTCTGGCTGTAATCCCAATACACTTTGTTGAACCAGTCGCCGGAGTCGTAGCTGTTGCGATCCAGTGATTTCGAGCGCAGGATGTCGCTGCCCATCTGAATAAACGGGATGCCTTGCGCCAAGCCGACGATGCTCATGCCCATATTTTGCGCCCGCACGCGGTCGGCCATGCTCGCGCCAATCGGCATTTTGAAGACGTTCTGGTCAAAGAGCGTTTCGTTGTCGTGCTTTTCGACGTAGTTGACGCTTTCCTGCGGATCGTCAGCGTAATCATCCACTGTGCCTTTTAAGGTCATGCGCAGCGTCGCCATCGCATTCCGCAAATCGCTCTGCTCGCGGCCGCCGTAAGAATAGCCGTTCCAATCATACGACAGGCCGTTGATGAAGCCTTGATGCCGAATTTGCGTTGGATCCGTGCTATATCCGCCGTGCGCGGCGTCGCGGATTTTATCGTTGAACGTGCCGATGCCCGTCCCTTTCATATTCCACTGCTTCGCGTAATCGCTCAGCCCTTTTTCTTTCGCTGAACCGAAATCCCAGCCTTCGCCGTACAGATAGATATCTCGGGTAGTATCCGCCGTATTAATCTCATCAATTTTGGTTTTCAGATTGAGCATATTCTGGCGGGTGTGCAGGTTCATCAGATCGAAGCGGAATCCGTCCACTTTGTAGGCCATCGCAAAGCGCGTCACCGTGTCAATCATCAGCTTTTCCATCATCGTGTATTCGCAGGCCGTGTCGGAGCAGCAGCTTGACGTTTGCAGATTGCCGTTGAGGTCGTAGCGGTAGTAATAGCCCGGCACGACTTTATCCAACACGGATTTGTCATCCTGCCCGCTCGTGGCGGTGTGATTATACACCATATCCATGACGACGCGCAGGCCATTCGCGTTCAGCGATTTCACCATTTCGCGGAATTCTTTGATGCGCGCCACGCCGTCGGGATTCGTGCTGTAACTCCCTTCCGGCACGCCGTAGTGATACGGATCGTAGCCCCAGTTGAAGCCATCTTGCGATCTGTCTGCGGCTTGCGCGGCTTCTGAATCGCGGGTAGAAATGCTGATTGTCGGCTCAACGCGCTCGCTTTTGTTCTCGGTAACGGAGGCGATGTCAAAGGCGGGCAGCAGATGAATATGCGTCAAACCCGCATCTTTCAAAGCGAGCAGGTGCTTCATGCCGTTTGAGGTCATGTCGGTAAACGCCATGAACGTGCCTTTATAAGTTGAGTCAGCGAGAGAGGAATCGTTGATGCTAAAATCGCGGACGTGCGCTTCATACACCACAATATCTTCTGGCGCGGCTAACGCGGGTTTT
This sequence comes from uncultured Candidatus Moduliflexus sp., assembly GCA_964498135.1. GTDB lineage: Bacteria > Moduliflexota > Moduliflexia > Moduliflexales > Moduliflexaceae > Moduliflexus. Next base: position 24,581 of record CAZCGG010000003.1, read on the forward strand.
GTTAAGCCGGCCCATCCGTCTGGCACCAAATCCGCATCATTCGCATTCAAATCGACGAACTGACTGCGCACATCGCCCAATGCCGCGCCATCTTGCGAAAGGCTGACAGAATACGGGTCGGTGACGAGGTTATTTACGACGCTTCCCACGGAAGGAACATAGACCTGCACGTCAAACAGATAAAATTGACGATTCCATTCGGATGCGCCGGTGACGCTCCAGACGCCGCTCGCGGCATCTTCCGTCATGGCGTGTTCGGTATATGTTGCCGTTGATGAATCCGCAAAGCGGCGCAACTTGACCGATTTCGCCGTCGGCGCCCAGACGTTCACGGTCGGCGCGCCGCCGTTGTACGTCACGCCGAGCGTTGCGCCTTTCGCGGTTGCCCCATAAATCGCGTCAAGCACGCTCTGAATCTGGACGCGAGTGACATCTTTCGTCCCGCTCACATCGTAACTGGCGATTAAAAGCTGCCCTTTCAGCAGAGATTTCGCCTGATCTGCGGATAAGCCAGTCGTCAGTTTGGTTTTGCCGTTCACGTTCGGATTTTTCGGATATTGACCGTCACTGATCGTGCCGCTCGCGGTCAACGCCACATGACATGCTCCGGTGGGCGGGAACGCGCAAACATTCGCTTCTGCCGCCGCTTTATCAATCTGGCCGGAGACGACTTTCATCGCGCCGGTCGGATCGTAGAGCAGATTATAGCTTGTGCCTGCCACGCCGTTCCACGCAATCGTGTCGGCATCGAGCCAGAGGGCTTTGGCTTTGGTCAGGTCGCCGACCTGCGCAGACGCCGCAATGGCTGCTGCCTCCGTGAAATACTTCGTCGAATTCCCCTGAATCATCCAGACTTCGTAACCATTGGCCGCAGGCGTAAAGGCTTGATCGCCACCGCCGTTATCTTTTTCATCCCCTTTATGGATGATGAAATTGACCGGGCCGTTAGCATTTTGCAAGTTTAACGTCAGCACTTGGCCGAAACTATCAGTTCCATTAAATGCTTTTGGATTTGTCCACGTAACCCCAGTCAATTCAGCCTCAGCAATTGCGGCCGGACTGCCATTCCAAAGATGAACGCCCCAGCCGGTATAATCTCCAGCAGAACGATAATAATGAATCTTTGCCGTCGTTTGCGCTTGCGCGGCAAGGCCGAACAGCCCCGCGACCGCGAATATTGCCAGCAGACTGATGCCGACATGCCGCATCATGCGCGATTTTCGCGCAACTTGAAGCCCTTCATTTCGCTTCATAGCGTATTTCTCCTTTTTCAAAAATTTTGCGTGAATAATGTCTAAATTTCGTGACACCCCTGAAAATTGCGTTCCGCATACACGTCTAACAATGCTGTTCTTGCTCGTTACTCCAAGAAACACCTCCTTTTTTAGAGTAACGGGGAAAAATTTCCCCCATTTATAAGATAAGACGCGCTGTAACCGTGTCAAGCGCATAATGTAAATTTTTTCGACAGACGGCATGGCAGGTAAAAACTGAACGCAAGGCTGCTGTTTTTGAATTTGAACAAACGAATTTTCAAATTATTTGTAATTTTATGCAAGTTCAATTCCAATATTGCTTATCTTGAACAAGTTCAATTTTATTTTAAACAAAAACCGATATATTATAACATTTTAAAAGGCATTAAAAATTTTTAATTTCCGATAAGATTTTCTATTTCAACCGCGTTCAATATGCTAAATTTGTAAGATTTTCCGACATCTTGTGAGTAGAATTGACTGGAAATGACGCGCAGCAAGATAAAAGCGACGGTGTAAACTTTTCCGACACTCTCGAAAGAGGCCGCATTCATGATGATAAGATAAACATAGAGACGTTTGCACTTGACAGATTTCTCCCGTCTCTTCATAAGTGCGTCAGCTTGAATTTACGGAGTTGTCAGGGCGATTTGCCGCCAGACACGCATGTTCATCACGACGCACGAACAGACTGCGAGGGAAATATGAGCAAAATAGCATTTCTTTTTCCGGGGCAAGGGTCTCAGGCCGTTGGCATGGGCAAAGATCTTACGGAGACGTCCGCGGCGGCCAAAGCCATTTTTCAGGAAGCGGATCACGCCTTGAATTTCAGCCTGTCCAAGCTCTGCTTTGAGGGGCCGGAGGACGATTTGAAACTGACGACGAACACGCAGCCTGCGATTTTGACAACAAGCATCGCCGCGCTCCGCGTCTTTCAAGAACAGCATACGATTGAAGCCGCGTATGTCGCCGGACACAGCCTCGGCGAATATTCCGCGCTTGTCTGCGCGGGCGCGCTGAGCTTTGCCGACGCGGCGCAGACTGTCCGCAAGCGCGGCCAATTCATGCAGGAAGCCGTGCCAGTCGGCGTCGGCGCGATGGCCGCGATTATGAATCTCGAACAGGCCAAAATCGAGGAACTCTGCCAGCGCGTCAGCAAAGAGAGCAATCTCGTCGCGTTAGCGAACTTGAATTCGCCCGATCAATACGTCATTTCGGGGCATGTTGACGCCGTGAATCAGGTCGTGGAACTCGCCAAAAGCTCGGGCGCAAAACGCGCCATGCTGCTGCCGGTCAGCGCGCCGTTCCATTGCGCCTTAATGAAACCCGCGGCGGAGCGGCTGCAAGACGCGCTGAACGCCGTGCCGTTCAGCGATCTTTCGATTCCGTTGATGAATAACGCCGAAGCCGATATTTTAATGAGCGGGGCGGCGGCGCGGGCGTCATTAGTGCGGCAGATGTATAAATCTGTGCAATGGGAACTTTCTATGCGCAAACTGATCGAGCAGGGCGTCACGACTTTTATTGAATTTGGCCCGGGCAAAGTCTTAACTGGGTTGCTGAAACGGATTGACAAAACCGCTGTCGGCTTGAACGTCTCTGATCTGAAAACCTTAGAAAGCGCCGCCGCCGCGCTGAAAGGATAACGCCATGATCAAGGAATTAGAAGGGAAAATCGCCATCGTCACCGGTGCGAGCCGGGGCATTGGCCGGGCGATTGCGCTGAATCTCGCCGCCGCCGGGGCGCATATCGTCGCGGTGTATCAGCAGAACAAGGAAAAAGCGGAGGAACTCGCGCAGGAAATCGAGCCGTTAGGCCGCACCTGCTTGACCGTCAAAGCCGACGTGTCGGTCGAAGACGAGGTGAACGCGCTGATTGACCAAACCATGACGCAGTTTGGCAAAATTGACATTCTCGTCAATAACGCCGGCATGACGAAAGATGGCCTGATTATGCGCATGAAAACCGAAGATTGGCACAGTGTGCTGAACGTCAATTTATCGGGAATGTTTTACGCGCTGAAAGCGGTCACGAAGCCGATGATGAAACAGCGTTCCGGCAAGATCGTGTTCATCACCTCGATTATCGGCTTGACCGGCAACGCGGGGCAGGCGAACTACGCCGCCGCCAAAGCGGGCGTGATTGGGCTGATGAAATCCGCCGCCAAAGAGTTTGCCAGCCGAGGGATTCAGGTTAACGCCGTCGCGCCGGGCTTCATTGATACTGACATGACGAAGGGGCTGAACGACGAGGTGAAAAATACGTATTTAGAGCAGATTCCGTTGAAACGGTTCGGGCGCGTCGAGGACGTGGCCGAGGCGGTCAAGTTTCTCGTATCGGAGAAGGCCGATTATATTACCGGCCAGGTGATTCACGTGAACGGCGGCTTGTACATGTAACGCATGTGTTTGCTCACAGAGACCGGGCAGGCTGCCGCAGCCTGCCTGACCTGATTTTATACCAAAATAAGGAGGGTAAGAACATGGCAGATTTATTGAAAGAGGTGTCAGAAGTCGTGGCGGAGCAGTTGGGCGTGGATGTGGCGGAAGTGACGGAAGACGCCTCATTTATTGATGATCTCGGCGCGGATTCGCTGGATACGGTCGAATTGGTCATGGCGCTGGAAGAAAAATTCGGCGTGGAAATTCCCGACGAAGACGCGGAAAAAATCACGACAGTCAAGGAAGCGATCACCTATATTGAGGATCATCAGAAATAATCGGGACTGGCGCGCTCTTCGGCAAGCTTCGCGTGAACGCAGGGAGCATTTTCTTTGCGTGGCGGGCTTGCCGAACCATGCGCGCGTGTTCGCGGCGTGAGCGGCTTCGCTGATACGGACGATTGAAAAAACCATGCAACAACAGAGCCAAGCTTCAACCCCATCGTTATGGAAACGGATACGCGCGTTTTTCGGCGGCGGAACGCCGAAAATTCATCCCGACATGCTGCCGTATGAGCCGCTATTGGGGACGCGAATCCGGCCTGAAGATTTCGAGCGATTGTACCGAAATTTAGGGTATCAGTTCAAAAATATCGCCCACTTGTGCCATGCCCTGACGCACCGGTCGTTCATGAACGAATTGGCCGAATTGGGGCTGGACGATAACGAAAAATTGGAGTTTCTCGGCGATTCGATCTTGGGGCTGGTCATCAGCGAATTTCTGTATCATCGGTTTCCGCATTTCAATGAAGGCGAAATGTCCCGTGTCAAATCGCATGTCGTCAGCGAGCCGTTTTTGGCCGATCTCGCCCGAGAAATCGAGTTGGGCGACTTTATCTTTCTCGGCAAAGGAGAAGCGGCGAGCGGCGGGCATGAAAAAAATTCGCTACTGTCCGATGGATATGAAGCGTTGATCGCCGCGATTTATCTCGACGGCGGCATGGACGCGGCGAAAGGGTTCTTGCTGCGCTGTTTTCAAGAACGGATCGAAACGATCATCGCCAACCAGCACATTCTTGATCATAAATCGCTGTTTCAGGAATACGCGCAGGAACATTTCGGCGCGACGCCGCGCTACAAATTGCGCCAGATTATCGGGCCGGATCACGATAAAACGTTCGAAGTGGAACTCATGATCAAAAAAGACGTGTTCAGTGTCGGCAGCGGCAAAAGCAAGAAAGAAGCGGAACAATCGGCGGCCAAAGCCGCGCTGGATAAAGTGAACGTCTATACCGGCAACATTAGCTCGTCATAATCATGCGAATTGCGTTCATTCATGATTGGCTCAACGGCATGCGCGGCGGCGAGCGCTGTCTGGAGGCGTTGTGCGAACTATATCCTGCCGCCGACATTTACGTGCTGTTTTATGAGCCGGGCAAGCTGTCGCCGACCATCGAATCGCGCCGCATTCAGACGAGTTTCATTCAACGCCTGCCGTTCGTTTTCAAAAAATACCGCCATTATCTCCCGTTGTTTCCCGTCGCCATCGAGCAATTCGACCTGCGGGACTACGATCTTGTCATCAGCCTGAGCCATTGCGTCGCCAACGGCGTCATCACGCGCCCGCGCGCCCTGCATATCGGCTACACCTTCACGCCGATGCGCTATGCGTGGGATTTGTATCAGGACTATTTCGGCAAAGACCGCGCCGGACGCTTCTCGCGCCTGATTATCCCGTATTTCATGAATTATCTGCGCATCTGGGACGCCGCCGCGAGCCTGCGCGTGGATGAGTTCGTGGCGATTTCCGACCATATCCGCAAACGCATCGAGAAGCATTATCGCCGCCCCGCCGCCGTGATTTATCCGCCGGTCAACACCGAATTTTATACGCCAGCCGCCCTGCCGCAGGGCGATTTCTATCTGATTGTCTCGGCGTTCGCGCCCTATAAAAAGCTTGATCTCGCCATAGACGCCTTCACGCGCCTGCGACGCCCGTTGAAGATCATCGGGCAGGGGCAGGAAACGGAACGTCTGCGCGCCGCCGTCGCCCCGAATATCGAATTTCTCGGCGCGTTACCCGACGAGCAGGTGCGCGATTATTATCGCCGCTGCCGCGCCTTGATTTTCCCCGGCGAGGAGGATTTCGGCATCGTGCCGGTGGAAGCGCAGGCGTGCGGCCGCCCGGTGATTGCGTTTGCGAAAGGCGGCATTCTTGAAACGACGCGCGAGCCGGACACGGCGGTCTATTTTCATGAGCAGACGCCGGACGCGCTGGCGGCCGCCGTGCTGGCCTTCGAGCAGTGCGCGTTTGCGCCGGAGATGATTCGCCAAAATGCCGTCCGCTTCGCCAAAGCCCGGTTTCAGGATGAAATGAAGAAATTTATCGAGGAAAAACTTGCGGCGTCTGAGGCAGATTCAATGTATTGTTCGTGATCAAAAATTGGGGTAGCGGTATCATTGTAAATGATGCGCGGTGGGACAGACATTCATTCGTGTCTGTCCGTCATTCGACTTGCTCAGACAACAATGTCTGAGCCATCATCCTTGACATTCACTACCCGCGCGATTTTATCTCCCATGTAAATTAGGAGTGCAAAATTTTAATTTCGCCGTCAAATCAAGATTTGACACTCCTTTCGTGACATCAACGACTCTTTACCATCGCCATTGCGCATAGACCTGATCGTTTCCGGCAGGGGAGAGCGTGCACGTATAATACCAATGCCCGTTCTCCGGCACAATACTTAATCGAGCGCGCGAGGGGACGCACCATGCGCTGGCTGGTCGGATCCCATTGCGGAATTCGACTTCGACTTTGGCCGTGTCTCCGCCGATCCATGGCGTTCCGATCAAGCCGCCGCACAATCCCGAAGAACCGACCTGATACACAAAATACCACCCCGCTTCGGCGTCATCCGTGCCGCATACACTGGGCTGCGGGGACGGTTCCACGCCCGGAGTTCGCGTCGGATTCGGAAGCGGGGTCGGCTCTGTCCCCGGAGGCGGCGTCGGCTCCGCCCATGGAGTTGGGGTGAACTCCGATTCTGGAGTTGGGGTCGGCTCCGGCATCGAACTGCAACGCACTGACACCGTCTGCTCACGGAGATAGGCGCGGTCGTGCCATAAGAGCCGGAATTCCAGCGCATGCCGACTGCGACGGGCATCTATGGTGAATGACAGATCAAAGTTTTGATACGTAAAGGGACGGTTCCACGCATTGCGCCGAAGTTCCCTTGAAGCCAATAGGCGCTGTCCGTCATCGAAATCGGCCACCTCAATCCGCGCCACCTTGTCGGTTCCCGCGCGGTTGTTATCAATCATGAGACGCCAGGAGGCCGTGTACGTTCCTTCGCTGTCGAGCGTTTTGACATAGGGGCCGAACTGAAGATAGCCCGCTTGGTCATACAGCGTATTGGCCGACCATCCTTCATTGTCTCGACGACCGATGACGTGTCTGATGGATGAGGAAAACATTGTCCACGAGATGGGAGTCATATTGGCGCAGCTCGCCGTCGGGCGAGAGGCCGGCTTGGCCGTGAATGGCCGCACGCCGACGCGTTCTTCCCGCGCGTAGGCGGCGCCAAACCACCAGACGCGAAATTCGAGCGCATGGCCGGCCCGAGCGCCGCCCAAGAAAAAGGGGAGTTCGAATTTTTGGGAGACAAATGGGGCGCTCCAGGCGTCGCGCTCGAGATTGCTCCAGGCTAAGACCTGCCCATCGGATGCGTCATAGATTTGAAGCTGCGCGACATGATCGCTGCCGCGATTATTGTCAATCGACAGATTCCAGAACGCGGTATGCTGTCCGGCGCCTAAGGCGGTGACATAGGGGCCGAATTGAAGAAATCCGGGCGCGTCCTGCGCCACGTTCGCCGACCACCCGCCGCCGTCCGCCCGACCGATGACATGGCCGATAGTAGGCGCCGACATGTCCCATTCCAGCGGAGACGGCTTGGTTGATGGCAGAACCGGCTTGGAATTGACGCTGCCGCCAAGATTCAGATACAATTCGTCGGCGCGGAAATTGACGCCCGCGGTCTTCGGATAAAGCTCATACCGCAATGTTTTTGTCTCCGCGCGAATCGTGACATCGCTGCCAGTTCCCGCGAGGTCTTGATAGGCGGAGCCGACAACCGTGACGGGCGTGGAATGGCTGATAACAATCGAGCCGTCGGCGCGCAATTGATGGACGGCCACTTGCAGTTCGCCGACGCCGTCATGAGCGACGCGAAACTTTCCGCCGAAGGTGAACGATTCTTTGGGATGCGCGGAGACATCCACCTCTTGATAGATGCTGGCGCCATCCTGACAGGCCGCGCCGCAGTTGAACTGCATGAATTGATTCCCGTCCGACGCCAGCCAGAAGCGGCGATAGATCACCATGTCCGATTTGTTGCGCTGATGCCAATACGGATCTGCGGCGATCCAGAGGTCGCCGTTTTTGAGAATGTTCTGGCTCGATTTTTCTAAGCGGTACAGATAGATCGCGCTGATGTCTCTGTTTTTTCCGCCCTGACAGGTTCCAATGTCTTGCTGATTGACTTCGTCATAATTGCAATAATTCCGCACTACGATCATAAAAATTTCACCAGTGGAATGATCCTTGAAGAGGCGCGGGTATTGCAATGTCAGTAATTGATAGTTCTCATCCAATTTCAGAGGAGGCCATGAAGAATATAACACCGGATTTTGATATTCCCCAGTGTTATCCCTCAACTGCTCCCATTTCGTATTGGTGATATTCCCGTTTTGATCAGGCGCGGTGCGAAGCAGACCAATATCCCACTTTTGCCCATTAATCAAATCTGAACTTGCCTTACCGTCTAAGGTATTATTCACAATTTCCGGGAAGATATAGTAGTAGCCACCATCCTTCAGAATGCTGCCATGCCCCGGTCCGACCAGACTGTTTCCCCACTGTTCGCGCCAGGGTGTGCCATCCACATAATCAAGGATTGCATCATGAGGGGCGCCATTTGTCCCAATGCTCCATTGTGCTGGATCGTTTATATGCGTTATATCTGCTTTGACCAAGCCACGGAAGCTTTTCTCCACATTATAATGACCGTGAAAACTGAGCCAAACGGTTTTGCCATCGTCATCAAGGAAGGTGCCAAAAGTGCCTTCGTCAATAATCTTGTTCCCATCAATCTGCTCGAAACAATCATCTCCGGACTGACAGATTTTTGCCCATAACGCCCCACCTGTAATGAGCGGCGTTGTCTTGTTAGGAGTCTCCCAGTATCCCATCGGACTCCTGCCATCTTTATAGGCGTAACAGCCATTCCACGTACCTCTCTCTTTATCGCTGCATTGAAAAATATAATGCCATCTGTTACCATCATAGAATGGTTGTCCGTCTGTGGCGGCATATTCCCATGGTGTCCCAGACTCTGGCGCAATAATTGTCTCTGGCGTACTCCAACTCCAGCCTTGATTGGCTGAGTGCCGCACTTCAGTCCCCATTTTATTCTCCGGAAACATCTTACGCGTGAAGAGATACCAATCGTTTTCGATCACCGCGATATGGATGCCGTCGAGCGACGTGTCGCTGCCCAACTCTTGTTCTGTCCATTTACGGATATATTTCCAATCGGCCTGTCCGATCCAGTAGTCGTTCAATAAGACCGACGCCGTAACGCTATCCGCCATCATTAGCACAAGCAGGAGGACGCTCACACATACAACAAAGACATCAAACTCTCTTTCTCTGTTCATAATTTTTTTAATTCCATCCATTCGTCGTGAGTCTGTTGAGCTATGCACGGATTTTCGACAGACTTACCACGAGACGGAATGCTGAATATTTCTATTGGTCATACCGTATCAGGCCTGAATACGTGTCATTGCTCACGCGATTTGACGTCTATTGCGTATCTGTGTATCGTTGTGCTTCCATCTCCGCCTTCCCATATAGACTGAAACATCCAGATAGAATCAATATTATAGACGTCATCAGAGATAACTCTCAGAAACTTCAGAACGTCAAGATGTCCGAATAATGATGGTCTCACCTTGACAAACACATAACCCGTGAATGGAGAAACGGATTTGTCTATATAATAATCATACTCTTCGCCATCGATGATGATTCGTTGCTGAAAATAGGCTGCGGAGGGTGGGGCATCAGAATAGACTTGTATGCTGAAATATGGTCCCACACACCCACCAACATAGCAAAGGAAGTTATTTATACTGAACCCTAAACGATAGCGGTTCGTGGTTGAAATCTGCACATCATAATCGATAATGATTGATGTTAGATTCTCTGTCGAGGCCGGTAAGTCTGGGGTTGTGCTTCCGCTTCCCATTAACGCAAACGGCCCTCCCCCCCCTTGTGTGACCTGCCCATAAAAGATGTACGCTCTGGTGCTCGTTCTGCTTTGCTGTGGATCAGGTTTCGTCTCACCCCAAGTCCATCCGAAAGTTTGGGTGCTGAAATCGTCAAAAATACACACGGCATAACCGGAATACGATCCGTCATCATTCACCAGCACGTATTCGCCATGCCGGATGATGTCCCCTTCTCCACATTTCTCGATCCGTTCATTCTCGTCATCATTCGAGCAGCCGCCGCTTGTCAGAAGCGTTAGTACCATAAGACTTGTCACTACTGTTGAAAAAAATTTCGTTGCGTTCATCATACATATTTCCTTTCCGTATAATAGATGATTTATCCAAACACAATGACCGTTCCAGAACCTGGCGAACTCCAACTCCAGCCTTGATTCGTCGAGTGCCGCACTTCGGTGCCCAGCTTATTGTCTGAAAATAATTTACGAGTGAAGAGATACCAGTCATTCCCGACGACTTCAATATGGAGGCCGTCCAGTAACGTGTCGCCGCCGCCAAGATCGTTCTCACTCCACTTGTTGACAAATTTCCAGTCAGCCCGCCCTGTCCAGTAGTCGTTTAACGAGGCCGCTGTCACAGATACCGCCATCGCCAGTACGAGCAGAATGCTCATGCTGGCAAAAAATATACGAGCATAGCTCAGTGTTTTCATGATGGATATTCCTTGTATTGAGAAGTTCTGAGTAAACATTATTGTTCACTCGATGTGACATCTATTGCACACTTGCGTATCGTCGTGCTCCCGGAGCCGTTCCACATCTCCTGGAAAAGGTTGAAAAATTGAATACGATGAAATGTTATCGATCTCTCATCATACCCATTATCAGCTAAAAACGTCAGGAATTTCAGCACATCCAACCGTCCGGACAGTGATGGGTTGACCTTGACAAACGAATAATCTGAAAATTGCAGAGAGGATGTGTTCCTATAAAAATCATACTCTTCGCCATCAATCATAATGCGTTGCTGAAAATAGGTCGAAGAGGGGGGATCGTCAGAATAGACATATATGCCGAAAGATGCCCCTGAGCAACTCCCAACAAAGCAATAATAGTTATCTGTGCCGAACCCTAAATTATAGCGGCTTGTGGTTGAAACCTGCACATCATAATCAATGGTGAGCGACGCCAGATCAGATGTTGAGGCCGGTAAGGACGGCGTGGTACTTCCGCTCACCCGTAGCTCTTTTGGCCACCCCCCTGACGTGGCCTCTCCATAAAAAAGAGAGGCCGTGGTACTCGTTTTGCTTTGCTGCGGGTCAGGGGCTGTTTCTCCCCATGTCCACCCAAAGGTTTGTGTACTCGGATCATTGAAAATACATTGAGCATAGCCGGAATGCGGATTGATGTCATTTACCAGCGCATATTCGCCATGCCGGATGATGTCCCCTTCTCCGCATTTTTCGATCCGTTCGTTCTCGTCATCATTCGAGCAGCCGCCGCTCATCAAGAGCGTCAGCGCAATGATGCCTGCGAACATGCGTTCAAATTGTTTCATGGGGTTCTCTCCTGTTAATTGACGCACTTTTTATCGGTTGGCTCATCAACATAGCCATCGCAATCGTTATCAAGGCCGTCATGCGCGATCTCGCATTCGCACGGGCCGCCTTGCGGCGCGGTTTCGCATCTAACCATCGGGTTGCAGGCCACAGTATCGCAGCCTAAAAAGACCGCAGCCTCGCCTGCCGCGCAGGAGGTCATCGGCGCACAGATGTCGTCCCGGCAGCATCGGTGGGCTTGAAAATCCGTTCGGCATTCGTAGCAGCCTTCATCAATCTTGCCGTTGCAATCATTATCAATATTATCGCCGCACAGTTCCTTTCCGCCGTTCGACGGAAGACACGTTGGCGGAATCAACTCGAAGATCGCCGTCGCTGTCGTGTTGGATTGAATGACAACATCTCCGGTTTGACACGATTCGCCGTCTATCAGCCAATGGTGAAACACTGAAAGCGCGTCTGGATAGGCGCGCAGCTCGACAAAATGCCCTGTCGGGTAGGTTTCTTCGCAGTCGTAGCCGCATTTGATCCCCTCTCCATACACCAGGCCGCCCCCACTCCCTGTTCGCGTCACGGTCAGTTGATAGGCCAAAGGTTCAGGCGTCGGCGTTGGGGCGGCAGCCGGTTCGAAGATGGCGGTCAGGATGGTGTCGCCGGTCATCTGTACCGGTCCGGTGTACGGTTCGCCGTTGACGCGCCATGCGACAAATGGCGAGCCAGCGTCAGCAATCGCCTTGAAATGACGAACTTCGCCGGGGCCGCCGTGAACCTGACAGGTCTTCTGACAGACCAGATCGAGGCTTTCTACCTGCCCTGCGCCCTGGATTTCGATGGTCAGGCCGCAGGAGCCGGATTGCGCCACAAGTTTGTCCATGCCGAAGCCGCCTATCGTCAGGCTGCAGCCAATCAGCAGGAACGGCAGCCATTTGGCTCGCCTGCTTTTCCGGCGGATGAGAGCGGTCGAGAGAAACAGAAGCGCGATGCCAAGCGCAAGCAATAGGCCGCTGCCCGGTTCCGGGACTGCTGGCGTGGGGGTTGGCGTGATGATGGACTGGCAAAAGATGATGGTGGCGACGGTCGGATCGTTCACGTCAAACTCACCGCGCGCAGTCTCTTGCGCCGGAAGCTTGACGGAACCCAGATAGTAAAGAAAAAATATGAGACACAACGATACGCTGCCCTTTTTTGTTATCTGGCCTGCAATCTGTTTCAGCATAATGACCTGCTTGTGAAATGAGGAAGAACCTCGGAAGCATGTTCAAGGCCGCCTTCAGCCTCATGTCCAATGGTCTTCCGCGTGATGAACGATTCGCCCGCTTGCGGAGAAGATTCTCCGCCCCGCGTGGCGGAGTGTGGCAAAATTGCGAGGAAAGAAAAGCAAGAAGCGTGCCCAAATACGAGGAAATTACAGCGATAGTGGTCTCATGTAAACCGATATGTCAGGAATGTCACATCTTGATTTGACAGCGAAATCAAGATGTCGCACTCCAGCAGCGCATCAGTTCAGATGAAACCACTACCATTACAGCTTCGAAGCGCTATTTATCAATAAAATTCGCAAAAGAAATCGCTAACGAGCCTTCGACGGCTAAATCATTGCCGTAGCCATCTTCGCCATAAAACGTGATAATGCTCGTCACAAAAATTTCCCCATTGCTCCGCAATTCTTGCAAAGGAGATCGGCTTTTATCGAAGGCGCGCACGACAAGAATGCTCGCTTCGCCCTCAGAATTCGGGGCTAACGTCAAATTCATGCCGCCGGTGAAATCAGACGGCACCGTCCCGCCGTCGCTGCGCTGATGCGCGACATGGTATGTATGCAGCGTAATTCGGTCTAACGGAGAAACGCCATCCGGATCGGTTGGGTTCGTCGCGCCTGTCCCCAATTGGCTGCTCTCGCTTTTGAACTTGACGACAATAATGTCATCCGTTCCGTACCCTTTGGTCAAAATGTCCGATTGCAACGGCTTGTTCTCGTTCACCGACGTGACCGAAACGAAGGAATGCGTGTAATTATTCGATGTTCCTCCCGGCTTGCCGCAACTCGCCATGCTGAGGACGGCCGCGGCCATCAGCAGCCGCGCCAGCCCTGTTCTTCCTGTGATTGCCATACGCGCAACTCCGTTATTCTTTTGCCCCTGTAAACGGCTTCTTGAGATACCGCTTGACTTTGTCTGAATCCGTTTCTTCTCGGTTAAAAAATTCTTCAAGGCGTTTGATCCGTTCCGTCAGCACGTTTTCCGTCAAGTTCCAGCCTTCTTCCTGATTTCTCACCACGCGCGGCGTGACGAGAATAATCAATTCCACGCGCCGGTATTGCTGATCATTATGCCGGAACATCCGCCCAAGCAATGGCACATCTTTCATCAATGGCATCCCCTGATGGCTTTCGCTGCCGCGATTCGTCATCAGGCCGCCCATGATAATCGGCTGATTATCCGGCGTCACGACGGAGGTTTTGACTTCGCGTTTCGAGAACGAAGCCGCGCCGGTATTTCCGAACGATTCCTGCCCGACATCGCTCACTTCCTGCGCTACATTCATCACGACATCGCCTTGATCGTTAATGCTTGGCTTCACGGTCAGCACGATGCCGGTCGTGCGATATTCGACGCTCTTCTGCGTATTATCGCCTGTGCCGGTCGTTTTTGAAATCGGAATGTCATCGCCGACTTTGATGCTCGCCTCTTCATTATTCCGCACGAGAATATGCGGGTCTGACAAGACTTTGAGGCGGTTTTCCGTCGCCAAGGCGCGCAGTTGCATTAAAAAACGGCCGGGAGCGGATGCGATAAACCGGAAGCCCTCGGCGTCTGCCGGCAGCACGTTGCTAAACACCGTCTGCGAGATGCTTTCAATGGCGTTCGTTTCGGGGCCGACGGTGAGTTGGCCTTCGCCGAGCAGCATGCCCTGCACGCCGAACACGTCAGTGTCCTGCAACTGCACCTCCGCGACAATCACGTCTATCATGACTTGCAACGGGCGGCGATCCAATTTTTCAAGCAGTTTCAAAATCTCCGCGTATTCCGTCGGCGTAGCATTGATGACAAGCGTATTATTGTTTTTATCGGCGACAAAATCCGGCGCATCCGCAGAACCTCGCGGCTGCGTTCGGCGCGTCGTCGTTTCGGCTTGCTGCGGATTGTCTTGATTTTCGCCCTGCGCCGCCGGTTCAGGCGTCGTCGGCTGCGGCTGATACGTCCGATCATAAATTTGCATCAGCAGTTCGGCGAGTTCATCGGCTTTGGCATATTGCACCGGATAAATATGGTTTTTGCGAACATCCGGATCTTCGGGTTCGGCAAGCGCCGAAGACGGCACGTCCAACACGGAGAGCCATTGCTCAACCAAACGGATGACTTCAGGCTGGTTGGTGGAGACCACGAAGGCGTTCAGCCGCTCAATCGGATGAATGCGCGTGCGCGTGCCGGGCGGCACTAATTGGCTTTGGCTCGTCGCGGCGGATCCGCGCGGCGCGGTTGCCGTTCCTTGCGTTTCCCCCTCCGTCGTCGGTTGCGCCTGCGTCGCGGCAGGAAGCGTTGCGGCGGTTTCCGGCACGCCTTGCTGCAAGGATAAAATATTGTTCAAATCGTGAATCACCTGCGTTAACGGCGCGTGGCGCACATGAAAATATTTCGAATATTGATCCGCATACTCGCTGACATCAATCTGCTGAATCACGGCGAGAATTTTGCGAACATTTTCGGCCACATCGGTCACAATCAGCGTATCGCCGGTGTCGTCAGGATACACGACAATTTCCTTGCCGGATGCCGGCACAAAATCTTTCAACGCCTCTTTCACCGTATCGGCGCGGACATATTTCAATTTAATAATCTGCGTGACGAACCGCTCATTTTCCGCGTGACGAACGCCGCTGGCTTCGCCGAGCGCGGGCGGCTGCACTTTTTTCTTTTCGCCGATTTTGTAGAAATCGCCGACTTGCACAATCGCCAAATCATTCAATTCAAGCACGCGCTTATACAATTCGAAGACTTGATCCGGCGTCAGCGGCGTTTCGGAGAAAATCGTGACCGTCTTTCCTTCGATGCCTTTATCGAGAATGAAGCTTTTTTTCGTGATTTCGCTGACCACTTTGGTCACGTCGTAAATATCGGCATTGTCGAAATTCAGCCCGACGCCGGCGTCTTCCGATATTTTGGCGGGCGGCGCGTCGAGCGCTTGAAACATCACCCCGTTCGCGGCGGAATCTTGCGGCGAATCTGCGACGGGCGCGGCTTCCGGCGGCGTCGCGCTGTTTTGAGCATCCGGCGTTTCCGGCGCGGAAGACACCCCGAAATACCGTTCCAATTTCGCAATGGTGACCGCGCTGTCCGGCGTCAAAGCTTGCGTCTGCTCGTTTGCTGGCTTGGCGGCCTGCTGAGACGGCGGCTGCGATGCGCATCCCGACAGCATCGCGCTGAACAGGCAAAAAGATAACACGAATGGTCTCATAAGAATTTCCGCTGGTTGAGGATCAAAGTGACTACCCGCTCCGCTAAACACGCCAAGAAACTTGGGTTCTGAGAAAAACGCAGTTTCTTCATTCGACTCATGTAACGGACAATTTTTTCAGCAAAAAAAGTGTACGCAAAAAATATTCTCCTTGTCAAGAAAATGATTCTCGCAGAAGAAATTTTGTTGCGGCGGCGCAAGCAGTTTCGTTCAGAGCAGCAGGAAATCCATCTGCCGCCGCGCCACGCTGACATCGGCAATCTGAACGCGGACGGCATCCCCGACGCGATAGACTTTTTTGGAGCGTTCGCCGACCAAGCTATACGTTTCCTCGCGGTAATGATAAAAATCGTCGCGCAGGTTCGTCACATGCACCAAGCCTTCGACAAAAAATTCGCGCAGTTCGACAAACAGGCCGAAGTTGGCGACGCCGGAAATCACGCCGCTAAACACGTCGCCCAATTTATCTTCCATGAACCGCAGCTTTTTCACCTCTAAAATTTCCCGCTCCGCCTCCATTGCCGCCCGTTCGCGCATCGAAGAATGCTCGGCAATCGTGGCAAGCTGCTCGCGCCGCTGCTCCACCGCTTCTTCGGAAAAACCTCGCCCGGCCAGCGCGTCTTTCAAAATGCGATGCACGATGAGATCGGGGTAGCGGCGGATCGGCGACGTGAAATGCGTGTAACACGCCGAAGCCAGCCCGAAATGGCCGGAATTCTGCACGGTGTAGCGCGCTTGCTTCATGGCGCGCAGCGTGATTTTATTGACGAGATGTTCGGTTGATTTGCCGCGCACGAGTTTCAGCAGGCGTTGAATTTCCTTTGGATGCAGATTTTTCGTCCCGCGCACGTGCAGCCCCAGCGAGCCTAAAAAATCGTTCAATGTGCCGAGTTTGTCTTCGTCGGGCGGCTCGTGCGTCCGATACACCGTCGGCACGTGCATCCACGTCAAATGCGCGGCAACGGTTTCGTTGGCGGCCAGCATGAATTCCTCAATCATGCGGTGCGCGAGGTTGCGTTCCGCTTTCAGAATGCTTTCGACGTTGCCCTGAATATCGAGAATGACTTCCGGCTCAGGCAAGTCGAAATCGAGGCTGCCGCGCGCGATCCGGCGTTGCAGCAGCAATTCCGACAACTCTTTCATCAGCCAGAGCGACGGCATTTGCGCGGCGTAACGCTGTCGCAGCGTCTCGTCGCCGTCTTGCAGCATTTGGCGGACGGCGGTGTAGGTCAGCCGCGCACTGCTCCGCATGACGCTCGGCGCGATGTCGTATTGGACGAGTTTCGCGGTCGCGTCGAACTCCATGAACACCGACATCGTGAGCCGGTCTTCGCCTTCACGCAGGGAACAGAGGTTGTTCGACAGCCGCTCAGGAAACATCGGAATCGCCCGATCCGGAAAATAGACGCTCGTGCCGCGCTGATACGCCTCGAAATCGAGCGGGCTGCCCTCTT
>CAZCGG010000003.1:42081-48011 GCA_964498135.1 uncultured Candidatus Moduliflexus sp.
AAATAGACGCTCGTGCCGCGCTGATACGCCTCGAAATCGAGCGGGCTGCCCTCTTTGACGTAAAAATTCACGTCTGCGATATGCACGCCGAGTTTGTAATGGCCGTTTTCAAGGCGTTCAATGGAAACGGCGTCGTCAAAATCGCGGGCGTTTTCGCCGTCAATCGTGAAAAGGCATTGCGCCCGCAAATCAAGGCGCGTCCGCAGCTCTTCGCCGGAAATCGCGTCTGGGAAGGCGTCCGCTTCTTTGAGCGCGTTCGCCGGAAATTCAGTCGGCAAATGATGCGCCTCGATGATGATTTTCTCATCAATCCCCTGCGTCTGCGGATAGCCGAGAATCTCGACGATTTGGCCGTCCGGGTTGTGGTGATGCTCGTCGTGCCGCAGAATCTGCGCCACGACGATTTGACGCGGCTTGGCGTCCAGCCGGTTCGCCTCATCAATATAGACCTTGTACGGCAATTTCACGTCTTCAGGGACGACAAAGCCGTATTGCCCGTGATGCTCATACGCGCCGATGACGCGGGTTTGACCGCGCTGAAGAATCTTTGCGATTTCGCCTTCCGCCGTCTTGCCGGAGGTTGAGCGAAGCAGCCGCGCGACGACGAAATCGCCGTGAAAGGCGTTGCCCAAGTTGTCCGCGCTGATAAAGACATCCGGCTTGCCCTGCTGCGTGGGAATCACGAACGCAAATCCCTTGCGATTCGCCTGCACATGGCCGATGACGAGATTCAAGCGCTCCGGCAGCGCGAGGCGATTTTTCTTGAGTTCGACAATCTCGCCCGCCGCAATCAATTCATGCAGCAGGCGCTTGAACTCGTGGCGGTGGTCGCTGTCCACCTCCAGCCGCTTGAAGAGGTCTTTTTCCGCGATGGTCTGCGGCACGGATGCCGTGAAAAATTCCAAGATGGTGGGTTTGTCAATGCGCATAAATTATGATGCAAAGAAACTCAATTTCTTGAAGAAACTGAGTTTCTTTCACTTACCAAGTGAGTTTGATCATGCCTTCCGCGCAACCATACACTTCCGCCTTTTCCTCGTTGATATACAGCGTTTTGCCCCAGTTGCCGTAGGCGGGGTCAGGCCAATATGGGCCAGATCGTCCCTGAATCTGCCAAAATGAGTAGCTCTTGAAACCGGGCTGATTCGGCTGCCACCACTTTGGTGGATTTTCCGGGCAATTCGATTCTGCGCCGGGCTTATCGGCATCATCGCGGATGTCATTCACCAGGGTATTCAGATCGTCGGGCGACATGTAAAAATGCATCCATACCTTTAAATGGCTGGTTTTGATGTGCAATACTTTATCGCCGCTCGACATTCTTGCTTTGGTCAGAATGTAATAGGCATATTGCCGCGAATAGCCGCATCCGCCAGATAACAAGGCGATAAGCGCGATCATCATAGGGGAGATGCGTAAGCATTTCATAATTCAATTTAATATGCTGCCGATGAAACCGTTCGGCAGTTGCCATAATTTCAATAATGGATCACGAATAATGAGGGCAATCAAAGATTTTACGCGCGGTTTCGTCAACAGAAAAAACGCCGTCCCGCTTTTTTGTTGACTATTTCTACAACGACAAATAGAAGCGGCACGGTTTCATTTTCTCGAACACGGAACATCTTTCCGAACAACCGATCTCCAATGCAAGAACGCGAGGGTAGCCTGTTGAAAGGGAATACGTTGCTGAAAGAACAGTATCAAGACCGCCTCCGACAGGAGCAAACGCTGCTGTGGAACATACACGCCTGCCTGCTGAAAACCGGGGCAGATCAGGCCGACATCGCCAAAGTAAAAGACGTGATTGAGGGGCTGGATGAACTCTTTTTATTGGTCATTGTTGGGGAATTCAACTCCGGCAAATCAGCGTTCGTCAACACGCTTTTAGGCCAGAAAATCCTTGAAGAAGGCCCGACGCCAACCACCGACATGATCAACATTTTGAAATATGGCGAGACGGCGGAATCCCGCGTCCTCGAGAATCTCCGCGTCACCCGCTTTCCTCTGGAATTACTCAAAAACGTCAATATCGTGGACACGCCCGGCACGAATTCGATCATGCGCTGGCACGACGAATTGACGCTGAATTTCGTGCCGAAATCCGATTTCGTGATTTTCGTCATCTCGGCGGATCGCCCGCTGTCCGACAGCGAACGGGAATTTCTGGAGATCATCAGCATCAAATGGCGGCGAAAAGTCATCTTTTTGCTGAACAAAATTGACACGAAATCGCCGAAAGACGTGGAAACGATTCTCGCGTATCTTCAGCGCGAAAGCGCGAAAGTGCTTGGCGCGTCGCCGGTAATTTTGCCCGTGTCCGTGCTGCAAGCGTTTCAGGCGAAGACGACCGGCGACGCGGAATTGCTGAATCTCAGTGGGTTTCCCGACATCGAACATTATTTATACGAGGCGTTAAATGAAGCGGAGCGTGTGCGGCTGAAACTGCAAAACCCCATCAATACGGTGCATCCGATTTGTCAGGCCGTGCAAGGCGAACTCGCCCGCAAGCTCGAAATTGTCGGCGAAGATCGCCGCAAACTCCAGCAGATTGACCGGCAGTTAAATTACACCCGCGACGACTTAAAAGAAAATTATTCCCGCTTTCTGCTGAAAGTGGAAAATATTCTGCTTGACCTCCGCAACCGCGCCTACGATTTCGTGGACGATTTCCTGCAACTCCGCAACATTTGGGACATTACCTCAAAAGAAAAAGCGCAGCAGCAATTCAACCAATTCGTGGTCAAAGATTCCAGCGAACAGGTCGAAGACGTGCTGACTGAGGCGGCGGATTGGCTTGTCAAAAAGAGCATGAAAATCTGGGATGACACGCTGGAATCGTACCGGCAGCAATTGACGCCGGACGTGTATCGCGGCAAGATTTTAGGGGAAATCGGCGGGCAATTTGTGTATGACCGCGACAAAATTTATCAGGGCGTGATTCGGGACGCCCGCAATAAAATCAAAACGTTCGATTATCAGCAGGAAAGCCAGAAAATTCTGAAAACCTTTCAAAACGCGATGATTCATTTCGCCGCCACCGAAGTCGGCGCGCTCGGCCTCGGCGCGGTGCTGATTTCCGTGCTTTCCGGCCTGTTTTTGGATATTACCGGCTTTGTCGCCGCCACGACGATTGCGACCGCCGGGCTGCTCATTTTGCCGCGCAAACGGCGGCAGGCCAAAGAGCAATTCAATCTGCGCATCAATGAATTGATTGCGGACATCAAAAGTAATGTGGCGCGCGAGTTTGACGATTACATGGAGACCACGCTGGCGCAGGTGAAAGACACGATCAGCCCGGTAGATCGCTTCTGCCGCGCCGAGCAGGACGAATTGGAGCAGGCCAATCAAGCATTGGCTGGGCTGACAAAACAACTCGAACAGTTCCAGCGCAGCATTTCAACGGAGCAGTAACTGGAGGACCGCTCTGCCTCACCCCCCGCCCAAGACGGAGGGGATTGGGCGGGGTGAATGGACGCATGCCTATGGAAAATCCTCGCATTCTTTTTTACGACGCCAAACCCTATGATCGTGCCTCCTTCGAGGCCGCAAACAGCCTGCATAATTTCCCGTTCAAGTTCCTCCGCAGCCATTTAACCGAAGACACCGCCGTCATTGCCAACGGCTGCAATGTGGTCTGCCTGTTCGTCAATGACCATTTGACGGCGAAGATCGCCGACATTCTGCTGGAAAATAACATCAAATTAGTTGCGTTGCGCTGCGCGGGATATAACAATGTGGATTTGAAAGCGGTCTTCAAACGCCTGCACGTCGTCCGCGTTCCGGCCTACTCGCCCTATGCTGTCGCTGAACACGCCGTCGCGCTGATGCTCGCGCTGAACCGCAAAACGCACAAGGCGTATTATCGGACACGCGACAATAATTTCACGATTACCGGCTTGATCGGCTTCGATATGCACGGCAAAACCGCCGGAGTCATCGGCACGGGGCAGATCGGCAAAGTATTGATGCGCATCCTGCGCGGTTTCGGCATGACGATTCTGGCCTATGATAAATTTCCGGATCGCGCCTTTGCGGAAGAATGCGGCGCACAGTATGTCGAATTAGACGAATTATATGCCCGCTCGGACATTATTTCGCTGCATTGCCCGCTCACCAAAGAGACGCATCACCTCATCAACGCGGCGAGCCTCGGTAAGATGAAGCCGGACGTCATGATCATCAACACTGGCCGCGGCCCGTTGATTGATTCGAAAGCCCTTGTGGACGCGCTGCGCGACAAGCGCGTTGGCGCGGCGGGCTTGGATGTGTACGAGGAAGAAAGCGAGTATTTTTTCGAGGATTTTTCCACAGAAATCGTGGATGACGACGTGTTGGCGCGGCTGATTTCATTCCCGAACGTGCTGATTACGTCGCATCAAGGCTATTTCACGCAAGAAGCCTTATCGCAGATTGCGCAGACGACGCTGCAAAATATCAAAGATTATATTGACGGCAAGCCGCTCGTCAATGAAATCTGCTATCATTGCAGCGACGGCTGCCGCAAAAAGACGGAAGGCCGATGTTTTTAACAATAATCCCCATCCATACATTTGACCGCCGAGCGCGCGGAGCATTGCAGAGCATGAGTTTTTCCTCTGCGATGCTCTGCGTCTCTGCGGTCAATTCAATACGTTCCTATGAAATTTGAACTGCTGCACCCCGCAGACCAACTCGTCATGATGATGGAGCGCATTTACGCTTACGGCATGACGACCACTTCCGGCGGCAATCTCTCGATTCTCGACGAGAACGGCGACATCTGGATTACGCCCGGCGGCATTGACAAAGGGAGTTTGCGCCGTCAAGACATCATGCGCGTCAAGCCGAACGGCGAGATAATTGGGCCGCATAAACCGTCGGTGGAATTGCCGTTTCATCAATCCGTCTATCGCAACCGCCCCGATGTGAAAGCCGTGCTGCACGCCCATCCACCGGCCTTAGTGTCGTTCAGCATTGTTCGCAAAATTCCTGACACGTCGCTGATTCCGAACGCGCACCTCGTCTGCGGCAAAATCGGCATGGCCGCGTATGCCATTCCCGGAAGTCAGCAATTGGGCGACAATATTTCCGCGATTTTGAATCAAGGTATCAACACGGTCATCTTGGAAAATCACGGCATCGTCACGGTCGCGCAAGACATGTTTCAGGCGTTCATGCAATTTGAAACGCTCGATTTCTGCGCGCGACTGGAAATCACCGGCCACCGCCTCGGCGAGCCGGTATCGCTGACGGCGGAGCAGCTTGCGCTGGTCAAAAAGAAGCAGCACGTCGCCATGAACGAATTCATTCCGCAGAGCCACAGCAGCGCGGAACGCGAAGCCCGACGGCAGATGTGCGATTTAATTCACCGCGCGTATGATCAACGGCTGTTCACCAGCACGCAGGGCACGTTTTCGCAGCGCTTGTCGGATGAATCGTTCGTGATTACGCCGTATTTCGCGGATCGCAAATACCTTGAAGTCGCCGATATTGTCCGCATTGATCGCGGCTGGAAAGAGGCGGGCAAAACGCCGAGCCGCTCCGTGCTGCTGCATCAACGCATTTATGCGCAACACCCGGAAATCAACGCCGTCATCATCGCGCATCCGCCGAATATCATGGCGTTTGGCATCACGCATCAGCCGTTCGATTCGCGCACGATCCCGGAAAGCTACATTATGCTCCGCACGATTCCGCTGCTGCCGTTCGGCGTGAATTTTCTTGAGCCGGAACGCCTCGTTTCCACGCTCTCGACGAACACGCCGCTCGTCATGATTGCGAATGACAGCCTGATCGTCACGGGCAATTCGCTGCTGCAATGCTTCGACCGTCTGGAAGTGGCCGAGTTCAGCGCAAAAGCCCTCGTTTCCGCCCGCGACATCGGCGAATTAATCCCCATCGGCGACGCGGAAGTCAACGATTTGGAAGAAGCGTTTCATTTGAAATAG
>CAZCGG010000003.1:48111-51326 GCA_964498135.1 uncultured Candidatus Moduliflexus sp.
AAACGCCAAACGGGAAGAACCTTGCGGTTCTTCCCGTTTGCTTGCGTTAGCGCTGCTTTTTCTTCAACGTTCTCTGATACTGCGAGATTTTCTGCCAGCGTTTCCGCTCAAGATACCGCGCGCTGTGCTGTTCGCGCTCTTCGGCGTATTCCGCCTCTTTTTGCAGCTTGGCGTAACTCTGCCAGCGCGCCCGTTCCAAGCGGCCATCCGCGAGCGCGGCGCGCACTGCGCAGCCCGGCTCGCTTTGGTGGCGGCAATCGCCGAAACGACACTGCCGCGCCAACGCCTCGATCTCCTCGAACGTCTCGCGCAGGTCGTCGCCGCTCGCCGTCAATTGCAATTCCCGCATGCCGGGATTGTCCATAATCAGGCCGCCGTCGGGCGCAAGAATCAACTCGCGGCTCGTCGTCGTGTGCAGCCCTTTATGAACATGCTCGCTGACGGTATTCACGCGCTGGCGCTCCTGCCCAAGCAGCGCGTTGATGATGGTGGATTTTCCGACGCCCGATGAGCCAAGCAGCGCCACCGTTTTCCCCGGCCGCAAATACGCCCGCAGGCCGTCAATGCCGTCGCGCGCCAACGCGCTGACCGCATGCACCGGCGCGCCGAACGCAATCGCTTCCACGTCCGCCACCACGTCCGCAAGATCGTCGCGCATGTCCGCCTTGTTCAGCACAATCACCGGCGTCGCGCCGCTGCTGTACGTCAACGTGAGATACCGCTCGATGCGGCGCAGGCTGAAATTTTGATCCAGCCCGGTCACGATCAAGGCCGTATCCACGTTCGCGGCGATGACCTGCTCGCGGCTGCCATCTGAGGCGCGGCGCGTCCGGTCGGAGCTTTTCCTCGCAAAACAGGTCGCGCGCGGCAAGATGGCCTGAATGATAGCCGGCCCGCCGTTCACGGGCGGCTGAATCGCCACCCAATCGCCGACCACCGGCAAATCATGCCGCGACGCGGCGGCGTACCACATTTTCCCGGCGATTTCGGCAAAAAATTCGCCGGATTCGCTGTACGCTTGAAAGAGATTTTTCTGTTCGCTGAAAATTCTGGCCGGAATGCAGCCTGAGGCGCAATATGGTTCAAATTGCAGGGCAAAAAACGGAGTCCAACCGAAATGTTCTAATGTCATTGTCAGGTTCCTCTGTAACAAATGAATAATGGCGCTCACAGAGGAATCGTTAAGGCACGATTACCACTATGACGCCTGAATCGGCTTATGCAATGTGTATGTGGCAAAATCGGCGGCAGTCATCAAAATACCTCCTAATGTTGGTTGTTTTTAGCAAATCGCTTCACGATAGTTCAACTAAAATGCGGACGCGGAATTTTGGCAAGGAAAATTTTGTAAAAAGTTGCGCTTGCCGTTTGACACAAATTTGCCGTTCGTGTAAATGGTTCATCATTTGACAACGAAAATAGGCGCGAAATCTCGATTTCTCCGTCAAATCAAGATTTGACGCTCCTCAATTGTTCTGAATAATGCTGCGCCAGACGGAAAGGAAATGTATGTCAAAAACCATTGCTGACATCAACGAAAAAATCCGCAAAGGGCAGGCGGTCGTCGTCAATGCGGAAGAAATGATTGATATTGTAGAGCAAGACGGCGTGAAAAAGGCCGCCGAGCAGGTGGACGTGGTGACGACCGGCACGTTCGGCCCGATGTGCTCGTCCGGCGTCTTTTTCAACGTGCCACACACCACGCCGAAAATCAAAATGCAAAAGGTCTGGCTGAATAATGTTCCCGCCTACACCGGCATTGCGGCGGTGGATTTCTACCTCGGCGCGACGGAATTGCAGGAAAACGATGTGGCGAATCAACGCTTTCCCGGCGATTTCCGGTACGGCGGCGGGCATGTCATCGAAGAGTTGGCCGCCGGGAAAGATGTCTATTTGCGGGCGACGGCTTACGGCACGGATTGCTACCCGCGCAAGGAATTCGAGACGTGGATTAATTTGACCACCCTGCGCTCCGCCACGCTGATGAATCCGCGCAACGCCTACCAAAATTACAACGTCGCCGTCAACCGCAATTCCAACCGCGCGATTTACACCTATCTCGGCGCATTGCAGCCCGACATGGCGAACGCGAATTATTGCAGCGCGGGGCAGCTCAGCCCGCTCTTGAATGACCCGTATTTCAAGACGATTGGGATGGGAACGCGCATTTTTCTCGGCGGCGGGCAGGGTTACGTGATTTGGGAAGGAACGCAGCACGATCCGAATCCGCTGCGCGGCGAAAACGGCGTGCCGCGCCGCGGCTCAGGCACGCTGGCCGTGATGGGCGACATGAAGCAGATGTCCGGCGACTGGCTGCGCGGCGCGTCCATGACCGGCTACGGCGTCAGCCTGATGGTCGGCATCGGCGTCCCGATTCCGATTCTCGACGAGGAGATCGCGCGTTCTACCGCCGTCAAAGATGCCGATATTTTCGCGCCGGTCGTGGATTATTCGTCTGATTATCCGAACGCCCGCGACGAGGTGATTGCCGAAGTGTCGTATCAGGAATTGAAAAGCGGCACGATTCGGATTCTCGGCAAGGAAATCGCCACCGCCGGGCTGTCGAGTTACAAAAAAGCGAAAGAAATTTCGAACATTTTGAAAGAGTGGATTCAAAAAGGGGAATTTGAATTGACGGAGCCCGCGCGCCCGCTCAAACGCCCGTCCACTTCGGAGCATGCATGATACAGACATTTTTTAAAGGAATCGTGATTGGGTTTTCGATTGCCGCGCCGGTCGGGCCGATTGGGTTGCTCTGCATTCAGCGCACGCTGACCGGCGGCAGGCTAATTGGCCTGATTTCCGGCTTTGGCGCGGCGTCGGCGGACGCCGTTTACGGCATGATTGCGGCGTTTGGCCTGACAGTCGTGGCCGATATGATGATGGCGCATCAATTCTGGCTGCGGCTGCTTGGCGGCCTGTTTCTCTGTTATCTCGGCGCACGGACATGGCGGGCGAAACCGGCGGAACAGGCGGCTTCTGCGGATAAATGCGCGCGCCCGCTCAGCGCGTATGCGTCGGTATTTTTCCTGACGCTGACGAATCCGATCACGATTCTCGCGTTTGCCGGGATTTTCGCGGGCGTCGGGATGAGCGGCGCATCCGGCTCGGCCGCGCTGATGATGGCGGGCGTGTTCTGCGGCTCCATGCTGTGGTGGACGATTTTGAGCAGCGTCACCGGCTTGATGCATGGGAAAATCAGCCCGCAGACCTTG
>CAZCGG010000004.1:0-13183 GCA_964498135.1 uncultured Candidatus Moduliflexus sp.
GTCCACGTTTTGCCCAAGCCGACGGCATCCGCGAGAATCGCGCCGCGATGTTTTTGCAGCATACGAATCAGGCTCATCGCGCCTTTCTGCTGGAACTCGTAGAGCGCGTTGTAAATCGCCGTGTTCTCGAGTTTGCCGAGCTGCCGGTTGAAATCCGGGTCGGAAATATCCGCCAGAATTTGCTCGCCAAACAATTCAAACAGGACTTTGTAGTATAAATCTTGCGGGGAGTACGCGGTGAAAATGCGCTCGATTTCGCGGAGCAGGTAGGTCTTGAACGACATGCGCCCGCCGTCAATGAGCTTGTCGTCGTGCGCCTGCGGGGAGCGCCATAATTGATCGAACCACTCTTTCAGCTTGTCATAATCCGAAGCCGACCCTTGCCCGGCGATGTTCAATTCAACATTATTCGAGGTTTTCAGCCCGATTCCGGCTTCCGTCAAATTTGAACTGCCGGTCAAATAAAAATGTCTGGTTGAATCCTGCGAGGCGTGATGAAACAGATACGCTTTCGCGTGGCAGAAATTCGGCTCAAGCGTTTTCACGTTGACCTTCGCCTGCCGGAGAAACGCCGCCGCCTGCCGCGCATACGCGCTGAGACGCAGGGCGGATTCGACGCTGAGCGTTTCGTTCAGCAAATCGAGCGGGCGTTCCTGCGCGTCCGCCGTATGCGTGATGTCGCCGAGGATGAATTCGAATTCGCGGATATGCGCGTTGAGTCGCGCGGCAAGATAGGCCAACGCCCCAATCGTGAAATAGCCGGTCACGACATGCAGCGTTCCGGGTTGCGCGTATTTTTCAAGCCATTCGTAGGTTTTCTGCTGGCTGAGGTTATCAATAATCATGGCGATGAAAGACCGGTAAAGCCGCCGGGTTTCTGCAAGAAACTCGGCGGCTTTCGCGTTGGGTGGCAGAACGGGGGTTAGAAAAACGCTCCCGTCACATAGGGCGGGGCTACCGTGTTGTTCATGTAAGAAAATTGAGGAAGATTTACGGCTCGACGGTCATGAGCCAGCCCGCCGGGGCGTCGATCTCGCCGCGCTGAATGCCGGTCAAGGTCTCGTACAATTTCGTCGTGACCGGCCCGGCCTGCTTGCCGTCCGCGTAGAACGTATGTGTCTGCCCGTCATGCGAAATCGCGCCGATGGGCGTAATCACCGCCGCGGTGCCGCAGGCCCCGGCTTCGGCGAATTCATCGAGGTGATTGATGGACACCGGCCGCTCTTCGACGGTCATGCCGAAATATTCTTTCGCAATGTGCATCAAAGAATATTTGGTGATGCTCGGCAGAATCGAGGGGGATTTCGGCGTGACGAACACGCCTTCTTTCGTGATGCCGAAGAAATTCGACGTGCCGACTTCATCAATGTAGGTGTGCGTTTTCGGGTCCAGATAAATGCAATCTGTGAACCCGGCTTTGGCGGCGAGTTCGTGCGGCAGGAAACTGGCCGCGTAGTTGCCGCCGACTTTCGCCGCGCCCGTGCCTTTCGGGGCCGCGCGGTCATAATCGGTCGTTGTGAGCGTGATCGGCGCAAAGCCGTCTTTGAAATACGGGCCGACCGGGCTGACGAAAATCGAGAAGATATACTGATCCGCCGGTTTCAGGCCGAGATTGTCGCCATACCCGAACAGGTACGGGCGCAGATAGAGCGACGCGCCTGAGCCATACGGCGGCACCCAGCGCAGGTTCGCTTTCACGACATCGTGGCAGGCGGCCAAAAACATCTGCTCCGGCACTTCGGCCATGAGTAACGCTCTGGCGCTGTTATTCAGCCGTTTCGCGTTTTGATCCGGGCGGAAAATCACGACCCGGCCATCTTTCGCGGTCTGCGCTTTCAAGCCTTCAAAGCAAGATTGCCCGTAATGCAACGCTTGCGAGCCTTCGCTGATGGTCACGGTATTCCCCGCATCCAGCCGCCCGCCATCCCATTTGCCATCCTGATAATAGGCGATGTAGCGGTAATCGGTTTTGCGATATTTGAACCCAATCTGCTTCCAATCGAGATTGACTTTTTCCATTGATGCGTTCTCCTTAACAGAATTGACGTTGATGGTTTGTTCTCAAATTCCCCTCTTGGAGGGGCAAGGGGTGAGTGGGCGGCGACATTCCCGGCGCCTTCGCGCCAGCCCCCATCCCACCCTGATTCGTGACATTATTTTTTCGGCGAGCCGGGCGATTTCTTCTGAAACCCGACCATCGGCTTTTTCGGCTTCTGCGCCTTTGGCTCTTCAAGAATAATTTCCTCCAGCACTTCAATCGGCTCTTCGTCCTCAAGCTCGCCGCTTCCGGTCGCCGAACCTTCATTGCCGGTCAAGTCATTGAGCAGATATTGCTCGATGTTCGCCGGTTCGGCGGGCGCGGGTTGAGCGGAACGCTCCTTCTTGGCGGCGGCAGGCCGAATGCCGCCTTGCGCCGCGCCGCCTAACGCGGAAGAAATCGCGCCCGCCAGCAATTTGTTCCGTTCCTCGGCAATCGCGTTCGGATGAATCGCGGAAATCGGCTGATGCGAGCCTTCCGCGCCGGTCATAATCGCCAAGTGATCCACCGGGAAAAATGAGAGCGTTTCGGAAAACGCCGCGACTAAGCCGCGAAAATTTTCGATGATATACGCTTTCAGCCCGGCCTCGCCGCTGCGCTGCAAAATCTCGAACGTCTGCTTCAACTGGTCAATTTCCGCCTGCGCTTTGGCCAGCACTTTGGCCGATTCGGTTTTGGCCTCCAGAATGAGCCGTTCCTGCTCCGCCTGCGCGGGCGTGATGATTTCCGCCTCGTATTTTTTCGCCAGCATCTCGATTTTGCGTTTTTCCGATTCAATTGCGGCTTTTAATCCGGCGACCTGCGCCTGCGATTCGCTGAGCGCCTTTTGCACGCCAATCGCCTTGCGCTGCTCCTCTGTGGCGATTTTCACGCGCGTTTCCGCCGTCACGTTTTGGTATAGGTTTTCGAATTGCCGCACTTCCACTTCTGCCCGGCGCTGCTCCTGCTGCTCAAAAGCCGTCGCATC
The DNA here is from genome assembly GCA_964498135.1 of uncultured Candidatus Moduliflexus sp. Lineage (GTDB taxonomy): Bacteria > Moduliflexota > Moduliflexia > Moduliflexales > Moduliflexaceae > Moduliflexus. Next base: position 3,006 of record CAZCGG010000004.1, read on the forward strand.
CGCCGTCGCTTTCGCCACCCGCGCCTGCGTTTCGGCGTTGGCGGTCTGAATGCGCTTCAGCAGCGCGATATACAAATCCGGTTCATCCACGCCTTTCAGCCGGTGATCTTCCACGTCCGCAATATTCATCGTCGTAATCTCGATGCCGATGTTTTCTAAATCGGTTTTGCAGACGTTGATCATGTTCGCCACCAGCACGTCTTTGTCCTGCATCACCTGCTCCGGCGTCATCGAGGCGATGGCGTCGCGCAGATGGCCTTCGATAATCGAACTCGCCACTTTGCGGAGTTCGACGGGATCCTGCGTCATTTCAAGAATCCGCGTCACGGCGCGATTGCGTCCGGTTTCGTTGGAGGCAATTGTAAAGCTGACGGTGGCTTTGACGTTTAACGGCACGATTCCGGCGGCAATCGCCGATTCGACGATGACTTCGATGGTGTGCGGCGTTAAGTCAATTTTCGCAAACCGATTAAAGAGCGGAAAGACGAACACGCGCCCACCGCTGACAGTCGAAAAGCCCTTGTCATGGCCTTTTGTTCCCGAAATGATCCCTAATTCGTTGCCGCCGACGATCTTCATTTTCGAAATCATCTGAAACACGATGGTCAAGCCGATCAGGATGAGTAAGGTTGCAATAAAGGCGATCATGGCTATTCCTCCTGCGCCGGAAGCGGTTGGGAAGCTTGCTGAAGATTCGCGTTCAGCAACTCTCGGACGCTCACACCGAAACCTTGTTCAAGGTAGTTCAGAAAATCCACGAACGCCGCCGGGCCGCGATTGACCGCGCCGTTGAAACCGGTGGCTTCGTCCATAATCACGAACGAATTGACGCGCAAGCCTTGCACGTGCTGGCGGTAGGATTCGAACAGAAACGGCAGCTGCTGCTTGATAAACAAGACGACTTTGCCCAAGTCGCCCGCGTCGGCGATCATTTCGGCCTTTTGGCGCAAAATATGGTTGCGGACTTTTTCCCGAATGTTCACCGCTTCCTTTTCCCCCTGCGCAATCGTCATCGCCGCTTTTTGCCGCGCCTCCGCTTCGAGAATGACTTTCGAAGCGTTTTTGAGTTTTTGCAATTCGACCAACTGCTCCTGAATGTCGCGCTCGCCGGTATTCTGCGCCTCAGCCACGCCGCTGTCGGCTTCAAGGCGGGCTTGCTGAATCCGCGCCTCGCTTTCGCGGCGAAACACTTCCACTTTCTGCTGCGCCCGCAGGATTTTCTCGTCGGCCTGATTCTGTGAGACCGTTTTCCGGCGCTGCGCATCTGATTCAGATTGCAGGGCAATCGCCCGCAAGCGTTTTTCTTCGATTTCAACGTCTTGCCGCTTCTGCGCTAAGGTTTTCTGCGCAAGGTTGGCGATGTAATTCGAGCCGTCCCAAATATTTTGCAGCGACACCGACACGACGCGCATCCCAAAATGGGACAAATCGCTGTTAATGTCTTTCAGCAGTTCATTCCGAAAATGGGCGCGCTCGCTCCCCTCGACAATGCCGCCGCGCGCCTTGACCGCCGGAAGCCTGCCGCTTTTCGCTTCCGTGAGATCAATCAGCGCCTCGCCGACTTCTTCCGGTTGTTCCGCCTCAGGCAGGCTTTTGGTCTCGCTTTCCGCCTCTTTTTCGCCCATGCCGATGGCCTGCAACGGCGTCGCTTTATTCAGCGCGCCGCGAAAGTTTCCCACCAATGTCTGCTTGATCTGCGCGTGAATCTCGTCGCGGGTTTTGCCCATCAGCCGCTCAACGGCGGAATAGAGCATCGCTTCGTTATCGTCGTCAATGCAGACGCAGGCCGTCGCGTCCGCGCCGACCGTAATGCCGTTCGCCGAGTTCACGCCGTCCACGCGCACGTTAATCGGCAGAATCCCCAAATCCAAATTCGCCATTTGGTTGAAATACGGCCACACATGCGTTCGCCCGCGCTCGACCGTGAACCCGAAATCTTTGCCGCCTTTGACCCTTTTCCGGCGTCCGGTCACGACCAGAATTTTATCCGGCAGCATAACCCGCACGATGGATTTCGCCATGCCGATAATCCCGAAAAACAGCACCACGCCCAGCACGCCGCCGATGACGGCGGCCGGCCCGCCCAACAGCAATTCAATCAGTTTATCCATGTGACGCTCCTTTTGTTATGTCAATTGTGGTAGAAACGCACGGCCGTGCGTCTCTACGGGATAGATTATCTTTATTAAACACAATTGGCATTATTCTTCCTCGACATAGACGCATTCTTCCGAAACATCCACCACCCGCACCGACGCGCCGACCGGCAGGCTTTTCGCCGAGTCATGCGCCCGCGCATACCGCTCCGCATAGACGCCTTCGACCAGCAAGCGCACTTTGCCGATCTGCCCTTTTCCGATAGAAACCAACACCTCCCCGCGTTCCATAATCATGTCCGCGTCGGAGAGTTGCGAATCGAGACGCTGACGCTGCAACTGGCGCAGCAGACGCCCGCCAATCATCGCAACGACGCCGACCGGCACGCTCCATGCCAAACTGGCAAGCGTTCCTCTGCCCGTTGCCACCGCGAATAATCCGACCGGCCCGAAGCCGAGCGAAAAATGCACGACGCTCCGCGCAATCGAGAGGATTTGCCCCAACACGTTCCGCTCGCTGTATGTTTCATGCGCCGCCGCCGAGCCTTTATCCGCATGAGTAAGCCCTTCCGCATGCTCCCCAGCATGTTCGCTTCCGGCGGCGTCGTCATGGTCGCCATGCGCTCCGGCATGATCGCCGTGAAACCCGCCGTGATCGCCATCGTGATCCCCGTGATCGCCATGACTCCCCGCGTCATGCGCGCCGCCGGATTCATGAAACAAATCGCCAAGAATTCCCAACATGTCAATCACGGTGACGCCCGCGCCAAAAATCGCGCTGGCGATATAGATTGATGTTAAGCTCATCACCGACGCGCCCTCCCTGTCATTCGGCAGGTGTCAGACATCTTTGAAGATGTCTGACACCTTGCGTTATACATTCAGTTGAAGCTCGCGCATTTGGCGCAGCAGCGTTTTCCGCGCGCCCTCAAAAAAGGCGATGGCGAACGGTGTGCGATAATCGGGATACGTCCATTCTAACGTATGAAACACCCGCTTTTTGCAGAGATACGTCATCTCCGCGTGAATCCCTTTCCCCAAATAAATGCGATGCGTGTAGGGCTTGGTCGTCGCCAAGACCATGTGCGCAAACGTGACGTAGCCGGGATCAATGTTGATGCGCCGCTTTGCGCCGACGGCATGCGCCTGTTCAAGGTCATTGGTGAACAGCTTGATTTCCGGCAGCGTCTCGACGAGAATCATGTCGGAAAAGCTGAGAAAGCATTTTTGCAGCCCCGTTCCCATCTCCGCTTGATAATAGGACGTGAACGCATCGAAATCATAGCGGTCGCTTTTGGCGTCGCATGGGCTGAATTTCTGCGCCAATTGCTGCTCAATCGCCGCCATCAGTTCGGGGTCTGAGGAGGTGAGCGCAGCAATCAGCTTGCCGTGTCGGGCGGTCAATCGTGGTTCCACAGGCGTCGTTCTCCGGCGTGACGCCTGACGGGTCTTCGCAACCTGTCAGGCGTTCAGGCTGATGCGGGCAACTGAATTTTCCGTTTGTCTTTATCGGGCTGCTGCCGGTAATAAATCGCAATATTGCCAATGATGCCGAGCAGTTCGCTGCGGGTTTGCTGCTCAATTTCTGCGGCCAATTCTTTCTTTTGCTCTTTAAAACTGTTGAATTTGATTTTGATGAGTTCGTGAAGATCAAGCGCGTCATTGATGGCCTGAATGACCGTGTCCGTCACGCCTTGCTGCCCAATAATCACGAGGGGTTTCAAATGATGCGCCTGCCCGCGCAGGTAGGTTCGGATTGAACCGCGTAATGTTTTCATGCTGCCTCCGTTGATGTTGAATGAATTGATGCTTGCGCCATGACTGCCTTGCAGATTTTCTCTGCTGAGAAGGGAGTGTTGTCAAGTTATTTTCGCGCTTTTCTTCGATGCGTTTCTGCTGAACTTGAGTCTCTTCGACATAAATTTTATATCATCGCGTTATTCTTCTTGTCTTTTTTCTTGCGCGAATTCATGATGGCATTTCCTTCATAATTCAAGGCTTTCGGAAAAAACATCGCCAAATAATGACGACGGGTTTCACAAAAAACTTGACAATAACAGACTCATATCTTATTATTTGATTATCGTAGGTTTTTATCATTGCATTTAAAAAAGCTGACCATTTTCATGCGCACGGGAGTAAAGAGGCATGGCGAACAAGCGCGATTATTATGAGGTGCTGAACCTGAAAAAAGGCGCGTCGGAGAAAGATATTAAAGCCGCATACCGAAAATTAGCGCGAAAACATCACCCGGACGTGAACCCTGGCGATGCCTCGTCAGAAGGGAAATTCAAGGAAATCAGCGAGGCGTATCAGGTCTTGAGTGATCCCAAAAAGCGGGCGATGTATGATCGCTTCGGGCATCAGGCGTTCGGGCGCGGCAACGCCGGAGCGCAGCCCGGCGCGTGGGATTTCAACAACTTCGATTTCAGCCAGTTCGGGAAAAACATCAATTTCGACGCGGAAGATTTCGGCAATCTGTTCGGCTCATTTTTTGGCGGACAAGCCCGCACCGCGAACGCGCGCCAGCCGATAGACGGCAATGATTTGCAATATACCATTGACCTCGGCTTTGAGGACGTGCTGAACGGGCTGAATACCCGCCTGTTAGTGCAGCATGATGTCGTCTGCGGCCAATGCAACGGCAGAGGCAGCGAGCCGGGGCATGACCTTGAAACCTGCCCGACGTGCTACGGCGCGGGGCAAATCAAGGGGACGTTCGGCCTGCCGCAGACCTGCCCGCAATGTCGCGGCGCGGGGAAATTGAATCTGCATCCTTGCCGCCAATGTCACGGCAATGGCACGCAGCAGCAGACCGAACGCATTTCCGTCAAAATTCCGGCGGGCGCGGATAACGGCTCGAAAATCCGCGTCGCGGGCAAAGGCCATGCCGGAAGAAATGGCGGGAAAACCGGCGATCTTTACATCATTACGCGCGTGCAGAACCATCCGCATTTTGAGCGGCGCGGCGACAATCTTTATTGCGACGTGCCAGTCTCGATGTCCGAAGTCGTTCTCGGCGCGCGCGTGAACGTGCCGACGCCGTTCGGCGATGCGTCCATGCTGATTCCGCCCGGAACGCAAAGCGGCCAGACGTTCCGCCTGCGCGGCAAAGGGATTCCGCACTTGAAGGGCGTGGGACGCGGCGATGAGTTCGTGACCATTCACGTCGTCACGCCGCAGAACGTGGATACGCGCACGTCCGAACTGTTCCGCGAAATCGCCCGGCTGAACCCGGAAGATCCGCGCAAGCATCTCTTTGTCAAGACAGAAAAAACCGTCATAGATGAGTGACAATTTTGCGCCTGCTACGCCAAACCTGAGAAGTCTTCGAATATCTCTCAGGTTTCGACGCGCGAGGAGAAGCCATGAACCCGACCAACGATAGAGAAAAGCCGCTCTTTATGATCAGCGTCGTGGCCGAAATGCTGGATATTCACCCGCAAACGCTGCGATTATACGAACGGGAAGGGCTGGTCGTGCCGAAGCGTACGGATGGCAACACGCGGCTCTATTCTCAAGACGACATTGACAAACTGCGGCGCGTGTTAAGCCTGACCCGCGAACTTGGCGTCAATCTTGCAGGCGTTGAAGTTATTCTCTCCATGCGCGAGCGGATGGGGCAGATGCAGGAGGCGATGGAGCAGTTGGTGCAATATATCCAGCAGTTGGAGATTCAATTAAAGGTGTCGGAGCGGAATCCGCAGATTTCAAATGCGCTGGTCAAAGTGACGCATCAGGATTTGTTGATGAAATCGGGCATGTATGGCGAGTAAGCGCAGCCATGTTGACGGCGCATCTCCAATTAGGCACAAACCTTTCGGGCAAAGGCGGCAAGATGGCATCGAAACAATCGCAATCAGTGACGCATGACACGCTGAATTCATATCTGAAAACAATCGGCAAAATTCCCGTGACGACCCGCGAAGAGGAAACGGCGCTGGCCGCGCAAATTCAAGCCGGAGACGCCGACGCCGTGAAACGCCTTGTGGAAGGGAATTTGCGCTTTGTCGTCAAAGTCGCGCAAGGGTATCAGGGGTGCGGCATGTCGCTGCCGGATTTGATTAACGAGGGCAACATCGGCCTGTTAGAAGCCGCGAAACGTTTTGACGCCTCGAAAGGGGTTAAATTCATTTCTTACGGCGTCTGGTGGATTCGTCAGGCGATCATGCAGGCGTTGGCCGAGCAGTCCGGCGCGGTGCGCTTGCCGCTCAAACAGGCCGGATTGCTGTATAAATTAGGGCAAGCCTATTCCGAATTGCTTCAGCGCAACGACGGCAAAGAGCCAACGCCGGATGAATTGGCGAAGCAGTTGAACGTGTCGCGCAAGGAAGTGGACAATATTCTGCGCGTGTCGCGGAATTACCTCTCGCTTGACGCGCCCGTCTCGGAAAGCGATGACAGCACGTTCATTGATCTGATGGAAGCCAAACACCTCCCGCCCGTCGAGCAGACCTTAATCAACGAGTCTATTGACGATTTATTGGGCGAGATGCTCAGCCAAATCAACGAGCGCGAAGAAGTGGTGCTGCGCCTGCGGTATGGCCTGAATTTCGAAAATCCGCTGCCGGTTGACCGAGTGGCGAAATACCTGCACATCTCCGAACATCAGGCAAAACAGCGCGAAACCGCGTCCATTCAATTATTGAAAAGCAAATTGGGGAAAGACGAATATAAAATTTTCAATCGAGTGTATGGGCTTGACGGGCAGCCCGCGAAAACCTACGAAGAACTTGCGGACGAATTGCGCAAGCCGTTGCAGGAAATCCGCAAAATTGAGCTCTCCGCCCGCAATCAGCTTGCGGTGATTTTAGACGGCCCGAAGGAAATCGTGCTGCGCCTGCGCTATGGGATTGATTATACGTCGGCGATGACGCTGGAAGAGGTGGGGCTGCGCTTGAATCTGACCCGCGAGCGCATCCGGCAGATTGAGGATAAAGCCAAAAAACGCCTGCGCCATCAAGCGCAAAAACGGCATATCTCCGATTACCTGAATTGAACCCACCCCTTGCCCCTCCCAAAAGGGGAATTTATCATGAGAGGACAGACAAAAATGTCTGCCCTACCGCAATCAACATGATTTTACCGCTACCGATGAAATTATTTCGAATACGCTTGCAGGTTGTTAATCCGTTCCTCCACTTCTTCAGAAAGCTCTTCCCATGCGGCGTCGGTGGGCTGAATCGCTAAAAATTGCTCATACTGCTCGATAGCCGCCGCAAATTGGCCGCAAAGCTCATACGTTTTTCCTAAGTTGTAATAGACCAAATGGGAGGACGCGCCGAGCGTGATGGACTGTTTCCACGAGGAAATCGCCTTCGCGTAATCGCCGAGCTTGACATAGCAGATGCCCAAATGATTATGCAGCGAGGCGTCGTCCGGCTCAATGCGAATCAGTTGCTTGAGCGTGAACAGCGCTTTTGAAAACAGTTCCTTGCTGCGGTAGGCTTCATACAGATTCCAGAGGGCTTTCATCGGATCGGAGACCAAATTGACCGCTTGCTCCAATTTATCAATCGCCTGCTCGATTTGCCCCTGTTTTAAATACAGCGTGCCGAGATTGAAAAAGGCTTTGCCGTACATCGGATCCAGCGCAATCGCCTTTTGATAGGCATGAATCGCCTTATGAATCGCGTCTTGCATCGTGTAGGCGATGCCGAGATTGAAATGCGCTTCGGCGCGATCCGGCGCGGCGTTCACGGCGCGCTCCAGCGTGGCGATGCCTTCATGCAATTTGCCCTGCTTGACGTATTTAATTCCGGTTTTCAACAATTCATCGAGCGAAGCGGCGGACAGCGCGGCGGATTTGGCGTTCGCGCCAACTTCCGGCGTTGTTTCAGGCGCGGCCTCCGGCGCTTGGCCGCTCTCGTCGTCTAATTGCTCAAGATCAATGTCATCCAAATCGGTCGCTTCATCTCCGTCAAGGTCTTCCAGCGTTTCAAACGTCTTCGCCTCTTCGGCGTGGGCGTCCGGCGCAGGTTCGCCAGTGGGCGGCTCGACGGCGGGTGGCTCGGCGTTAGGCGGCGTTTCGGCAGATGGAACGCCGGGCGATTCGTTCTGGTCATTTTTTCCACGAATATCTTGAATAATTTCCAGCATAGATTTTTCCTGCACAAGTTGGGAGGAGGTTTTGCCCCTGATTTCCCGACGAAGATCGGTTGGCTCTTTCGTGCGGGAACGATCTGGAAATTCGACGACATTCGGATATTTTTCTGCGGGCAGCAAGGCCGGAGTTTCGCTGACCGGCGACGGCTCTGGCGACGGCTCTTCTTCGACAGATTCCCGCTGCGTCCGCTTATTCGGCCGCGCTGCTTTCATCGCCGGAGGCTGCCCGGCGCCCCCGCGCGGAAAAGCCGCATTGCGGGCGGCGGCTTTCATGCCTTTCCGAATCAAAAAGACTTCCCCAAGCAACACCACAACTAATAACACAAGAATATATATCATGAGACGCTCGATGCCGCAGGCGTTTCATACGCCGACAAAGCCTGTCTCGGCGCATTTTCTCTGCATAAATGGTTGTAAATACAGACCTCGTGAACAGAACAGCGAAAGGCTATGGAAATTTCAAGGTTCTTGTCAATAGTTTTGTTCTTTTGAGAGAGAAAAAATCTTGACTTCATTCTCCCATCGCGTTCCTGCTGTGAGAAAAGATGAGGCGTAAGTAAATGAATTTCTTGACCGCAGAGACGCAGAGAACGTGAAAAATGTTCCTACGTTAAGGCCATTTTCCGCGTTTTCTGCGTCTCTGCGATTTCGCATGACGAAAAAAGTCCATATTCAAACGTTCGGTTGCCAAATGAACGAGCATGATTCCGAACAGATCGCCGGATTGCTCCGCACCGTCGGCTATATCACCACCGATTCGATAGACGATGCGGACATGATTTTGCTGAACACGTGCAGCATCCGCGAAAAAGCCGAACATAAACTGTATAGTCAATTAGGGACGTTCCGCCCGTTAAAACAGGCGAAGCCGGATGTCATTCTCGGCGTGTGCGGCTGCGTGGCGCAACAGGAAGCCGAGCGCATTTTTAAGCGCGTTCCGTTCGTGGATCTCGTGCTTGGAACGAAAGCGATCCCGAAACTGCCGATGCTTGTGCAAACGCTCGAATATCGCCCGCGCGTCCTCGATGTTTCGGCGTCGGCGTGGGGCGATGAAAGCGAGCAGATTTTCCGCGAATGCCGCTTCAAGGCGTTCATCACGATTATTCGCGGCTGCGATAATTTTTGCGCGTATTGCGTCGTGCCATACACGCGCGGCCGCGAAGAAAGCCGCCCCTCGGCGGAGATTCTCCGCGAAGCGCGGCGGCTCGCGGATGATGGCGCGGTCGAAATCACGCTGCTCGGCCAAAACGTCTCATCCTACCGCGACGGCGAACACGGGCGGTCGTCATTTCCGCGCCTGCTGCGCCTGCTCAATGATGTTGACGGCATCAAGCGGATTCGGTTTATCACCGCGCATCCGAAAGATTTGACCGAAGAGCTTGTCGAAGCAATGGCGGAATTGCCGAACGTCTGCGAGCATTTTCATCTGCCGGTGCAGTCCGGCTCAACGCGCATTCTTGAATTGATGAACCGGAAATACGACCGCGACTGGTATCTTGGCCGGATTCGCTTGCTGCGCGACGCCATGCCGCAGATTGCCATCACGACGGACATTATCGTCGGCTTTCCCGGCGAGCGGGAAGAGGATTTTCAAGACACGCTGTCGCTGCTCCGCGCCGTTCGCTACGACAGCATTTTCGCGTTCAAATATTCGCCGCGCCCGAACGCCAAAGCCGCCGACTTTCCCGATCACGTCGCGGAAGATGTCGCCGCCGAACGGCTGGAGCAGGTGTTTGCGCTGCAACGGGACATCACGCAGGCCAAAAATACCGAATTGGTCGGCAAAACGCTCGAAGTGCTGCCGGAAATGATTCATCCGCGCTTTCCCGATACGCTGACCGGCCGCACCAGAGGCAACCATGTGGTCACGTTCCCCGGCGAGGCCGATCTGCTCGGCAAACTCGTCAACGTGCGCCTGACTGAAGCCCATCCGTTCCGCCTTTCCGGCATTCGCGCGTAATGTTAAGACGCTCGGTT
>CAZCGG010000004.1:13283-31134 GCA_964498135.1 uncultured Candidatus Moduliflexus sp.
GTTTCTCAGCAAAATTGCGGTTTTTTTGAGAAAGTACTTGATATTTCCGGCAAAAAGTCTTATCGTATCACCAAACGCGAAACGGCGACATCTGTTGCGGTGATGACATCTGGAAAAGGAAAGGTTTGGAGGAGGCTGCATGTTTATTGAAATGACTGTGAAAGGGTTGACCTTAGACCCTTTAACTAATATGCCCATCGTAATCTTGAAAGATATGGAGGAAAAGCGTGTTCTTCCCATCTGGATCGGGCTGTTTGAAGCCAATGCGATTGCGTTGGAATTGGAAAAAATCACCACGCCCCGCCCCATGACGCATGATTTGATGCGGGACTTGATTAACGGCCTGAATGCGACGGTCACGAAAATCGTCGTCAACGACCTGAAAAATAGCACATTTTACGCGATGATTCATCTCGTGATGAATGGCAATCAAATTGAGGTGGATTCGCGCCCCAGCGATGCGATTGCGTTAGCGTTGCGGAGCAACGCCCCGATTTACGTGGCGGCGGAAGTGGTGAATAAAGCGCGGAGCATTGATGTGAGCCGAGAAAGCGAGGATGCCGACCAACTGAAAGAGTGGCTGGAAAATCTGAAGCCGGAAGATTTTGGCAAATATCAAATGTGACGCGAAAACAACAACGGGGGAAACGCCAATTTCCCCCGTTCTTGTTTTTGTCTGATGCACACGCCGTCAATTCCCCTTTAAGCCCGCCTGCGCAATCACGATATGCGCGAGCAGCGATCCCGCCGCAAACGTCAGCGCCGCCCCAAACAGTGTGGCGGCAACATATCCGGCCGCCGCGCCGTATTGCGCGGTTTTAAGATATTCACTCGTCTCGAAAATAAATGACGACAGCGTGGTTAATCCGCCGCAAAAGCCGGTCACGAACAGCACCCGCGCTTCGGGCGTCAGGAGGTTGATTTCCGAGGCGATCTGCGCGAGGATGCCTATAATGAAGCATCCTGCGAGATTCGCGCTGAGCGTGCCGAAAGGAAAACGCTGTGAGGCATGAAGAAAATGGAGCGCAAACGCATACCGCACGAGCGAGCCTGCGCCGCCGCCGATTCCGACGAGAAGAATTTTCAGCATCATGCCTTAAAATGCGCCTTTCGGCGGAATATAGCTGTCAGACATCTGAAGGTGTCTGACAGCGTTCCTTTACCAAAATTTATAACGCAAACTCGAACCAGACATCCTGAATTTTGCACTCAGGGCAGGCATATTTGAATTGCTCGATTTCCTTAATATTCGTGCTTACAAGCGTCTTTTTGCAGAACAATTTGCGTAAATTAGTCAACCCGTACAATGGTTCGAGCGTTTTCACCTGCGTATAGCTGCAATCCAATTCCTGCAAACTGCTGACGCGGCGCAACGGCTCTAAGGTTGTAATCGCATTTCCGCCGCAGGAAAGCGTTTGCAGGCCGCGCATTTCTTGCAGAGGCTCTAAGGTGTTGATTTGCGTTCCGGCGCAATCCAGCACTTCAATCGGCAGGCTTGCGAGCGGCGCGAGGCTTTCCACGAAGGTCGCGTAACATTTCACAACCTTCAGCCGTGCCAAGCCGCGCAACGGCTCAAGGCTTTCAACCTGCGTTTCCGAGCAGCCCAGCACTTCCAGTTCCGTCATGACTTCAAGCGGCTGCAAGCTGGTAATCGCGGTTTCGAAGCAGCCGAGAATATGGAGATGGCGCAACATGCGCAACGGTTCAAGATCGGTGATGCCGCTCGCGCCGCAGTGGAGTTCATCTAAATCAACCAGTCGCCGGAGTTCCTCGTCGGTGGGCGGCTGCGGCGCATAATGGCTTAACGCGGCGGCAAAAATGTGTTTCCATTCATCATCCAACCATTCCCACCACGTCCTGATTTCGTCCATGATTTTCGTGCGTGAAAAAACGCCGTTTTTGGGAAAACGCCGTTTTTATCAATCCCCCCGTCGCTGGTGAGTTTACTGGATTGAGGCGAGTAAGCGCGATAATTCCTGCCGGGTGAAACGATAGCGAGCGCGGCAAAATTCGCAATGCACTTCGGTTTCGTCCTGTTCGCGGACGATTGCCGCTAATTCTTCCGCGCCAAGCGACACAAGGGCGCGTTCAATGCGGGCTTTGTCGCAGGTGCATTTGAAGGCCAACGGATGCGTTGTCGTTATGTCGAAAGGCATGTCGTGAAACACAAGACGCAGCACGGCTTCCGGCGATTGCTGCTGGAAAATATCGGTTAGCGGCGGCAGTTCCTCGATGCGCCGGACAAGCGCGGCGATGGCCTGCTCATCTGACGGCGGCAGGGATTGAATCAGAAAGCCGCCCGCGACCGCGATGTCGCCCGAATGTTCCAGCAACACGCCGACGCCGACGGCCGAGGGAATCTGTTCGGATTCCGTGAGATAAAACGCCACGTCTTCCGCGATTTCGCTGGTGTATAACTGCACGACGCCTTTGTAAGGCTGTTTCAACTGCAAATCTTTGGTAACGGTGAGAAATCCGGCGTGACCGATAGCTCCGGCCACGTCAATTTTGCCCTGTTTCAGGGGCAATTCCGCTTGCGGCGCGCCGACATAGCCGCGCACGATGCCCGTGCTGTCCGCCTCAACCAAAATTTTTTTGAGCGGCCCGTTTCCTTCGAATTTCAGGGCGACGCGCTGCCCGTCGCTCAAGAGCGCGCCTAACAGCGCCCCGGCGGTCAAGGCGCGCCCCAACGCGGCGGCCGCCGTCGGCGATGCGCCATGCTGACGGCACGCATCCCGCACTACGCCGGTCGTGACGCATGCGAAACCGCGCACGTTCTGGCTCTGCGTCCTGCCTCCCACGATATAATCATTCACGCGGCGTTCTCCAATCTTTAAAAAAATGCGAAAAATACGTAGAAAAAACTCCGTTTTTTGAAAAACGGAGTTTTTTTAACTCAGGCTTGTGGCGCGGCTTCTTCCGCGACTGGCTGCGGCTGTTCTTCTTTCGGCTGTTCCACGACTGGCTGCGGCGTTACCGGCTGCGGCATCGTTTTTTTCTTTCGCGGACGGTGTTTCCCGAAAGAACCTCGAAAAATTTTACCTCGTCTCGTGCGCGCATCTCCTCTTCCCATAAGGCTCACCCCCTTTCAATTATTCCATGCTTCTCGTCACGCATTTTTAAATGATCGGACATAGCAAGATTCAAATACCTGTATGTGAGGACTCCTCGCCGCGTCAAGTATTTTTCTCGCAGAATGAAATTTCAATGGCCTGAACATTTTTGAAGACCTGACAGGTTTCCCAACCACGACCTTCACGTTTCCGATGTCGTGAAATTTGTAATTCCGGCTATTTTTTTACTGACAGAAACCCTTCTTTCGAGGAAAGTGCTGTCTGATATATTGAACTCTGAAAAACGCCGTTTCTTCAAAAAAACAGGGCTTCTTCTCAGGTCATGCGCGGCATTGGAGGCGCGGCAACATGCGCGTGGTGTTTCTCTGGCTGATTTTTCCGCTTTTCATCGGACTTGCGCACCCGCTTTTCAAAGAAGACCCAGAAATTTTGAAATGGATGAGCGGGGCGTTATCGTTATACGTCCTCTTTTTTTCAATTGTGGCGCATGAGGTTTCGCATGGGCTGGCGGCCTATTGGTGCGGCGATCCGACGGCAAAGCAGGCCGGGCGGCTGACGCTCAATCCGCTCAGCCACGTTGATCCAATCGGTTCGATTATCGTGCCGCTCGCGCTGCATCTGCTCAATTCGCCGCTCCGCTTCGGCTGGGCCAAGCCGGTGCCGTTTCAGGCGATCAATCTGCGCCAGCATCCGCGCGATCAGGTGATGATTGCCGTTGCCGGGCCGCTTTCGAATTTCGGCCTCGCGTATCTTTGCATGCAGGGGCAATTCATCCTCGCCGCGCTGTTGCATGCGTTTCCCGAATGGCGGCACGCGCCCGCGCCAGCCGCGATCTTGTTCGTCGTCCTCACCGTGCTGCGCATGGGGTTGCTGATCAATCTCGTTTTAGGCATCTTTAACCTGATTCCGTTTCCGCCGCTTGACGGCTCGTGGATTTTGAGAGCCGCGCTGCCGCAAAAGGCCGCGACGTTTTTTCATCGCATTCAGCCGTATTCGTTCATCATTCTCGTTGCCGCCGTGTATTTGAATCTGTTCGACTTCTTTTTTTATCCGGCGCAAATCATTCTCAGCCTCATCGAATTCGCCCCAATCTTCTTTATCGGCGGATAAACCGGGCAATGAAAGGAACGACGTTTCTCGCAGAAATTCCGTTCCCGATTGTTCGATTGATTGAACATGTATTGTCCTCATTGCGGAATGCACAACCATGATGAAGCGGCGGCCTGCGCAGTCTGCCGCGCGGACTTGACCGCGCCGCGTGAAGATGCGCCGGATGCCGCCGTGTTTCTCGATCTCTCGCGCGTCCCGTTTGGCATGATTTTTCGGCCGCTTTTCCGTTCGAATCCGTTGAAATGGCTGCTTGGGCTTCCATTTTTCGCCGCGAAATATTATCAGCACAAATGGGGCAAAACGCCATTTTTGTCGCTGCTCAGGACTCATCGGACGCCGAAACTGCATTTTGTGGACGCGGCGCATTTGCCGAAACGCCATGCGTCCGTTGATCTGACGATGAGTTTTCTTCAGGCGCAAGGGTTCGAGCCGCTCTGCGCGCTTGAAGATGTCGGTTCCACGCAAGGCATAGTGCAACATATTTTGGCGCATCGGGAACGCAGCCTGTATGCGGAGGTGACGCACAATAAGCAAATAGAGCAGATGTGGTGTGTTTCCTTTGTCGCATTTTTTCAAGCGCATGTTTTTCTTTCCGTTAGCAATCTGCCGCAAACCCTGCCAATCTCGTTTCCCCCGAATAGGCGCGTGTTCCGCTTCCCGAACGCTTCGATTCAACAACTCTATCAAGAATATCTGCATCAGGTGGACGCGATGGCAGAGCCGCCCCGTCGTCTTTCGTTGGAAGAACTGCTGCGGGAAAACTATGCGGGCGAAAAAGAATATATCGAATTAGGCATTCAGCAGCAGGTGCTTTTGCTGAAAGACGTCCCCGAAACGCCCGCCGCGCAGCCGGTTACGCTCACGTGCTATCATCATCCGACGCACGCGGCAGTCAGGACATGCGCGGAATGCGGCGCAGGGCTGTGCGACGCCTGTTATGTCGAATTCCGGGAGCGCGTCTATTGCGAACGCTGCCTGCCGTCCGGCGCAGCGCAGGCGTCCGATTTGCCGCAATTAGCGCCGGGCGACGGCTTTGCCGGATTTGCCGCGCGCGCCGTCGCCGCGCTGCTTGATGTCGCGCTGACAATCGCGGCCTTTGTGGGAATGTTTTTCGGATTTTCCGCGCTCTTGCGCCTCATTCAAGGGACGGAGAACGCCCGCTCGCTCGCCGCGCTGTTGACAGAAGTGATCGGCTCGGCCGCGCTGATTGGGTATCTGATTGTCCCGATTGCCCGATACGGCGCGACAATCGGGCAGAAAATCGTCGGGCTGCGCGTGATTGACCGGCGCGGCAACCGGCCGGAGCTTGTCGCCGCGCTCGTCCGCTTCGCCTATTTTATCATCTCGTGCCTGTTTCTCGCGCCATTTGTGGGGTATATTTTCATGGGGTTCACGCCAAAAAAACAAGGAGTGCATGACCGGCTGGCCGGAACGTATGTCGTCACGAAACGCCCTCGCCTCAAAGCCGCCATCGCATGGGCGCTGCTCTTGCTGCTGACCATCGGCGGCGGCTGGGCGGCCTATGCGAACAAAGATGCGGCGCTTATCGCGCCATTGTTCGCCTCATTTGCGCCGCCCGCGCCGCAGAAGATTCAACTGAGCGCGAAATGGCGGCATGTCTTCGATGAATCGCAGAACGAAATGCTGTCGTTCGTGAATCGCGGCGACGTGTGCATTTTCGCCACTTCCGCGTCGCTTTCCGCCGTCGAAATGACCACCGGCGTCACGCGCTGGGAAAATGCTGCGTTAGGCCATCTTATCGTGCAGCCGCTTTCCGAAAATCCGGCGCTGCCGCTGATCGCCGTGAAATATAGCGATTCCAACGATACGACCATCATGCGGATTGATCCAGATTCAGGAAAATTGCTGTGGCAGCATGAATTTCGCGGCGAATACCGGCATGTCACGTTTGACGCGCAGACGCTCGCCGCCTATGCTGAGCAGAAATTGGACGTGTTCGACGCGGACGGCGCGGCGCGTTGGTCTGCCCGCTTTCAAGGAAAATCCGCCATTGCCTATGCGCATTGGCATTCCGGCCTGCTGATTGGGCGATTCGCCGGAATCGGCGAGGACGATGAACAGATTGACATTACGCTTGCGTATCTGGATCGCGCCTCTGGGCAGACGATTTGGGAAGAGTCGCATAGCGAGTTTCGCCCGCGCTTCGTGGTTGAGCGCGACGCGCAAATCTTCTCGAAAAAAGACGGTAGCGTGATCATGATGCGCGTGCCAGACCGAAACATCCTCTGGACGGCGGACGCGGCCATCGGCGATGTCGTTGCGCAAGACGCCGACACGCTTTATACGATGACAGCGGCGGTGAAAAAATCAGACGGCGCGCCGCGCTTTTCTTATCCGCCCGGCAGCCGCTTTTCCACGCTGACGCATGACTATCTTTTGCTGTCGCTCGAACAACAATCGCAAAAAAAGAATTTTCTGCTTATTGACAAAATCACGGGCGACACGAAACAATATATTCAAAACACGCCTTGGTTTTTTGCCAAATATCTTTCTGAAGACGAGACCGCGATCTATTTCGCCGTCCATCTCATGCCGAACAAGGCAAACCTGCGCGGCATTCGCTCGAATTTGGTGACGATCCGCAAAGATGCGCTGAACATGAAAGAACTATTTGTCGGGGAAAATTTGGGCGCCTTGCAATTTCAGGTGTTTCCGCAAAAACGCATGGTGTTTATTCCATCATTTCAATCAATTGGAGGGTACACGCTTCCAGAGATGTAGGACGCACGGCGTTGGTTGAAGCGCGACGCCGCGCGTTTTACCGCGAGCTATGGCAACTTTTCATCCGATTCCGTTTGCCGATTTAATCAGGCGGGTGTTCGTTGAATACAAACGCTATGGAAAGATCTTTGGCGTGCCGGAAGAAAAATTTTTTACCGGATGCCCCGGCTCAAACCTGAGCGTCACGTACATGGGGCAGCCCGCCTCCACGCCGTTCGGCCCTGCCGCCGGGCCGCATACCCAATTAGCCCAAAACATCGTGGCGGCGTGGCTGACCGGGGCGCGCATCATCGAGTTGAAAACCGTCCAATTGCTTGACGACATCCGCATTCCGCGCCCCTGCATAGACACCGAAACGATTGGGTTTAACATCGAATGGTCGCAGGAATTGTCCCTCATTCAATCGCAGCGCGAATACGTCAAAGCGTGGATGCTGATCGCCATGATTCGGCAGATGGAACTGTTCGGCGAAGATTTTTCGCGCCACCATGCCGATACGGTGTTTGATTTAAGCATCGGCTACGATTTCAAAGGGATAAAATCCGCCCGCATGCGCGATTATATTCACGGCTTGAAAAATGCCAGCGCCGTAATTGACGACCTGCGTAACGAAATCCCTGATGAATTCGCCGAATTGAAAACGCTCGAATATCGCCCGAATATCATCGAAACCGTCACGCTCTCCACGTTTCACGGCTGCCCGCCGGAAGAAATTGACCATATCGTCAGCTATCTGCTGACGGAACACCGGCTGAACGTGGTGGTGAAACTGAATCCGACGCTGTTGGGCATGGACGAAGTCTCTTACGTCCTGCGCGACTTGTTAGGCTATGAGGAACTCCAGCTTGACCGCGAGGCGTTTAAACATGATTTAACCTTCGAGCAGGCGATTGAGTTAGTGCGGAACATGCAGCACGCCGCCGAATCCATGAAAAAAACGTTGGGGCTGAAATTGACGAACACGCTGGTCGTCAAAAATCACAAGCGCTATCTGCCCGACGATGTGATGTATCTTTCCGGCGCGCCGCTTCATCTGCTGGCGATCCGCCTGCTGGACAAAATCCGCAGCGCGTTAGGCGATGTCGCGGCGCATGTGCCGATTTCATTTTCGGCGGGCGTGGATGAGCATAATTTCGCCGACGTGGTGAGCCTGAACGTGAATCCGGTGTCGGTCTGCACGAACATGCTGAAATCGCCGGGATACGCGAAAGGGCAGATGTATTTGCAGCGGCTCTGCGAAAACATGCAGGATACGGAGGCGATTAACATCCCGGATTTCATTATGAAGCGATTCCGGCATGAAGTGGATGCGATCAACGACGTGTTCATCAAATTGCGCGACGAAGTGCATCGGCTTGGGCAAAATATCCCTGAACACCGGCGCGGCGCAATGATTGACGAGCAGTTGCGCATTTTTGCGAATCTGCACCGCCGCGTGGTCAACGCGCTCAAAGAAAACAGCGACAGCCTCGAACTGCTGACCACCGACGCGCTGATCGTCACGGAAACGCTCAAAGTCTATAATCAGCGCTTCGGCGAAAGTTTCCTCGTGCCGCACACGTTCCGCGAACTCTATCATCACATTCTCGCCGCCGCCGCAGACCGAAATTTAAATTCGATGCTCGAAGAAACGATGCAGGATCCGCGCTATGCGCAGAGCAAAAACAAGCAGGGGCCGAAAAAAATCGCGTCTCAGCTTCGCCCGCATGATTGCGCAAGCTGCGGCAATTGCGTCACGGTCTGCCCGAATTTGGCGAATTTTATCTATCACGTGACGCCCGTGACCATTCCGTATCACAATTATCAGATTGACCGGCATCTGTTCAAAAAGCTGCCGGGCGGAGAGTTTACGCTCGCCAAAGCGTATCAAATCGGCCATTTGACCGACGCCTGCAATCAATGTGGACTCTGCGGCATTCATTGCGTCGAACAGGGGAATCCGCACCTCGTGAAGCCGCGTTATTTTCGGACGCAGGACTATTGGGAAAGCGAGAAAGAAGACGGGTTTTTCGTGGAAAAATCGGAAGGCCTCGAAAGCATTGCGGGGCGGATTAATGGGCAGGAATATCGTTTATGGCACAACACCGACGCCAACGTGGTCACGTTTTCCGACGGGCGCATCGAGGCGACGCTCAGTTATCCTGATCATGCGCTGCAAAACATGATTGCCGTGACGCCCGGCGGCGAAACCGAAGTCCTTGACATGGGCGTCTATTTGCTTATGCTGACGCAGTTAAAAGGCGCGTTGAACGACGAAGATTGCCATGCCGTCAACATCAACTACTGTTCCGCACGTTGAGATGCCGCAATAATCCTTGACGTAGAACCGCGTTGAAAATACAGGGACAAGAATCACGATTGTTTGTAATTTTTGTCCCTGTGTTGACAATAATTCGAGCAGGATTTACGCCTATCCGAAACCCCACTCCCAACCTCTCCAACTTTTTCGGCGCGGGGGTGAGGTTTTTTTGCGTAAACCTTGTTAAGATCATATAAGCCGTTGCCGCGAGGCCGGTTTTTATAATAAATACGACTTACGCAGACCCCGCCCCACCCTCCCCTCAATCAGGGGAGGGAGACAACAGAAAAATATTTCCCCTCCCCTGATTGAGGGGAGGGTGGGGTGCGTAAGTCCTGATAAAAAAGGATTTATGAATACACCATTACCGCGTCGAAAGCTTCAGACGCTCCTGAAATCAACTTGTTCCAACCCGTTCGAATTGCTCGGCATGCGCGTGGTATCTGATGAAGAAGGTCGGGAGTCCGTGCTGGTCAGAGTCATGCTGCCCGGCGCGGAAGAGGCGTTTGTGTATGACGCCACCCGCCGGAAACGCTATCCAATGACGCGCCTGCATGACGCCGGATTGTTCGAAGCGCATTTTGCCCGGCGGCGCGCGCCGTTCGCGTATCAGCTTGAATGGCTCGATAAACAAGGCCAAACGCGCCGGGTGTGCGATGCGTATGCGTTTCCGCCCGTGCTGCCGGATGCCGCGCTTGCCCTGTTTGAAACCGGAAAACAGCGCGAAATTTATCAATATCTCGGCTGCCATCTCATGAGCGTAGCGAACACGGCGGGCGCGGTCTTCGCCGTTTGGGCGCCGTATGCCAAAGGCGTCAGCGTAGTCGGCGATTTCAACGACTGGAACGGGCTTCAGCATCCCATGCGCCTGCTGAAAAAATGGGGCGTGTGGGAACTCTTCATTCCGCATGTCGGCGCGGGCGACCGCTATCAATTTTGTATTACGACGCCGTCCGGCGAAATCGTGACGAAATCCGATCCATACGGGTTTTCCTTCGAGCAGCCGCCGAGCAACGCCAGCGTGGTCACGCCGCTTGATGTGTTTCGCTGGACGGATCATGAATGGCTGGATCAACGCAAGCAGTTTTCGGCGCTCAAATCGCCGGTGGCCGCGTATGAAGTGCATCTCGGTTCGTGGCTGAACACGATGCGGGACGAGAAACGATTTTTGACGTACCGCGAGTTGGCGCACGCGCTGATTCCCTATGTCAAATCGCTGGGGTTCACGCATATCGAACTGCTCCCCGTCGCCGAGCATCCATTTTACGGCTCGTGGGGTTACCAGGTCACGGGCTATTACGCGCCGACCAGCCGCTACGGTACGCCCGAAGATTTGATGTATTTCATCAACGAATGCCATCAGCACGGGCTAGGCGTGCTGATGGATTGGGTGCCTGCGCATTTCCCGCGCGATGCCTTCTCGCTTGGCGAATTCGACGGGACGAATCTGTATGAACACGCGGACCCGCGCTTAGGCGAGCATAAAGATTGGGGAACGCTGATTTTCGATTACGGGCGGCACGAAGTCCGCAATTTTCTCCTCGCCAACGCCCTATTTTGGCTGAAAACGTACCATATTGACGGCATCCGCGTTGACGCGGTGGCCTCGATGCTCTATCTTGATTATTCCCGAAAAGAAGGGGAATGGCTGCCGAATAAATATGGCGGACGTGAAAATTTAGAGGCGATTGATTTTCTGAAAGAGTTGAACGCGGTGATTCACTCCGAATTTCCGGGCGTGATGACGATTGCAGAAGAATCCACGTCGTGGCTCGGCGTGACCTATCCGACATATTTAGGCGGGCTGAATTTCACGCTGAAATGGAATTTGGGCTGGATGAACGACACGTTGCATTATTTGTCGCACGATCCGGTCTATCGGAAATTCGTGCATACGATGGTGCCGTTTGCTCTGCTGTATGCGTTTCACGAGCATTTCATGACGGTCTTGTCGCATGACGAGGTTGTGCATGGCAAAGGCTCGCTGTTAGCGAAAATGCCGGGCGATGACGCGCTGAAATTCGCCAACCTGCGCCTGCTGTACGGCTTTATGTACGGGCATCCCGGCAAAAAATTGCTGTTCATGGGCAGCGAATTCGGCCAGTGGCGCGAATGGGATCACGACAGCAGTTTGGAATGGCGGCTGTTGCAATATGCGCCGCATCAAGGGCTGCAACGCCTCGTCCGCGATCTGAACCGTCTGTATCTTGCCGAACCCGCCTTCTATTGGGACGACCGCGATGAACGGTCCTTTCAATGGATTGATTATCACGATTTCGAGCGCAGCGTCTTTTCGTTCATGCGCAAAGCCTATAATGACCGGCAGCATGTCGTCATCTGCGTGTATAATTTCACGCCGGTCACCCGCTACGATTATCGCATCGGCGTGCCGCTGCCGGGCTATTATCAGGAACTTCTCAACACCGACGCAGCGGAATACGGCGGCGGCAATCTCACAAACGGCGAGCCGTGCGCGGCAGAACCGATTCGTTGGCAACAGCAGCCGTATTCAATCAGCATCACGCTTCCGCCGCTCAGCGCGGTTATGCTCAAGCCGATTGGCGCATCAAGCGTCCGCCAGAACAACGACGTTCTTGCAAAAGCTGCCGTTGCTGCGCGCGCAGAAGCGGCGAACGCCCGCGAAATCAATCTTGCCCCGCAGCTGGCCGCGCCGCTTAAAATTGACGCTGGAGCCGCCATTGTGAACGTCACCACGCCGTTGTCGCCCGAAAATCTGGTTAACGCGCAAGGGAACATTGCGGCAGAAATGCCGTCCGCCGCCGCGCAACGCCTCATTTCGATGTTGACATCTTTGATGTTGCCGGAACGCGCAAAAACGAACTTGTCCGAAAGCATGGTCAACGCGCCGGAAAACATCGCGGCGGAAGCATCGTCCGCCGCCGTCACACAACTGATTTCGACCTTAGCGACCGCGATTTTGCCAGAGCGCGTTAAAGCGCACATTCTGCTTGAGCAGATGAGAAAAGAATCCGGCCTCGTCATTCAAACATTCGAATCGCCCGGTGTTGATAGTCAGCTTTCGATTCCAAATGCCGCGCCGCCGTCGCCATATTTTCCCGCGCCCGCAAGCATGGCAGACGAGGATGCCGTTTCCGCCGCCGAAACGTCAACCGTGCCGGAAAGTCCGGTGGCGCGTCCGCAAGGGAGCAAAGCCGCCGTGACCGGAGATGCTCGCAAGTCTCGCCGGAAAAAAGGCAGCGAATAATTCAACGTGAGGACGAGACTTCAAAAGTCTTGAAGACTTTTGAAGTCTTTCTAAAGAAAGGAGCATATTATGAAGATTTTGAAAATGCTGAGGATTGTCAGCATATTTATCATGGCGTGTTTGCTCTGTTCATCCCCGCTTGTTGCCCAAGAGACCATGAAATTCGTCTATTTCAACAATTTTCCGCCGTATTCATGGGAGGACGATAGTGGGCAAATGCAGGGAATCCTGATTGATATTGTGAACGAGGCGATTCAGACGCGGATGGGCATCCCGGTTTTGCATCAAGGCTATCCGTGGGCAAGGGCGCAATTGATGGTTCGAGAAGGCACTGCGGATGCGTATATCTCCGTGCCGACACCGGAACGGCAAACCTATGCCGAAATCAGCGCAGAACCCGTGCTGCTGAACACGGTGACGTTGTTTACGCGGACAGGACATCCCAAAATGGATGCGCTGAAACAAATCAAAACCATCGCGGACTTACGGCCATTTTTCTTATTAGATTATGTAGGAAACGGCTGGACGGAAAAAAATCTTGCGGGTTTGAATATTGATTGGTGCGCTAAATTTGACAATGTGCTGCTGAAATTGGCAAAAGGGCGAGGCGATATAACTGCTCAAGGAGCGCAGGTCACAAAGTACACAATCAAAAAATTAGGCTTGGAAGGACAGATTGTTGAAATCCCGGTGACGATAGATTCCATCTCGTTTCATTTGTGCATCGGCAAAACGTCGTCATTTGTCCGCATCCTCCCCGCGTTTGATGAAACGGTCAAAAAAATGAAAGAAGACGGGACATTGCAGAAAATTTTCGACCAATATCAATAATGATCCCTCCAGCGTGAACGCTGGCTCTCGGGCGAGAGGTTGACTAACTCCGGCATTCATGCCAGAGAGGTAACGCGATATCACCGTCTCCGGTCCAATCTCCGGCGTGAACGCCGGAGTTAGTCGAAGCCGAATCTTGAGTGAGAGGTCGGCTAACAACTCCGGCATTCATGGAGGTAACGCGACATCACTCCCTCTGGCTCCGTCTCCGGCGTGAACGCCGGAGTTAGTCGAAGTTGACTACCGGCCTTCACGCCGGAAACTGGATTTATTCCAATTCATCCTTCAGTCGCCGCGTCATCAGGATATTCAACTCGTCCGCGAAATCCGCATCCTCGAATAACACGTGATACACCCCTTCACAAATCGGCATCTCCACGCCGATTTTTTGGGAAAGATGATAGACCGAATGCGCGGTTTTCACCCCTTCCGCGACCATTCTCATGCCGTCCAGCACGTCGCGCAATTTCATCCCTTGCCCGATTTTCATGCCGACCGTGTGATTTCGGCTCAGGTTGCCGGTGCAGGTCAGCACAAGATCGCCGAGGCCGCTCAAGCCGCTGAACGTGTGCGGATTCGCCCCCATTTTCACGCCGAGCCGCTGCATTTCCGCCAATCCGCGCGTAATCAAGGCCGCCCGAATATTCAAGCCAAGGTTCGCGCCGTCAATCATTCCGGCGGCAATCGCAATGTAATTTTTCATGGAGCCGCCCAATTGCACACCGATCATATCGTCATGCGTATAAACGCGGAACGAAGACGTGGCGAACGCCTGCTGCGCGATGGCGGCGACATTCGCGTCGCGGGCGGCGATGGTCACGAGCGTCGGCACGCGCTGCGCAACTTCCGCCGCGAAACTTGGGCCGGATAGCGCGGCAATGCGCTCGCGCAGCGACGGCGGCAGCGCTTGTTCCAATACGTCCGACATCAGGCAAAAGGTGTCGTTTTCAATCCCTTTGGCGGCGGAAACCACTATCGCGTCGGGCGCAATCGCCGCCGCCATTTTCCCCGCCGTCAGGCGCATGACATGCGACGGCACGACAACCGCGACCAGCGATTTTCCGGCGACGGCGGCCGCGAGATCGTTGGTTGGGCGCAGCCGCTCAGAAAGCGTCACGCCCGGCAGAAAGACCTTATTTTCGCGCTCCTGCTCGATTTGCGCCTTGACTTCCGGCTCGAAAACCCACTGGTCAACGTCATGGCCTTTCCGCGCCAACAGGTCGGCTAACGCTGTCCCCCAACTTCCCGCCCCAATCACGGCAATGTTCATCTTTTGCGTTTCGTTCATACCTCTCCTTTTTATCGGTGATTTCGCAAGCATAATATCGCATTATTGAACAGGTATCGAGACTGTTGAAGTCTTCAAGGCTTCTAAAGTCTGTTTATTTCTATCGGAAACCGTTTCATCCGTCAAGAGAATTTCTGGAAAATAGACGCTTTTTCATGGCGCATTCGCGTCAACTGCCGCGCTAATTGATTGATTCTATTAACTTTTGTAAATTAATTCATTTCTCTCTTGACTATTATCAACCAATCATGCAAAACTGGTCAACAAGTAACCAGAACCCCGCATATTTTCTTGGGTTTGAAAAATGACGCATTATCAACAATTTACCAGAGTTAGCCGACTATGCTCCATCCATTCATTCAAGAAGCCTACGCCGTCCTTGAAGACGGACAGCCGATTCAGAAGGAATTGGCGCTGCAATTAGCCCATTTATCGGGCGAAGATACGCTTGATCTCGTCTCGCTGGCGAACAAGGTCAAAAATAGGCATGCCGACGGTATGCATGCGTGTTCGATTTTAAACGCCAAATCCGGCGTCTGCTCCGAAAACTGCCGGTTTTGTGCCCAATCCGCCCATCACCACGCTCAGATTGACGTATATGGCTTGATGTCGCCGGACACTATGCTGCAACAGGCGAAAATCACGCGCGACAACGGCGTCAACTATTTCGGCATCGTCACTAGCGGACTCGGCTACAAAGAGCAGAATCGGGAGTTTAAGACGATTTTGGCCGCGATTGATTTGATTCTGCGAGAAATCCCTGAGATGAACGTTTGTTTATCTTTGGGCATTTTGAGCCAAGAGACGGTGAAAGAATTGGCGGAACGCAAGATTGGCCATTACAACATCAACCTGCAAGTCAACCCCGCCCGCTTTGCCGATTTAATCGCCGACACGCATGATATTCGGGAAAAAATCGAGACGATCCGTCTGCTGAAAGCCTACGGCATCGGCGTCTGCTGCGGCGGCATTTTCGGCGTGGGCGAAACCATGCGGGATCGCGTCGAACTCGCCTTTGCCGTCAATGAACTCGATGTGGACGTGATTCCGCTCAACGTTCTCGTGCCGATAGCCGGGACGCCGCTTGAAAAGCAGCCGCCGCTTTCCGTCACCGAAATCGCCAAAGCATTCGCCATTTTCCGCCTTGTCAATCCGACGAAAATCATCAAATTCGCCGCCGGGCGCGAGACGGTGATGAAAGATTTTCAGGGCTTGCTGATGCTGGCGGGCGCGAACGGCTTTTTGACCGGCGGGTATCTGACCACGCGCGGCCGCGAAGTCGCCGAAGATCGCCTATTTTCAGAGCGATTGGCCGAGTTTGCGTCGTAAACGGTTACGCCACAGATTTATACAGATGAGGTAATAACACGTTTTTCAAACATCTGCGCAAATCTGTGGAATCTGTGGTGAAAATTGTTTTTCCTTCGATTATGAACAATTCCAACATGTACGCCTCATTTGCCGAAGAGCTTGAGCAGTTGCGGGCGCGCGGCCAATTCCGGCAGTTAGGCCGCATCGAACGCCGCGACTGCGTTCACGCCGATTTCAACGATGCCCGTTTTCTCAATCTCTCCTCGAACGATTATCTCGGCATCGGCGGAAATCAGGGGTTTTTAGAGGAATTTTTGCGGCAGGATGCGCCGGAGCATCTGCTCGACCGTTTCGGCATGAGCAGTTCATCGTCGCGCCTGCTGACCGGCAATCATCGCGCTTACGACTTATTGGAACAAGCGTTGATAAACATGTACCATTCAGAAGCGGCCTGCGTGTTTAATAGCGGGTATCACGCCAATATCGGCATTCTGTCCGCCTTGGCGGATCGCCGGGATGTCATTTTTTCCGATAAGCTCAATCACGCGAGCATCGTGGATGGCATGAAATTGTCGGAGGCGCGTTTTTTCCGCTATCGCCATTGCGATTACGCGCACCTTGAGGAATTGCTCGCGCAGCATCGCCATGAATATCGCCGGGCGTTCATCGTGTCCGAATCGGTGTTCAGCATGGACGGGGATCTCGCCGATGTGCGGCGGCTCGCGGAGTTGAAGCGAGCGCATGACGCTCTGCTGATTGTGGATGAAGCCCATGCCGTCGGCGTCTTCGGCCAGACGGGCTGCGGCGTTGGCGAAGAGGTTGGCGTCATGTCTGAAATTGACGTGATTGTCGGCGGATTCGGCAAAGCGTGCGCGTCGTTGGGCGGGTTTGCCATCACGAATCGCCTGCTGAAAGATTACCTTGTGAACACCATGCGCCCGTTGATTTTTACGACCGCGCTGCCGCCGATTGTCCTGAACTGGAGTCGGTTCGCGCTGCAAAAAATCGCCGGAATGCAGGCGCAGCGAGCGCATCTGCGAGCGTTGTCCGAGCGATTTCGGCAGGCGTTGGGCGCGTGCCGTCTGCGCACTGACGGCGCATCGCAGATTATCCCAATTTTGATTGGCGATAATCAGCAAACTGTCAACTTATCGGAACAACTTCGTCAGCGCGGCTGGCTGATTTTTGCGATTCGTCCGCCGACAGTTCCGCCGAATACCGCGCGGCTTCGGCTGTCGTTCAATGCAGAAATGACGTGGGAGCAGCTTGCGCCGCTTCCGGGACAAGTTGCCGAGATTCTTCATGAGATGGGAAATTCTGCGGCGAGCGCATAACAAGCGGCTTCTGCTTTTTTTCAACGGCTGGGGCATGGACGCGCATGTCGTCGAGCATCTGGCTATCGCGCCGGATTCCGACGCATTGGCGGTGTATGACTATCGCCGCGTCTCAATCGGGTTGAATGTTGCCGCGTTGTGCGATTCTTACGATGACGTTACCGTGATTGGCTGGTCAATGGGCGTGTGGGCGTATGCGCAAGTCTGCGCGGCGCTGGCAGGCGTTGTCAAGCGCGTCATCGCCATTAACGGCACGGCGCAGCCGATTCATGCCGAATTTGGGATTGATCCCGGCGTGTATCAAGCCACGCTCGACCAATTCAGCGCGGAGACGCGGGAAAAGTTTTTTCGGCGAATGTGCGGCTCGTCATCCGTCTTCGCCCAATTTCAGGCGCGTTTGCCGCAGCGGCCGCTGCCGGATCAACGGCGGGAACTGCGGGCGATTCAACAGACTGCCTCAACATGTTCCGACGAGTCTCCCCGCGTTGATCTCGCCCTGATTGGCAAGCAGGATCGCATCATTCCCGCCGCGAATCAGGCGCGATATTGGCAAGGGCGGGCAGGCCACATGATGATGATTGACGCGCCGCATTATCCCTTTTTTCTCTGGAAAAATTGGAACGATTTGTTGAGTTA
>CAZCGG010000004.1:31234-51029 GCA_964498135.1 uncultured Candidatus Moduliflexus sp.
GACGAAAACAACTCCGCGAAACATGTCCCAACAAGTGAACAAGGCACGGGTGCAGACCTCTTTTGCGAAACGGCTGTATTCCTACAATCAACACGCCGAAGTGCAAGCGTACATGGCGGAAGAATTGATTGAGCGTCTCCGTCAGATTCATCCTAGCCGATTTGCGCGAGTGCTTGAAATCGGCTGCGGCACGGGCATCTTGACCGAACGATTTTTGAAAACGTTTTCGGCGTCCACATTGTACGCCAATGATTTAGTCGAAGAATGCGGCGCAATGGCGGATGATATTTTCCGGCAATATCCAGACGGGCGCTTCGCCTTTATTGGCGGGGACATCGAGCGCATTGACGGCCTGCCGGATCATCTGGATTTGATTCTTTCTGGCGCGACCGTTCAATGGCTGCATGATCTCGGCGGCTTTTTGACGCGCATCAAGCCGCTTTTGACCGCGAACGGCTTGCTGGCATTTTCCACCTTCGGGACGGAAAATTTGTCAGAAATCTGCGCATTGACGGGCAATACGCTCTCGTATCTTTCGCGCGAGGAGATTTGCGGATTATTGCGGGAGCGGTTCGAAGTGCTGGCATGCGCCGAAGAGCGCGTCACGCTGCATTTCCCGTCGCCGACGCACGTGCTGCGGCATTTGCGCTTGACCGGCGTGAACGGCTTGTCCTCGCAGAAAACGTGGACGAAATCAGACTTGACGGAGTTTGAGCGCGCGTATCGAGAGCGGTTCGAGACGCATAATCGCATCCCGTTGACCTATCATCCGATTTTTTGCTTATGCCGACGATAGCGATTACAGGCATAGATACGGGCGTCGGGAAAACCATTATCACCGGCCTGTTCGCGCGGCATCTGCGCGCCGCCGGGCATTCGGTCATCACGCAGAAGCTTGTTCAAACCGGCTGTGCGGGCATGTCCGAAGACATTCTGCTGCACCGGCGGATCATGGGCATTGATCTGACTGATGCCGACCGGCAAGGCATAACTTGTCCCTACGTGTTCGCGCTTCCGGCGTCGCCGCATCTCGCCGCCAGCGCAGAAGGCCGCGTAATTGATCTTGACTGCGTTACCCTTGCGACGCGGCAACTGGAAGAACAGTACGAATTCGTCCTGCTTGAAGGCGCGGGCGGACTCTACGTTCCACTGACCGGCGCGGCGACGTTCCTCGATTATCTTGCGGCGCGGCGGCTGCCGCTCATCATCGTCAGCAGCGCGAAATTGGGCAGCATCAACCATACGCTACTGACGCTGGATGTCGCCCATGCGCGGCATTTGAGCGTGCTTGCCATTGCGTACAATCTCTACCCGCCCGAACATCCCCGCATTGTCGAAGATTCTCAGCGTATCTTCCGTCAGTATCTCCGGCGTTTCGGCTATCCTGAGCGCGTGATTTCCGTTCCCGCCATATCGGCGGACGCGCCGCTTCCCTCGCCCGATTTCTCAGACATCTTTTGCTGACGCGACGGGTTTCAAAAAACCTGTCGCGTCTTGACATTTCCCTTGACTTTCCTCCCCGATTTATGGCGATATTCGCGCAATGCAACAGGATGCGAAACAGGCACGTTCAATCATGGAGGCCAGCAATGAAAACCTATAAGATTCAACAGGGCGATTCGCTGTTTACGATTGCCAAAAAGTTTTACAACGACGGCGAAAAATATCGCGCGTTAGCCGACTATAACGGCATCAAAAATCTGAATAAGATTGAAATCGGACAAGTGATCAAGATTCCCGACCTTGACGCGCTGGAACAAGGGCAAGCCGAGTGGAGCCATTACGGCGACGGCACGATTTGGTGGCGACTGACAAACAAAGGCGTTGAAATCAAAGGCGAAGGGATTGTCAAAGATGACAAAGCGACGAAACGAGTCGCTGATATTTGGAAGAATTACGGGACGCTCGTGACGGCTTCCGCCGAAAAATACGGCGTGCCGATTCCGGCGATTCTCGCCACGATTTCGACTGAATCCGCCGGAAAACCGAAGGCGTACCGGTATGAGCCGTTATTTTACACGCGCTACATCAAAAATCAGGCCGAATGGAAAGCAAGCCCGTATTATAAATTTCCGCGCCGCATCGCCGCCTCTTACGGCTTGGTGCAAATCATGTACACGACCGCCTATACCGTCGGATTTCGCGGCAAGCCGGAAGACCTCTATGATCCGGCCTCGAATATTGACGCCGGGGCGGCCTATATTGCCAGCCAATATCAGGTGAAAAATCACCAATGGGACCCGCCGAAAATCGCGTGCGCGTATAATGCCGGAAGCATTCGCGCGACGAGGGGCAACCCTTGGGGCATGTACCATTATCCCGGCCATCTTGACCGGTGGATTCCGTCGTATAACGCCGCCGTGGCTTTAGTTGGGGCGCAGACCGCACCGGAGACGCCGCAGCCCCCGCAAACTCCGGCGCAGCCCGCCGCGCCGAAACCGGCGGCGCCCTTGCCGACGACTTCGCCGAAATTTCAGCAAACCAGCGTCACGCTTCGGTTTCTGTTTTCTGTGGATCAGGAAAAAGCGTGGAAGCCGCGCATTGTGGATATTTTCAAGCATCGCGGCGCGGAAATTGACGATCCGGTATCATTTACGATTGCCGCCGTCAAGCCTCAGCCGGACGGATGCAGCTACGATCTGCCCAACATCGCGCTTGGCGTGTATGATGTCGTTTTTTCCGACGCGAAAAGCGGAGCGGTGCTTGAGGACATCGCGGAAATTGAGGTGAAAAGTAGCCCGACGCTGATTGACCTGCGCAAGCCACAAAAATCGAGCCGCGAAATCGCCGCGCCGGACACGCGGCGGGCGACCGTGCGGATGCGTTTCGCCAAAACGCCCGGACGCTTCTGGAAACCGCTGCTTGTTGATTTTTTGCCGGTGGATTCAGAGGCCGTAGAGCTTGACGTTGAACTAATGACCGTCAGCATTCCGATTGCCCCATTGGAAAAGGAAGGCCGGTACGCGCACGACATTCCGAACGTCCCGTTTGGCCAGTATGATATTGGCGTGACCGATGCCGAAAATTTCATGCTGCTGCGCGAAATCGCCGGATTTGAGGTCAATCAAGACGAGATGACCATTTTGGTTGATGCCTTTGATGGCAACGGCGACAGCGCGGCGCAAGACCTCGATATTCCGGAGGATTTTTGGGGGCGTTTGAAATTCTGCTGGAAAATTTTATGGCAGTAACATGCGCATGTTCCCTGTCAAGAAACTCAGTTTCGCAAAGACATTGAGTTTCTTCGGCAACTCCTAAAATAAAAAATTATGACGACAATGACCTTAACAACGCCAGCCTTGCTTTTTCCGGCGATTTCCTTGCTCATGCTGGCGTACACGAATCGTTTTCTCGTGTTGGCGCAATTAGTCCGCCAGCTTGCGGAGCGGGAAAACGCTCAATCTCACGCCGCGACGCGCGGCCAAATTGCCAACTTGCGGCATCGGCTGCGGCTGATTCAGCGCATGCAGTTTGCCGGGGCCATGAGTTTTCTGCTCTGTGCGTTTTCGATGTTTGCGCTGTTTGTCAATCAGATGCTCGTCGGAGAAATTTTCTTCGGCATCAGCCTGCTCAGCCTCATGACGTCACTGTTTCTGTCGCTTTATGAAATTGCGATTTCAACCCGCGCCTTGAACCTTCAATTGCAGGACATCAATGATCACGCAACTTCTGACTAACGTGACCTGACGGGTTTTTTAAATCCGTCAGGTTTCAATATATTTCTATGACAAAACGAGAACTGTTGAAAAAAATTTTTGTGATTGCCTTTCCGGCGTCAGTGCAATTTATCGTGCAATACGTGCAAATGTCCACCGACATGGCATTCATCGGCCATTACAACTCGGCGGGCTTGTCGGCGATTCAGAATGCGCGGGTTTCCTATTTTCTTTTCCTGTCATTTTTCATGTCGTTCAGCACCGGCACGAATATTCTCATCGCGCAGACGCTCGGCGCGAAACAGCCCGACCGCGCCCATCGCATCGCCGAAACGTCGCTGTGTTACAATCAAATCATCGGCCTCGCGTATCTCGTCTTTTGGCTGCTGTTCGGCAGAAGCGTCCTGATGGCGTTGGGCGCGAGGGGGGAAATTCTGGATTCCAGCGCGGTCTATATTCGGATTATCAGCCTGCAATTTCTCATTGACGGCATGGTGCTGACCGCCAACGCGATTTTTCAGGGGCGGGGAAACACCATGCCCATCACGATTGGCTCCGCGATTCGCGCCATCGTGAACGTTCCGTTGGATTACGCCATGATTTTCGGCAAATGGGGCTTCCCTGAAATGGGCATTGCGGGGGCGGCTTGGGCGACCGTGATGAGCGGATTCATGGGCAGCGGCGTGATTCTCTGGCTGTTGGCGCGGGATCAACGTTTCCCGATTACCTTGCGCGGCATGCTCCGCCCCGCGTCGGATCTCTACGCCAACGTCATCAAAATCGGCATTCCGGCGGGCGTGGAAATGATGATTTGGTCAGCCGGAAACACCGGCATCGTCGCGCTGTTGAATAAATTGAGCGACGAGGCGTCCGGCTATTTTGGGATTACGCACACGATCAAAATTTTCAACCTCAGCATTTATTTCGGTTTAGGCGTCGCCACGATTACGCTGGTCGGCATGGCGGTCGGCGCAAAAGACCTGCTTCGCGCCAAGAAGACGGGGGAATTGACGATTCTGCTCTCTTTCGGCGTCTGCGCGGCGGTCGGAACGTTTTTCGCGCTGTTTCCCGATATGATTGTCGGCCTGTTTCTGAACGATCCTGAAAAAATCCAGCAGCTTCGACCGTTAGTTTATATCATCGCGCTGACGTTGTTTCCGCAGGCGTTCAATGTGGTGGGCGGCAATTCGATTCGCGCGCGCGGCGACACGAAATGGATGCTGAAAACGCAGATTGCGGGGACGATTCTGATTCTGCCGTTGGCGTATGTGGCGATTTTCCCCTTGAAATTGGGCTTAGCCGGGCTGCTTTGGGTGATTTTTTTTGATGAATGCTGGCGCGCGCTGGCGAATTATGCGCGGCTGCGCTGGTATTTCCGCAAAGAGCAGGCGCAAGCCTCTTATGCCTCATAATTCAGAAGGCGATATTCGGGAAACCAGCGTTGGCGGAGATAGCCTGCTAAATAGAGCGAGCCGGTCACGCAGACCGCCTGCCCGCCGCGCTCGGCCTGCGCGATGGCCGCGTCGAGCGCGACCGACGGGTCAAGCGAAATGTCCGCCTGCGCGTCCGGCGCAAGGCGTTTCAAAATGGCTTTCACGTGAAACGGCTCTTCCGTTGCGCGAAACCCCGTAATCACCCGCGTCAGGCAAAACATCGAACTCACCGTCAGCAAGGGCGTCAGCATGGCTTCAAGATTTCTGCCGGACGTGAAGCCGCAGACGAAAATGACCGATTCCGCCGCAAAGCGCGTTCGCAGATACGCCGCAAATTCCTCGATTTTATCGGGGTTATGCGCCCCATCCAAAATGACCGGCGGCTGATCCTGCATTTGCTCGCACCGCGCCGGAATGCGCGTTGCCAGCAGCCCGGCGCGCAGGCCGGATTCGTCAAGCGCGCGCCCATTCGCGGCGGCAATGCGCTCGACCGCTCGCATCGCCAACGCGGCGTTCCGCGCCTGATACGCCCCGCGCATGTTCACGCGCAACGTCCGCAAATCAAGCCTGTCCGACGCATAATCGAACGCCGTCCCGTCCGCGTCCGCCGACACGTTCTGGAGGCGAAACGCTTGGCCGCACACATCCAGATCGGCGTTCACGCGTTCCGTTTTCCGCCGGAACTGCGCGAGAATTTCAGGCCGCTGTTCCGCCGTCAGCAAGGGCGTTCCGGCTCTCGCGATGCCCAATTTATCGGCGGCGATTTCCGGCAGCGTCTCGCCTAAGACGCGCGTATGATCCAAGCCGATGCCAGTGATGATGCTCACCTCCGAGCGCGGAATGATGTTCGTGGCGTCATGCTCGCCGCCGAGTCCGGCTTCAAGGACGACATAATCCACCCGCTTTTGCCGGAAATAGAGGAAGGCCAGCGCGACGAACAATTCAAATTGCGAAATCGCGCCGGATTCGTGCCGCTCATATTCCGCGTCAATGACCGGCTTCACCTGATTGGCAAGCGCGATCAAGCCGTTTACCGGCGGCAGCGCGCCGTTCAGCAGAAAATATTCGGCGGTCGTCGTGATGGGCGGCGACGTGAACAGGCCGGTCGAATAGCCCTGAAATTGCAACAGCGACGCCAAAAAATAGGCGGTTGACGTTTTGCCGCTCGTGCCGGTGATGTGCGCGAAACGGAGGTCGCGCTGCGGATTGCCGAGCCGTTCCAAGAATGACCGCAGGCGTTCCAAGCCGAACGGCTTTGGCCGCGCCGCCGCCTGCGCGGGCGCGACAAACGCCGGCAGCGGCTTGGAAATCACCAGCGAATCGAAAAACTGCTCAAGGCGTTTATATTCGGCGTATTGTTCGACGGTCAGCATGAATCTTTACCGCAGAGGCGCGGAGGAACGCAGAGAATCCCTGAAAAAATATGCCGTTCTCCGCGTCCCTCCGCGCCTCTGCGGTGAAAATCATCGTTTAAAATGCGGGAAGAATTTTCCGACAGCGAATTCGCTCAATTCGACGAGGCGATAGAGCGCGATGCCCATGACGGACGACAAAATCACCGCCACCATCAGGGCGCGCGTGTTGCTTTCCCATGAGGCTCTCAGGATAAGATAGCCCAGCCCTTCGTTCGCGCCCGAAAATTCCGACACCAACGCGCCGATTGCGCTGAGCGGCGAAGCGACTTTCAGGCCGGTGAAAAAATAGCCGAGGCTCATCGGCAGCCGCAGCCGCAGGAAAATCTGCCAGAAATTCGCGTTCAGGCTTTTGAACAGGTTCAATTGGTGTTCGGTGATGTTCGAAAATCCTTGCAGCGTGTTGACGAGAATCGGGAAAAAGGTGATGATCGAGGCCATCAGCACCTTGCTGAATCGCCCTGATCCGACCCAAATCACAATCATCGGGCTGATGGCGATAATCGGCACGGTTTTCAACGCGACAAACCATTGATAAAACAACTGTCGCAACAGCTTGGAAAAGCTGAACAGCACGGCCAGCAGATACGCGGCGCATCCGCCTAATAGCAGCCCGGCGCACGATTCGAACGACGTTTTCCAGAGGCCGTCGAGAAAATACGCGGGGGACGCGGCAAATTCCTTGATCAGCACGGAAAAGCGCGGGAACAGATATTCTGGGACGTTCAGCCAGCGCGTCAGCCCTTCCCATAGGCCGATCAGCAACATTCCGCCGGTGAGTTGCAGCAGCAGATTCGTTTTCATGCGCCACTCTGCGATTCGTTCAGCAGTTTTCGCAGCGTTTTCCGGTAAAATGTGTATTCCGGGTTTTCGATGTCTTCAAGGCGGCGGGGGCGGGGAATGTCAATCGCAATGTCGCCGAGAATCCGCGCCGGTTTGCGGGAAAACACGATCACGCGATCCGAAATAAAAACCGCTTCGGCGATGGAATGCGTGATGAAAACGAGCGTCCGCTTGATTTCGTTCAACATGGTCAGCAAAAACATGTTCATTTGCTCCCGCGTCACTTCGTCGAGGCTCGCAAAGCATTCATCCATCAGCAGCACGGGCGTATTCGCCATCAGCGCGCGGGCGATGCCGACTCTGGTTTTCATGCCGCCGGAAAGCTGATGCGGGTACAACTGCCGATAGGCGTCCAGCCCGACGTGCGCCATGATGTCGCGGGCGTCAATATAGCGCAGGGCGGAATTCAGCGTGATGGGAAGCTCGATGTTTTGCTGCACGGTCAGCCAATCGAGGAGCGTGACTTCCTGAAAAATGATGCTGTAAAGGTTGCGCTGCCGAATCGCGCGCCCCTGCGCGCCGCGCAGCGAGATCGCGCCGCGCTGCAAGGGCTTCAAGTTGGCAATCAGCGCGAGCAGCGTGCTTTTTCCGCAGCCCGACGGGCCGATGAATGACACAAATTCCCCTTCCCGCACGGAAAGCGAGATGTCTTCCAGCACGCGCAGCGTCCCGGCCTGCGTCTGATATTCATACGAGACGCCGCGAATGTCAATCATGATTCAAACGCGGCGCGCGCCTGCCGCGCAATTTCATCGAAATGGCGTTCGAGGGCGGCGTTCGTGCCGCGCACTTCTTGAATCACGTCTTCCGCCCAGCGCACGTAGTCTTTCCGGCGGTCAAGCGGCCAATCTTCCGGCGGCGCGACGGTGATGTCGCGCACGTTGCTGATTTTATCCGCCAATTTGATGTGCCGCGCCGACCGGGAGGCGTGGGCGGCGCGCTGGATTTGCAGGCGTTTTCGGACATCTTTCGGCAGCCGCTTATCGTCCGTCACTTCTTCGACTAACGCCCGCACGGCAGCCCCGAATTCCCGCTCAAGCTCTTCCGGCGACGTGTCGGTGTCTTCGAGCGTATCGTGCAGCAGCGCGGCGGCGAGCGTCTCGATGTCCCGAATCTGCCCGATTTCCCAGAGCAGGCAGGTCACGTCAATCAGGTGATTGACATACGGCACGGCGGCTTCGCCCTTGCGTCGCTGGCCTTGATGTTTCTTCGCCGCGAATTTCAACGCTTTCAACAGCAAGCCGATAAATTCTTCCATATAACCGCCGCAGATTGACACAGATTTTTAAAGAAAAACTTAAAAACTGTTTTAAAAGTTGCGCGTGTTCCCCAGAAGACGAACAACACGGTAGCCCCGCCCCTACGCGGCGGGATTTAGGCGCATATTCCCGCCGCGTAGGGACGGGGCTACCGTGTTGTTCATGATCTTTTAAAACACCTCTTAGTTTTTTTTCTATCGAAATCTGTGAAAATCTGCGTCAATCTGTGGCAAAAACGTTATTCCTCATTTTTGCGCAGTTCTTGATACAAATTCGCGTGTTCGATGGCGATGGAAGCGTACATCGAAATGGACGAGAGTAGGTACATGTTATCTTCGTTGAACGGCTCGTCGTGGCTGTGATTGATGACCTGAATCACGCCGATGACCTCATTGCGGATTTTCAGGGGAACGCAAATCATGGATTGCGTTTTGAAACCGGTGCTTTCGTCAATCGAGCGGTCGAAACGCGGATCCGCGTACACATCGGGAAGCAGAAGCGGCTTGCCGGTTTTCGCCACCCAGCCGACAATGCCTTTTCCGGCGGCAAGCCGCTTCTGCTTGATTGACGGCGCGGCCATGCCTAACACGACTTCGAAAATCAGGTCTTTGCTCTTTTTCTCAACCAACAGCAGCGAAATCGCCTCAACGCCCATGATTTTCTGAATCTGCCCCATCACGATATGCAACACTTCCTTAAAATCGAGCGTGGACGTCAGCACCCGCCCCACGTCGTTCAAAAGCGTCAATTCGCGGATGCGGTTCGTCAAATAGCTGACATCCTGAAAAATCATCAGCGTGCCCGCGTATTTATTGTTTTGCTGTGAAAGGATGTTGGCGAAATTGAAGTCCAGCGTCCGTTTTTCGTACATCAGCGTCATTTCAATATTGATCGGCTTCGTCGCGCTTTTCAGGCGGAGCAAAATCTCCTGAAACTGGCCGTCATACCGCTTTCCCAATACGTCCGAAATATCGCGGCCGATGACCTGCATTTCCTCCTTGCGAATCATCTCTTTTGCCGCCGGATTGACGAAAATGATGGTATCGTTGGCGCTGATTTCCAAAATGCCGTCGCCGACGTTATGCAGAATCGTCTCAAAATGCTGGCGGTCATCCAACAATTCCTCCACGACCACGCGCGGCGACCTTCCCTCAAAGCCGAACGAGCGGCTTTCAAGCGCGTCGGAGATCGAACCGGAGGCTAACAGGCGCAACCCGCGTAGCAGGTTGTCCGCCACGTCCATGATATACCCTTTGGCGATGTACAAATCCGCCTTGACATTCATCACTGCGTAGGTTTCTTTATCGGTCAACGGCGAGAGGATAATCACTTTCATGCCGGAGAATTCCTGCTCGGTTTTCAGGTAGCGGCAGAGCCGAACGCCGTCAATGCCGGGCATGAAGAGATCAACAATCACAAATTCCGGCAGATGGGCGCGAATCGTTTCCAGCCCTTCAACGCCGTCGTAGGCTTTGAATACGACATACCCTTCCCGGCTCACGATGTCGGCGAGGGCTTTGACAGAAGCTTGATCATTATCAATTATCGCAATTTTTTTCATAGCTCACGAGAACGTCAAAGGTTAGGTTAGGCCGCGCCGGACGCGCTTCTGGCGCGAGTCTCCGCCCAGTGGCGCAGCGCGGCAACATGTTCGGCCATCGTCTGCGACAACGGCACGGTTTCACGCAAATTCCGGGCAATGTCGTCGGTCGTCAAGGGGCGGCCATGCTCAAACGCATCATACAACGCGGAAATAATCACTTGCTCGATTTCCGCCCCGCTAAAGCCGTCCGACGCGGTTTTCAAGTCGTCCAAATCAAACTGTTCCGGCGAACGGTGGCGTTTTTTCAGGTGAATGCGGAAAATCTCCTGCCGCTCCGCCGCGCCGGGCAAATCCACGAAAAAAATTTCATCGAACCGGCCTTTGCGCAGCAATTCCGGCGGCAGCAGGCTGATGTCGTTCGCGGTCGCCATCACGAACACGGACTGCGTTTTTTCCTGCATCCACGTCAGAAACGTGCCGAACACGCGGGCGGTCGTTCCGGCGTCGCTGTAATGCGAACTCGCCGCGCCGGACAAGCCTTTTTCGATTTCGTCAACCCAGAGAATGCAGGGCGCGACCGATTCCGCGAGCTTAATCGCGTTCCGCACGTTTTCTTCGGACGAGCCGACGATGCCGCTAAACACTTTGCCCAAATCGAGCCGCAGCAGGGGCAATTTCCATTGCGCGGCGACGGCTTTCGCGGTCAGCGATTTGCCGCAGCCCTGCACGCCGACGAGCAGCAAGCCTTTCGGCACGGGCAGTCCGAATTTGCGGGCGTCGTCGGTGAACGCGGCATCGCGTTTCGCTAACCAGCGTTTCAGCGCGGCCGCGCCGCCGATTTCTTCAAAGGTTTCTTCCGGCGAAAAATATTCCAGAATGCCGGATTTGCGGATGATTTGCTTCTTTTCCGCCAACATCATCGGAATCGCGGCTTCGCCGATTTTCTGGTGCGCGACAATCGCTTTGCCGAGCGCGCTCCGCATTTCGTCGAGCGTCAGCCCTTGCGACGCTTTCAGCAGCCGTTCGCGCTGCTCTTTTTTCAGGCGGACGGGCTTGAGGCGCTGGTCTTGCGCCGCCTTGTCGAGAAACGCATCCAACGCCGCGCCTAATTCTTCCACCGCCGGGAGATCCATGTCAAACACGACGATTTCTTTCGAAAGCTCATCCGGCAGCACGAGTTTCGGGGAAAGGAAAATCAGCGTTTTGTGGCTGTTTTTCAGGCTGCGCGCCGCGTCGCGCACGCGCCGCGTCACCTGATGATTCGCTAAAAACGGATGAAAATCGAGCAGCACGAACATCGCCTGCTCTTTCGTGCTGATAATATGATTCAGCACGTGCAGCGGGTCGGTCAGCGAGCGGTCGGCCTCGCCCATGACGATATTTTTCAGGCCGTCGGTTTCCGTCCAAATATACAATTTTTTGCGCTGCTCGTCGTTGACGGCGATCCGCTCGATGTCGCTGATGACGCGCTCTTCTTCCCATGACACAAGGTAAATCATCGGATACCGCGCCTGAATGTGCAATTGCACGTCTTGAAGCATGGCAGATATGGGATTTGTTGGCGGTTCGGGCTGCGTGCGCATCTGTGCGTTCCTTTTCGAACAATGAATGTTTACCGCAGCGGCGCGGAAAACGCGGAGCAAAGCGTGTTTTTCGCCTCTGCGGTAAAGCCGGTTTCTCTGCGCCTGCATATAGAAATGATTTGCCATTTTGTCAAGAACTTTTCCGATTTTTTACGGGCGTATTCGCCGCAACGCCGCATCATTTCACTGGAAAGATGAGGCGTTGCTTGAAGAAAGCGCAAGCCCGCCTCATGCGAGAAAAGCGCGGCGTCATGCACTTTCTGTTGACAAAATCATCTTGACGGAAATGATGGCTTGTTGTTGTTCATGACGCGGCAATGCGCGGCATTGCTGAGAATTCCCATTATTCAGGAGGTTAAGGTATTTTATTTAGAAAAATCGCTATGAAAACACGCACATATTCACGTCAGGGGAAGGCTCTTCCTCATTATCTTTTGTTGTTATGTCTTTTATTCGGGGGATTGGCGGCAATCCTCCCCAGAATCAATCCGTTGCAGCGCGGCTTGACGCATGCGTATTATCAAGACATGAATGCCGTCGCGCCCACCAAAATTTCCGCGTTACGCGGCGATCCGTCACTGCTTTTCGACATTCCGCAAGGTCAGGCCAATTACAAAATTTTTTGGAACGGGTTTTTTTATGCCCCCCGCGCCGGGGAATACGAATTTGCCACCGCGTCCGACGATGGCTCTGAAATCTCGATTAACGGGCAATTCGTCGTTGACAATACTGGCGAGCATATCCTGCGCGAGCGCAGCGGCAAAATCACGCTTGACAAAGGCATTCATTCCATCGAGATTGGCTA
Organism: uncultured Candidatus Moduliflexus sp.; assembly: GCA_964498135.1. GTDB lineage: Bacteria > Moduliflexota > Moduliflexia > Moduliflexales > Moduliflexaceae > Moduliflexus. The sequence continues at coordinate 43,769 of CAZCGG010000004.1, forward strand.
TCTGCAAAAAGGCGGCGTTGCGATCTTCCGCGCATATTGGACAAAGCCGGGCGCCGAGCGCGAACCGCTTTCGAGCGCGCAGATGTTCCGCGTTCAGCCAAGCCCGAAACGCTTTCTGGCAGGCCGCCTCATGGAAACGCTCACGGTAGCGTTCATCGCGCTCTGCTCCGTCTGCGGCCTGATTTGGTTAGCGCGTATGATAACGCCCACTAAAGAAACCATTGTCTTCGTGTTCAACAACAGGAGCGAAAAAATCCTCTGGCAATATTTCGGTATCGGCCTCATCGCCTGCGCCACGCTGCTGCTCGAAACCGCCATGACGCGCATTTTCGCGGTCGCGTTTTTCCATCATTTCGCGTTCCTGATTATCAGCACCGCGTTATTCGGCTTCGGCTTCAGCGGCGTCTTTCTCTCGATTTTCCCGTCCATTGACCGCTTCAACTTCGACAAACTGCTGGCCGTCTTCTCCATCTGTTTCTCCGTGACGGCGATCATCACGCTGAAAATCGTCGTGGACGTGCCGCTGCAATTCAGCGCCATGAAGGATCAGACCATTCAATTCCTCTATCTCTCCGTGTATTACATGGCGTTGGCGGTTCCGTTCTTTTTCTCGGGATTGGTCGTGGCACTGTTGCTGTCGCGCCTCCCTTCGCATGTCAACAAATTGTATTTCTCCGATTTATTCGGCGCGGGGATCGGCTGCTTGCTCGTGCTGCCGCTCGTTCCGGCCTTGACCGCTCCCGGCGCGGTCATCCTGGCCGCGTTGTTAGGGCTGATTGCCGCCGCCTGCTTCGGGAAAACGGCGGGCAAGCCGATGCTGGCGTTGATCGCGCTCTTCTTCATTGCCATTGCCGCGCTGCTTCCTCTGCGCGAAACGCAATTCCGCGTCAAAGTGCATGAAGGCAAGCGCAGTTTTAACGAGCAGGAACAGGCCGGAGAAATCGAATTTACGCGATGGGGACCAATTTCCCGGATTGACGTGGCGAAGTATGATCAATACAAAATCCTCTGGATTGACGGCGGCAGCAATCAATCGTTCATGCAGCCGTTCAATGGCGACGTGAAATCGTTGCGGCCGGTGGTGCAAATTTGGCATGGCGGCTTGGTGTATCCGCTCGTCAAGAACCCTGACGTGTTGATTGTCGGCCCGGCGGCGGGCGAAGAAGTCCTCTACGCGCTCTCGTTCCAGCCCAATTCCATCACCGGCGTCGAGCTTGATCCAGTGATTTGCGAAATCATGCAGAACGAATATCGCGGGTTCGTCGGCGGCGTGTATAATCAGCCGAACACGAAGCTCATCAACGACGAAGGCCGCAGCTACATTCGCCGCAGCCCGCAAAAATACGACATTATTCAGCAAATTAATAACGCCTCGCCGACGGCGATTGCGTCCGGCGCGGTCAACATTTCGGAAACGTATCTCATCACCGTCGAGGCGTTTCACGAATATCTTGATCATCTCAAAGCAAACGGGTTCGTGTTTATCCGGCGCTACGGCGCGATCCGGCTGGCGGTCGTGGCGGCGCAAGCTCTGCGCGAGCGCGGCGTCGAGCATCCTGAAGAGCAGATGATCATTATGGAAGACGCGTTGCACACGGTCGGCGGCGGGCAATTCTACCTGAAAAACGGGGCGTTTACCGACAAAGAGTTGGACACGTTCCGCGATCCGAAGGTGCATCCGTATGTGCTGCACGGGCCGAAAGCCCTGCAAGTCGCGCACCCGAAATCCGCCGAATACCGCGAATTGATCGCCAATCCCGAAGCGTGGAAAAAGTATGAAAAACACGGCATCAGCATGTTCCCGGTCACGGACGACAAGCCGTTTTTCAACCATTTCACGAAATTCGCCCGCTTTAATCTCGACACCGTTCCCGAAGAGTTCAAGCCGATCTTTTTCGTGTACGGCGATTCGGATTTCACGCTGGTGATTATTTTGGCTGAGGCCGCCGCGCTGTCGCTGCTCTTCATCATTCTGCCGCTCTATCTGTTCCAACATTCCGGCCTGCGCGCGTCCGGCAAATTTCAACTCTTGCTGTACTTTTTCGCGTTAGGGTTGGCGTTCATTCTGATTGAAATCGTATTCATCCAGAAATTCACCCTGTTCATGGGGAATCCGACATATTCGGTGACGGTGGTGTTGTTCTCCATTTTGATTGCCGCCGGATGCGGCAGTTTCTTGACGGGGCGATTCAAGCGCGAGCCGAAACGCGCCTTGATGGTCGTGATTCCGTTGATTGCGCTGATGTGCGCGCTGGAATTATGGGCGGGGCCGAAACTCTTCAATATGTTTCTCGGCGATACGATGGCGGTGCGGATGCTCGTCTCCGTGCTGATGATTTTCCCGCTCGGCATGTTGATGGGGATGCCGTTCCCGCTCGGCGTGACGCTTACCAATCAGGTGTCGCAGCGGCTGATTCCCTGGGTCTGGGGGATTAACGGCTACGCGACGGTCATCGGCTCGGTGCTGTGCGTGATTTTGGCGTTATCGTTCGGCTTTCAGGCCGTGATTTTCGTCGCCTGCGGCATCTATCTGCTCGGCATGGCGGTTGTGTTGACCGTGAAAGCGTAAACTCCCCTTTTTGAGAGGGGCGGGGGGGGGGACAGCGCCGCGCGCATGGCGTCAACGGCGAACCCACCCCCTTGACCCTCCCAAGAGGGGAAATGCGTGATAAATTTATCGAATCGTCTGCGTAAGTCCTGTAGATAATTCTTGACAAGAAGCCTTTTATAAACTCTATTATCAGCGCGTTTGGGCATGAACGTCTGGGGTTTAGACGCGGTCAAACCTCAAAATCCTGACCATTTCCGTGTTGGAAAAATGCCGATATGTCGTATCCCGTTACAATAACTTCACTGAAAAGGAGGATGTGTATGTTTTGGCAAAAATCAGTTCTCATGAGCACCATTCTGGTTGTATGCGTGTCTGTTCTTTCGCTGTTTGCCTTTGCTGGCGAAAGCCCGACTGTCCAACTTGGCCCGCGGCCGTTCTACCTTGTCGAAGACATGGATGAAGGCGCGCTCAAGACCTCACTTCAGGCATGCGCAAACAATACGTTCGTGAAGACCGACTTCTCAATCGGTCATCGCGGTGCGGCTATGCAATTTCCCGAGCACACGAGAGAAGCTTACGAAGCGGGTGCTCGCATGGGCGCTGGCATCCTGGAATGTGACGTGACATTCACGAAGGATAAAGCGTTGGTCTGCCGCCACTCGCAATGTGATCTGCACATGACGACCAACATCTTAACAATCCCTGAACTGGCTGCCAGGTGCTCTGAACCCTTTACGCCGGCAGAAATTGACGCTACTGGCAAAGTGGTGAAACCGGCCTCGGCCAAGTGCTGTACCAGCGATCTCACGCTGGCAGAGTTTAAGATGCTGAATGGGAAGATGGATGCGTCCAATCCCAACGCGAAAACCGTTGAGGAGTTTATCAATGCCACACCGAGTTGGCGCACGGATTTGTACGCCACGCATGGCACGCTGATGACCCATGCCGAGAGCATCGAATTGTTCAAGAAATTGGAGGTCAAAATGACGCCTGAACTGAAGTCGCCCAGCGTGCCAATGCCTTTTGAGGGGAATTACACCCAGGAGGCTTACGCTCAGCAGATGATTGACGAATATAAAGCGGCGGGCGTTAAGCCGGAAAATGTGTTTGCGCAATCGTTCATGCTCAATGACATCCTGTATTGGTTGAAAAATGAGCCGGAATTCGGCAAACAGGCCGTATTTCTTGATGACCGTGACACAACGTTGAAAGGGTTCGATATTACGAAGCCTGAAACGTGGTCGCCGAGCATGGCCGAACTGGCAGCGAAAGGCGTAAAAATTATCGCGCCGCCGACGTGGATGCTCTTGCAACTCGATCAGAACGGCGAGATTAAGCCATCAGAGTACGCGAAACAGGCGAAAGCCGCTGGCCTCGACATCATTACCTGGACGCTGGAACGCTCAGGGCCTTTGAATACCGGCGGTGGGTGGTACTACCAGACCATCAACAAAGCGATCAACAATGATGGCGATATGTTGAACGTGTTAGACGTATTAGCGCAGGAAGTCGGCATTCGTGGGATTTTCTCCGATTGGGCGGCTACTGTCACGTACTATGCCAATTGCAAAGGGTTGAAATAATGGCAATTTTTTAGAAGGTGAACGTTTTGCCCTACCTCTGATCCGACATTCCCCCTCTTGGCAGGAGGCAGGGGTGGGTTACTGAGGTTGGAAAGGTCAAGCCAGCGTCCCGACGGCGATGTTGTCGTCGGTGACGCCGGTGATTTTCACGCGGCGAATGCGATTCGCCAGCGCGTCTTCCGATGCGACGCCCACCTTGATGTAATTTCCGGTGTAGCCGGTCAATAAGCCGCTGCGCCGGTCTTTCCGCTCAAATAAGACCGAGACGGTTTCCCCAATCTGCTTCGCGTAAAACGCCCGCTTTTTCTGTTTCGACAGATTTCGCAGAATCTCGCTGCGCGCGCTGATAACATCCGGCGCGACCGGATGCGGCAAGTCGGCGGCTTTCGTTCCTTGCCGCGCCGAAAAGCTGAAAATGTGCGCGTAATTGATCGGCAGCGTGTCCAGCATCTCGCGGGAATGCGCGAATTCGGCGTCGCCCTCGCCGGGGAAGCCGACAATAATATCCGTGCCGATGTTCGCGTCTGGCAGCGCGTCGGCCAAACGCCGCGCGAACTCCGCGAACGCTTCCCGCGTGTAGCGGCGGTTCATCAGGCGCAAAATCTCGTTGTCGCCGCTCTGCAAGGGAATATGGAAAAAATGGCAGATTTTCCGCGACGCGGCCACGCGCTCAATCAAACCGTCGGGAATGGTCATCGGCTCGATGGAGGTGATGCGAATGCGCTGAATCCCCTCGATGTCTTCCAGCATCGCCAGCACGTCCACGAACGTTTTTCCGTGATGCGCATACGTGCCGATGTTCACGCCGGTCAGGACGATTTCCTGATGCCCGCGCGCCGCAAGTTCCACCGCTTCCCGCCGAATATCCTCGAATTCCCGGCTGCGGTCGCGGCCTCTGGCATACGGCACGATGCAATATGAGCAGAAAAAATCGCAGCCGTCCTGAATTTTGATATTCGCTCTGGTGCGGGCGACGAAATCTCCGGCGGACTGCATGGTGAAATCCGCCCGCTCAATCGCCTCCGCATGGAAAATCAACGGCGTCGGCTGTTTGGGAAAGACTGCGCGACCGTTTTGCCCGGCCTGAACATTGTGCAAATAGTCGAGAAGGCGAAATTTCTGCTCCGTGCCGACAATCATGTCAATACCGGGAATGCGGCGCAGCGCGTCAAGGCCGACCTGCGCGTAGCAGCCGACCACAATCATAAACGTCTGCGGATGCGCCCGCAGCGCGTGGCGAATCATGTTCCGGCAGCGGGCCTCGCTCTGGCCGGTCACGGAGCAAGTGTTAATCACGCAGACATCGGCGTCCGCGCCGAATTCTTTTATCGCGCAGCCCTGCTGGCGGAACACATCGCACAGCGTGGCCGTCTCCGCCTGATTCAAGCGGCATCCCAGCGTATAAAACATCACGGAATATTGAGAAGTCATGGAGGCATTCTGCGCGGCCGCGTTCTGGAAAGTCAAGCAAAAAACCGCGCAGATTTTTCTATTTTTGCTTGACCGGAATAATCTCTCATCAAAGATGTCCTTTATAAGAAACTGTTTTAAAAGTTGTGCGTGTTCCCCAGAAGACGAACAACACGGTAGCCCCGCCCCTATGTGGCGGGACATTGACGCCCATTCCCGCCACGTAGGGGCGGGGCTACCGTTAAGAGCTTGTGGAGATTGAGATGTTTGAAATCTCCAAGACTTCAAACATCCGTGGTCAACGGGAGAACAGGCGTGTCTGCCTGTTTTGCAGGAGTTTCAAAGCGCGGCTTTGACGCTCCTAAACACTGCGCCTATGCCGCAGATAAGGAAGATGTCTATGCGCAACGCCGCCAATTTGGTTGCTGAAATATCCTACGAAAACGCGCTGCAAGAATTGCTGAATTTAGAAACGCTGAGCATGCAAGAACCGGCGCATATCGTGGACATCGCGGCGTTTTTTCGTCACAGCCATCGTGAAGTTCGCTACGCGGCGGCGGCGGCTATCGGGCGGCTCGGAGACCGCGCCAGCGCGTATCTGCCGCAGCTCGTCAGCTTTTTGACGGAGCGCGACCGGTTTGTCCATTTCGCCGCGATTGAGGCGTTGGGACAATTGGGAACGACCGCGCGGGCGGCGACGTCGCATATCGCCGAATTATTGCGGCATGCGTCGTGGGACGTGCGCTTCGACGCGCTGGAAGTGCTGGCGGAATTGGACGCCGAAGAATATATTCCGCAGATTATCAAACTGCTGGACGATCCTGATTTTCGCGTCAGATTTGCGGCGGTGGAGGCGTTGGGCAAGCTTGGGGAAATCGCCAGCATTTACATTCCGCAGTTGACCGCCCGCCAAATTGCGGCGCAATTAGGCGACACCAACCCGTCAATCCGCTCTTCCGCCTCCAGCGCGTTAGGAAATTTGGGCGACATCGCCAAGGCGTACATCCCGCAGATTGCGGAACGGCTGGAAGATGACGATCCGGCGGTGCGGGCGGCGGCGGCGGTCGCGCTCGGCTATTTAGGCAATGAAGCCAAAACCCGCGCGCAAGTCTGCCAGATTACGTTGCAGCAGATTATTATTTTATTGCGCGATCATGATGCGTCCGTGCGCACCACCGCCCTGAAAGTCCTCGGCGAAATGGGCGAGACGACCAAAATGTACATTCCGCAGACGGTGGCGCGGCGCATTACAAGCTGCCTCCATGACCCTGAATCGTCCGTGCGGGCGGCGGCAGTCGAAACGCTGGGGAAATTAAGCGAGATTGCCAAGAAATTTCTGCCTGAAATGGCGGAGTGCCTTGCCGACAAAGAGCCATCTGTGCGGGCGGCGGCGGTGTGGGCGTTCGGGAATTTGGGGCGGCTGGCGCGCGATTATATCGCGACCTTGCGCGTCTGCCTGCATGATGAGGACGAGTCCGTGCGCAATGTCGCCCGCGATGCGATGGCTTCGCTGTTCGAATTTCTCAGATGAACATAGGACTTACGCACCCCACCCCTGCCCATCCCCGAAACTGATGTTGCGTAGCCACCACACCCCCTGCCCCTCTCCTTACCAAGGAGAGGGGAGGTTCGTCGAAACTGATGTTACGCAGCCACCACACTCCCTGCCCCTCTCCTTACCAAGGAGAGGGGAGGTTCGTCGAAACTGATGTTACGC
>CAZCGG010000005.1:0-21264 GCA_964498135.1 uncultured Candidatus Moduliflexus sp.
TCGGCCCGGTGATGATGATTAACAGCGACGTGTACGGCAACTTGACGCCCGAAAAAGCGGTTGATGTCTTGAAATCCCTGTAACGGAGGAGCATGATGTCCGCGCAAGCTCTACGCGATGCGTATCACGAAGAAATTCCGCCCGTGCTTTCGGGAAAGGAATTATTCGAATTCGGCGACATCGGACGCGCCGAATTGATTCAGGGAAGATTACGCGCAATGTCGCCGACGGGGTATCCGCACGGAATTATTGAAATCACGATTGCAAGCCTGCTGCGGGCGTTTGTTCGTCCGCGAAAACTTGGAAAAGTCTTGGGCGGCGAAGTCGGCATATTTATTCGGCGTCAGCCAGATACGATACGCGGCGCGGATGTCGCGTATATTTCAAATGCCCGTCTTGCGCAAAATCAGGCGTATCAAGGGTATCTCGACGTTGCGCCGGAATTGATTGTTGAAGTGCTGTCGCCCGGCGACCGGTGGACGGACGTGATGCAGAGACTCGCCGAATATCTTCAAATCGGCGCGCGGAGCGTTTGGATTGCGGATCCGGGCAGACAGGAAATTTTCGTGTATCACGCGCTCACGGACGTGCAGCGATTCACCGCCGCCGACGCTATTTCAGACGAAGCCGCGCTGCCCGGCTTTTCGGCGTCCGTCGCGGAAATCTTTGACTTCAATCCCGACGAAGAGGCGCAAACTCAACCCTGAAAGGATAGCAGAACATGCTCAACGCGCAGAAACCGAATCACGCCTTCACATGGTGGATGCTCCAGTGCGTTTTTACGCTCTCAGGCGCATGCGGATTAAGTTACGAAATTATCTGGGGACGCTGGCTGGCGACCGTTATCGGATGCAGCAGCACGTCGGCGAGCATCGTGTTGGCGACGTTTATGGGCGGCTTGGCCGCAGGCTCATGGGTGTTCGGGCGCATCTGCCGCCGACTTTCCTCGCCGTTAGGGCTATACGCAGGCATAGAATTTCTTATCGGTATCTCCGCGATCATTTTTCCTGCCATTTCAATAAAACTGTTGGGGCTTCCGTTCGCGCTGCGGGTGTTAGGCGTTATTGCGTGCCTGTTTCCCCCCACGTTTTTCATGGGCGGCACGGTGCCGTTAGCGATGAGTTGGTCTGAATCAGTGGATTTGCCCGCAGGCGCAACGCTCGGCAGATTGTATGGCGTGAATACGCTGGGGGCGTGTTTCGGCTCGCTTGCCGCGGGTTTCTGGCTGATTCCGGCGTTCGGGTTGCGCGTGACCAACGGCTTTGCGGCCACGCTGAATCTTTTCATCGCTCTGATCGTCGTGCTGATGCAAATGCGTCGCGCCCCTGTTTCCGAGAAACAAGCGACCGCGCCGGCTCCTCAAGCCGCGCAGCCATTTCCCGCGCATGCCTTGCATTACGTCGTTTTTCTCTCCGGCTTCGTGACGTTCGGCCTCGAAGTGATTTGGATTCGGCTGCTTCGGATTACGCTCGGCAGCACGACGTACACGTTTACGATGGTGGTTGCCACGTTTATTCTCGGCATCGGCGTGGGCGGGCTGCTTGCCGGATACGTGCGCGAAAAGGCGGAAATCGCCGTGACACTTGCTCACGCGCAATGGCTGCTCATCACGGGGCTGCTGCTGCAATTTTTGATTCTGCCGGTGACGCCGCATCTATTCCGATTAGGCCAGCAAGGCGCGCATCCTTGGCGAAACGCCATGTTCAGTTCAACGGCGGCCTGCGTCGTTTCACTGCTGCCGGTGGCGATGATTGTCGGCTATCTTTTCCCGCTCGTCGGGCGGCTGTACATGCGGCGCGGGCAGCGTGGCAGCGAAATCGGTGCGTTATATGCCATCAATACCGTCGGCTCGGTCTTAGGCTCAATCGTCACCGCCGCGCTGTTTGTGCCGCTGTTTGGCAGCGCGTGGAGTTTTCTGCTCTGCATTGCCTTGATGTTGACCTCGCTGAGCGTGTATGTCCGCCTGGCGCGAGGCAGGATGACCGCTCGCTTCTTCGGGGCGATCTTCGCGCAATTGCTTGTCTTTCTGCTTCTTGCGTTCTTTCGCCCCGGCTGGACGCCGGAATATTTGGCGCGAGGCGCGTTCAGGCGGCACGAGCCGATTCAAAAACTGCTGTTTTTCCACGAAGGCACGTCTTCGACGGTGCTGGTTGAAGAAGTCGCTTCGGGGCGCGGCATGCTGATTGACGGGAAACCGGTTGCCAGCACGGTCTTTATTGACCGCGTGAATCAAGTGCTGCTCGGCCATCTGCCCGCGCTGCTGACGCCGACGCTCCGGCAAGGCATGGTGATTGGCTTGGGAACAGGCATGACGCTGGATGCGTTGGCGCAGCATCATCTTGCGCGCGTGGACATTGTTGAACTGGAAGAGGGCGTTTTTCAAGGAGCGCAGATGTTTCGGGAGTTGAATCATGCCGTGCTTGACCGGCCGGAAGTCGTCAAAATCGTTGATGACGGGTTGAACTACCTTCATGCCGTACCGTGGCAATACGACGTGATTACGTCAGACCCGATTCAGCCGTTTTTTCGGGGCGCATCCACGCTGTATTCGACGGATTATTTTTTGCGGGCGGCGCAGCGGCTTGCGCCGGACGGCGTGATGGCGCACTGGCTGCCGCTCGCGCAGATGAGCGTGGCCGATTTCAAAATGATCGTCCGCTCGTTTACGGACGTATTCCCGTATGCGCGGCTGTATTGGACGGGCGGGATGTTTGATACCATTTTAGTCGGCAAAAATGCCCCTTGGACGGCCATGTCGCCGGAACAATTCGCCTATGCGCGCGCGGACTTGCGCGACGTGTATATTGAGCGCCTCGAAGAAGCCGAAGAACTCCTGATTACCGAGCGAGACGTGCTTGTGCGATGGGCCGGGGATGGCCTGCGCAATACGATTGACCAGCCGTTTCTTGAATTTACCGCGCCGAAAAATCTTTTCACGGAAACCGGCGGGCAGAACCTGCGCGAGTTGATGGCGATGCGAAACGCGGCGGCAAGAAATTCCGACGAGTGGAAGGCGGTTTCGATCCTGCTGACCTATCTTGTGAACGTGCGGCCGATTGGCGATATTGACCTGTTGCAGCATGTGCTGTGGAATGCGGCGGGGTGTGCGCCGGAACGTGCGAATTGCCCGATGATTGCGCGCTCTGGGTTGATTCGGCGGCAGGCATGGGAGCTTGCCATGCGACAAGGGGAACAGGCGTTTCTGCGTTACCGCACGGCCAAGGCGTTTGATGATTCTCACAAGCCGTCCGGCGCGCTTGATTCAACCGATCCGTTTTTAGCGCGGCAGCTTGAAACAAGCATTGCCGCATTCGAGGTCGCGCGGCGCTTGCTTTCCGCCTCTCATGCGGACGAGCAGGCGATGTTCCGCCAGCAGATCGCGCAACTCCAGCGCGCGCTTGCCCCGGATTCGGCGGAAGCGAGCCGCGTCAAGGCGTTAGGGGAATGAATCTTCGGCCTGTTCCGGCCGTAGAATATGTTCAATCTGATCCCGCGCCGGAAAGTTCGGCTGCTGTTCGATGACCTGCTGAAACAGCGCGAGCGCGGACGACAAATTCCCCTGTTCGTAATAAAATTCGGCAAGACTGAGCAGCGCGGGCAGATGCGGCGGATGCATCTGTGCGGCTTTTTCGAGAACGATCAATTCCTGCTGCCGCCATTGCGGATGATGCGTGATGCGGTATTTCTCCCGATAGGCCAAGCCGAGCAGCGCATAGCCCTCCGCCGAATTCGGCGATTGTTTCAGCCCTTGCAAATAGGCGTCAATCCCGGCGTCAACCTTGCCCTGCCGAATCAGCGATGTTCCCGCGTCAAACAATCCGGCGGCGGGGCGACGCCCGGCGGACTCGCGTTTCGGCGCTTTCTCAGATTTCGCGGGCGACCGTTTCTCCGCCCGTTCCGCTTGTTCCTTCTTTTTGCGTTCGGCCTCTTGCTGCTTCTTCGCCTGTTTGCGCGCTTGCTCGATTAACGCTTGCGCCGGGACGTAGCCGGGCTGAATTTCTAAGGCTTTTTCCAATTGCTGCAAGGCTTTTTGCGGCTCATGCTGGTGCTGATACGTGATGGCTAAATTCGTGCGGGCTTTGGCGTGGCTCGGGTTCGCCTTAATCGCCTCCAAATATTGCTCTTCGGCCTGTTGATATTGCTTTTGCCGGTGATAAATCACGCCTAACGCATTCCGCGCGTCCGCGTTGTTGGGTTCGAGCGCCACCGCTTTTTCCAGCGACATCGCCGCTTCTTCATATTTCCCTTGTTTGCCGTAAAACACGCCTTCCTGATAATATTCGCGGGCAGTTTCCTGTTCCTGCGCCGCCAGCCGTTCGTTTGGGCAGCCGGCCAGCAGCAGCGCCACTACCGCGCCGCGCGCTGCCCATTCGGCATATCGTCTCCATTGCATCATGTTCATTCTCCCTAAGTGATCTCATCCTTGCAAACCTGACACGTCTGCGAAGACCTGTCAGGTTGTTATGGGTAACTTTTCAGAAGCGAGGGGAACGCGAATCGTGAACGTCGCGCCTTGCTGCGGCGCGCTGTCGCACGTGATTTCGCCGCGCAGCTGCTCAACGACAACATGGCGCACAATCGCCAGCCCCAAGCCGCTTCCGCCTTGATCGCGTTTCGTCGTGTAAAATGGCTCAAAAATCCGCGCCTGCTCTTGCGGCGTCATGCCGTTGCCATTATCGCGGCAGCGTAGCACCACCGCATCCGCCTCTTGCGCGGCGTCAATCGTGATGTCGCCGTCCGCCCGGCCTTCAAAGCCGTGAATCAACGCATTCATGATGAGGTTCGTTAAAATCTGCGAAAATGCGCCGGGATAGCTTTGCAATTCAAGCGTGTCGGGGCAATGAACCTCGACGCGGTACGCCGTGCGCTTCAATCGCGGCGACAGGCTGAGCAGCACATCATGAATGCAGGTTGCCAAGCGGAATCGGCGCGTCTGCCCGCCGATTTGGTCAACCGCCATCTGTTTGAAACTCTGCGCGTGTTGAATCGCGCTCGATAAATTGGTTTGCAGGCTTTCCACCATGCGCTGCGCGTGCTCAAGAAATTGCTCGAACGCGGAGCGCGTCATTTTCGCGGCCCGGTACAGCCGCACAATTTCGCGCAACTGCTCATCAAGATGAGACGCCGCCGTCACCGCCATGCCCAACGGCGTATTCATCTCGTGTGTCACGCCCGCGACAAGGCTGCCGAGAATCGCCATTTTTTCCGATTGCGCCAAGTGCGTCTGCGTGGCGTTCAGCGTCTCTAAGGCATCCCGCAGTTCCTGATTGGCGCGTTGCAACTCCGACGTGCGCGCGCTCACGCGGCGTTCCAAGTCTTCATTCATGCGCAACAGCGCGTTTTCCATCTGCTTTCGCGCGGAAATATTGCGAATCATGCCGCAGATTTTTACGGGCGTTCCCTGCGCATCAACGCAGATTTTGGCCGAAATGGAACACGGCACGACCGTTTCATCTTTATTTTTCAGCAGCACTTCATAATCCAGCACGTTCCCCCGCGCGCGCAGTTCGTCCAAAAGATGCTGACGCTGCGTTGCGAGCGCGTACAGCCGAGAGACAGGCGTTCCCAATAATTCTTCGCGCTGGTATTGCGATTGCGCGGTAATTGACGGGCTAATTTCAAGGATCGTCCCTTCTATTGACGTTTCATAATAAATATCGTGGATATTCTCGAAAATCAGGCGATAACGCGCCTCGCTCTCCTGAAGTTGCTGATTCGCCAAGGTCGCGCGCAGCATTTCATAGCTGTATCGGGCTAAAATGACGCCGATGTTCATGTCTTCTGCCGTGAAGGGCGGATACGCCTTATTATGAATCGTCATGAGCGCGAGAACGTCCCCTTGCTCATCCATGAGCGGCAGCAACAGCAGCGAGCCGTTGCGATAGCCAGCCCAGCCGCTGGGCGTGGTTTGCGCTTCATGGGCGACATCTTGGATCATCAAGGGGCGTTTTTCCTGAATAACGCGCTGAAATAGCGAGCCTGTTTTCAGGGGGAACGAAATTTCTGGCGGGGCGTGGCCGGGGTCTATGGCGTGAAGCAGGCGCAGGCGCGACTGTTCCTTGAGATACAAACTGCCTCCTTCGGCCGCCATATGGCGGGCGAATAGCTCCAAAAGCTGCCGTCCCAATTCCTGAAGGCCGGGGCAGGCGGCCAAATTTTTCGTCGCCTCGACAATCGCGTTGAGGCGGGCATGCACCAGCGCCAATTCCTGCGCCGCGTTTTTGGGGCAGCGCAGATTGAGGCGTTCGAGAATGTGCGGCGGAATTAGCCAGATGTCTGCCATGTCCGAGGGCGTTTCGAGGCGCGCGATCACGTGCTGAATTGTCGCCTGCATCATCTCGATGGTGGCGGCAAAGGGGAAAAACGTGACGTGGCGCGCGTCATGGCAGAGCGCCGCGAATTGCTGAACGCAGAACAGCCTGCCGCGCTCGTCCGCCGGATCATTCTCGAAAATGATCGCGTGAACCGGCAATTCCGTCAGCCGTTCGGCCGCCTCGTCGTCAGCGCACGTTCTGACGCAATAGCCCGCCCCCGTGAGCGCGTCGGCAAGCGGCGTCATGATGTCCGCGCGCGAAAGCATCGTCACTACGCGAGAAAGCTGCGGCGTCTTATCGGCCATGTTCTTCGTTCACACAGGACTTACGCACCCCACCCCCGCCCTCCCCTTAAATCAGGGGAGGGAGACAACAGAAAAATATTTTCCCTCCCCTGGTTGAGGGGAGGGTGGGGTGGGGTCTGCGTAAGTCCTATCACACCTATTTCTTTCGGTTGCGTTGTGGGTGAAATGGCGGCGCAGGCGTTTTTGTCTGCGACCATGAACTTATACGTCGCGTGACGTTCTTTGTCAAGGAAAAAGCCGGGCGAGCAAGCGTCTGCGATAAAAACGCTTTCGGGCAGTGATCAGAAGCCTTGAAAAGGTCTGAGCGCCTGTGTTGAGGCAGGAGATTTCGGGAGCGTGAAGAAAAACTTGCATCCGTTTCCGACCGCCGATTCAAGCCAAATGCGACCGCCGTAAAATTCCACGATCTTTTTGGCAATCGTCAGCCCGATCCCCGTGCTTTCCTGCTCATCGCGCGGCGTCAGCGTTTGGAACATCTGGAAGATTTTTTCGTGATATTTCGGGTCAATGCCGGGGCCGTCGTCTTCGACGCAAAATGTCCAGAACTCGCCCGTATCTGCGGACGAGATGGTGATGTTTCCCTCCGGTTTATTCATAAACTTGATCGCGTTATCCACAAGATTTTGAAAAAGCTGTTCGATGCGGATTTCCTCGCCGAACAGCACGGGCAGGGGCTGCGGGATATGGATATGAATATGCGCCGGCACGTCAAGCAAGATAAAGAGGTCTTTCAGCAGCAGATTCACGTCCACCGATGCCTCTTTGCGGCTGCCGCGTCCGATTCTGGAATATTGCAGGATGCCGTTGATCAAATTATCCATGCGCTTGACGCGATTCAGCAACAGCGTCAGCATGTCGCGGCCGCTGTCGCCGATATATTCGGCATAGTCTTCCGCGAACCAGTAGGCAAGCTGACTGATGCCGCGCAACGGCGATTTCAAGTCATGCGAGACGATATGGGCGAAATTGTTTAACTCGTTATTGGCGAGTTCAAGTTCCGCCAGCGCCGCCGTTTTTTCGCGAAGCAGCCGCTCAAGCATTTCCTTGTATTCCCGATTCTGCCGAAAGAGCGCGACGCGTTCGAGGCAGCGATTCACGACGACCATAAGTATTTTTAAGTCGTCAACCGGCTTGGCGAGATACGCCGCCGCCCCGACGCGAATGGCGTTGAACCGTTCCTCCTCATCCTCCTTGCCGCAGATGGCAATCAGTGGCATGTCCGGCGCAACGCGGCGCAACTCGGAGAGAACGTCCCATCCGTTCATATCCGTCAAGCGCAAATCTACCAACGCCAAATCGGCGGGCTGCTCGCGGAAACGCGCCAATCCGTCTGTTCCGCAGTTGGCTTGCCGCGCGGGAAAGCCCGAATGTTCGAGATAATCGCAGATCGCGACGCGAATCGCCTCGTCATGCTCAATGCACAAAATGTTCGGTTGTTCCATGTATCAAACGCGCTAACGTAGGGGCGGGGTTTCCCCGCCCATTTGGTTTTTGAGGGTTCTTCGTCCCACGACGTCCTCGTCGGGCTGCGAACGCGGGCGTTCGCGGTACGGAGTCGCGTCATTCAACCGGCTCGAGCGGAATCTCCCGCGCCGCGCCAAACGTCGCTAATGCGTCGGCAATCTGGCTGCGGCTGCCGACCGCCAAAATTTTTAAGGCGTCGGGATGCAGATAAAGTTTCGCCACGCGCAGCACGTCCGCCGCCGTGACTGCCATGAGCCGCTGCCGGAATGTCTCCAAAAAATCAGGCGGATACCCGGCGTATTCATAAAACATCGCCCGGTTGACAATGGCGTCCCCTGTCGCAATTTTGAAAATGTACGAATTGAGATATTGATTTTTGGCCGATTCGACTTCGCGGTCGCTCACCGCCGTCGTGACAAGTGCTTGAAGCTCGTCGCAAATCACTTGAATCGTCTCTCGCGCCGCGTCGTTCCGCGTGCCGCAAAAGATGAGGAACGCCTCGTAATCCCGCGTTCCCGCGCCGAAATACGAGCCGACCGAATAGGCGAGGCCGCGCTCCGTGCGCACCTTCTGAAATAAGCGGCTCGAAAATCCGCCTGAGCCGAGAATCAAATCCATCACGCGCACCGCCGGATAATCGGGGTTATCCGCCTTGAGGCCGAGATGCCCGATGGCAAGGTTCGTCTGCTCCCCTGCTTTGTCAATCAAGGCGACGGCGGGCGAAAATTCCAGCTTGACCGGCTCGACCGGCGGGAAGGTGATTTCTGCCGACGGCCAATCGCCGAACGCCGCCGTCAATTTGGCAAGCATGTCGCCGGATTCGAAGTCGCCGGTGACGGCCAGCATGATATTATTCGGATGAAAATAGGTGTGATGAAACGCGATCAAATCGTCCCGCGTGATGGCGTTGACCGTCTGCGGCTGCGGAATGCGGGCGAGCGGGTGCATTTTGCCGTACAGCAGCCGCATGAATTCGCGGCTTCTGATTTCTTCCGGCTCATCGTTGCGGCGGCGGATTCCTTCCAGCAAATGGCGTTTCGCTAACTCGAATTTATCCGGCTCAAAGACCGGCTGCCGCAGCATGTCGGCGAAAATTTCCAGCCCGGCGTCCAGATTTTTGTTCAGCGTCCAGAGGCCCGCCGAGCCGCTTTCGTCATCAATGTCCATGCCGACGGACGCGGCCGAGAATTCCAAAATTTCGTTGATTTCGTCTGACGAATGCGTTTTCGTGCCGCCCGTGCGCATCACTTCCGCCGTCATGGCGGCCAGCCCGATTTTTTCCGCCGGTTCGTAGATGCTGCCGGTTCGAATTAAGGCCGACATGGAAATGATCGGCAATTCGTGGTCTGGCAGGAAATAAATTTTCATGCCGTTATCGAGCGTGTGCCGTTCGATGGTCGGCGGCGTGAACGTGAGCGGCGGAAACGTCTGCGGCGCGTCAGCCCGCGCGACGGTCTGCGTCGTTTTTGCGCCGCATCCGCCTGAAATCAAGGCGATCAGCATAACCGCCCACGCCATGCGAAATGGCGCGCGTTGAAGATGCAATGTCATAAATTTCTGCCATGCCAAGCCGCCGCAGACAGCCGGATGTCGGGAATAAATTTCTCGCGCAAAGACGCCAAGAATACTGAAAAATAACCTTTGCGCCTTGGCGCGAGAAATTTACTTTATAACGTCCGCGCTGTCGGTGGTTCTGGCATGGTTTCCCTGAAATTATTGTTGTTTAATCAACCACGCGACGGTGCGGTTTTCTTCCGTGAAATACGTCTGCGCCACGCGCATCACGTCGTCTGCCGTAATCGTTTTGACGCGCTCAAGCTGCCGCTCAGCCGCCCGCCAGTCGCCCATGACGTTCTGCGCGAACGCCAATTGCTCGGCCAGTCCGCTATTCGACGAGAGCGAAGCAATGAACCCGGCTTCGACATTGTTGATGATCTTTTGCAGCGTATGCGCGTCCACCGGCTGCGTTTTGAGCGTTTCAAGCTCGGCGTAGATGGCGTTTTCAAGCTCCTGCGGCGTATGCGGCTCAAGCGGAACGCCGAGAATGACGAACAGCGTCGGATATTTCTGTCCCGGAAACGAGGCTATCGCGTTCACATCAACCGCCAATTGCTGTTTTTCGACCAATTCTTGGTAGAACCGCGAGGTCATGCCGTTGCTGAGCAGAAACGAAATGACATCAAAGACGAGATCGTCTTTGTCCGTGACCGCCGGGCGATGATAGCCGATCAGCACATACGGGTTGGAATCTTGCGGCACGTACACGCGCCGCTCGCCGATCTGCTTCGGCTCGATTGTCCAAATTTTCGGCGCCGCCTGCCGCGCCGGAATCTGCCCGAAATACTTCTCCGCAAGGCGAATCACGTCATTCGGCTGGATATCGCCGACGACCGCGACGGTCATGTTTGAAGGCGCGTAATACGCAGCGTAAAATTGCATGAGCTGCTGCGGCGTGATCTGCGCGATGTCCGATGCCCAGCCGATGCCGGGAATGCCGTAAGGATGGGCAATATACGCTGCCGCGAGGAATTGCTCAAACAGCATGCCGACCGGCGAATCGTCCGTGCGCATCCGGCGTTCTTCCATGATAACCGAGCGTTCTTTGTAAAATTCGCGTGACACGGTATTCATCAGGCGGTCAGCCTCAAGTTTCATCCAGAGTTCCAGACGGTTGGCGGGCAGACTGACGAAATATTCCGTTGCATCAGAAGATGTCGTCGCGTTGAGATCCACGCCGCCGTTTTCCTCCATAATCTGGCTGTACGCCTCGGAAATAACGTATTTCCCGGCCTCCGCTTCCGCCTGCGCGAACGTATCCCGCAACGTTTTCAAAACCGCTTGATCCGTCTGTTCGCCTTTTTCCTGCTCCGCAACAATCTGCTGCCAGAGCGCGTCAAGGCGGTCAAGCTGCCGCTTTTCCGCCGCGTAATCTGTCGTGCCGAGCGTTTTCGTTCCTTTGAACGCGATATGCTCGGTCATATGCGCGATGCCGGTCTGCCCCGGCGCGTCATTGGCCGAACCGGCGTTGACGTACAGGTGGCAGGCGACAATCGGCGCTTGATGGCGCTCATACATCAGTAGCGTCATGCCGTTCGAAAGATGATGCTCGATCACCTTGTCGTTCAGCGATTGCGCCCATCCCGGCGCGGTCAGCGTCAGGCCGCAGCACAGCATGAGCGCCAGCATGTTCCCCCGCAATTTGATCATGTCATTCTCCCATGTAAATTAGGAGCGCGAAATTTTAATTTCGCGGCCTTTCGCCGTCAAATCAAGATTTGACACTCCTGTTTTCATCTTGTGCGTGATGATAGGATAACTCATTCCAACCGAAAGCAAACAGAGCGCAGAACGAATTTTTTGTCCAGAAGATTCTTTGGCTTTTTTACGCGAGAGATTCTCGCTGCATGCAGGGAAATTCGGTAGTGATTTGATATGAACTGCGAAACATTGCTGGAGTGCGAAATTTTGATTTCGC
The DNA here is from genome assembly GCA_964498135.1 of uncultured Candidatus Moduliflexus sp. Lineage (GTDB taxonomy): Bacteria > Moduliflexota > Moduliflexia > Moduliflexales > Moduliflexaceae > Moduliflexus. The sequence goes on from CAZCGG010000005.1 coordinate 11,559, forward strand.
GGTCAAATCAAGATCTGACATTCCTTTAATAACGTAGTTCACATCAGACCACCACCGGAAATTCAAGGGCGTCAAGCGCTCTTTTCCGGTATTTTTTCTTGACGAAAGAATATTTTCGCGCAAATTGGCAGCGAATGTTTCTGCGAAATAGCGGTCAGACGCCTTCGAGGCGTCTGACCGCTTGCCGCTCGAAAATTTATGAAAAAACGCCTTCAATCATGGGTAGTGTTTTACCTGCCGCCGTTCGCGTACATGGCGGCGATTTTCTGCGTCTCGGCCATGTCGAATCCGACCTTTCAAGGGGAGACGCCGGATTACGTGCTTCATGCCGTCGAATATTTTCTGCTCGCGCTGCTGCTGCTGCGCGCGTTGCTCTCGCGCGGCCTTCCTGACGGGCGTTTCGCCGCGTGGCAGCGCGTCTGCTTATTCGGCGCGTTGTGCGCCGTCGCGTATGGCCTGACAGATGAACTGCATCAATATTTCGTGCCGGGACGCCATTGCAGCCTGCATGATGTCTTCGCCGATGCGTTCGGCGCGTTCGCCGCGTATGGCGTCGGCTGCCTCGATTATGTTGTCTGGCAGCGCGTCTATGGCTTGAACGAACGCCGCCCGCGCTTGCTGTTCTTCAAATGGCTATCTTATGCGGCCTATATGAGCATTTGATTTTTAAGATATTGGAGGGCGAGACTTCAAAAGTCTTCAAGACTTTTGAAGTCTTTTATCATGCGCTCCGCTCCGCATGGCATGACATGAAAATAATCCAAGAACGCGACGAAGCCGCCCTGCGCGACTATTTGGCCGGATTCGACCTCTTCGCCGGGAACGAGCCGGAAGGCGCGGAATATCTGCGTCACGCTTTCCGGCGCTTCATGCTGACGCTGACGATGATTCCGCCCGCGCCGTCGCCGGAGAGCCGCCTGCTCGAATTAGGCGCGAATCCCTACTTTCTGACGTTGCTGATTCGGCGGTTTCGCGGCTATCGCCTGACGTTGGCGAATTTTTTCGGCGCAGGCCATCAGGAGCGCGGCGGCCGGCATGTCGTCTCGAATGCGGCGTTTCAGGAGCGGCATGAATTCGCCTACGATCATTTCAATGTCGAAACCGAGCCGTTCCCCTATGAAACAGGCGTATTCGAGTTCGTCTTGTGCGGCGAAATCCTTGAGCATCTGACGGTCAATCCGCTTCACTGCTTGCGCGAAATCCGCCGCGTTCTGCGCCCAAACGGCTGGCTGCTGCTGACCACGCCGAACGTGCTGGCCTGCCAAAATTTCCTGAAGTTGGCGATTGGCCGGAATATTTATGATGCTTACTCCGGCTATGGCGCGTATGGCCGCCATAACCGCGAATACGCGCCGCAGGAAGTCGAACGGCTGTTAGCGCATGGCGGCTTTGTCGTCGAAACGCTCCGCATCGAGGACATTCAGCCGCATGCGAAATGGCTGGCGCGGCTGCTGAAATGGATGCGCCCGGCGTGGCGCGATAACCTGTTCGTCTTGGCGCGCGCGTTCGGCGAGCCGTCGCCCGGTTATCCTGATTGGCTGTATCGCAGCGTCAGTTGACGTGTGACTACAGACTTTTGAAGTCTTTAAGCCTTCAAAAGTCTATGGTCAATCCTAATTAAATATGCTATATCTGCCGCGCTGCGTTATGCAGGCAGGAATTTTCTTGACTTCTTCATTCCCCGCCATCACGATTCTCCGCGACATTCACGCATCACATCGCATCACGCTTAACCACAGGAGTTTGACGCATGAAACAGATGAAACATTTTATCAAAACGGCGGTCTTGAGCCTGACGCTCGCGCTGATGCTCGGCGAGATTGGCCGCGCCGAGCCGCCGCAGCTTATGCCGGTTGGCGAGATTCGCCCCGGCATGAAAGGAATTGGCAAAACGGTCTTTTCCGGCACAAAAATCGAAGAGTTCAACGTGGAGATTTTAGGCGTTTTAACCAACCAAAGCCCCGGCGGCGACGAGATTATGGCGCGAATCTCCGGCGGGCCGCTGCCGTTGGAGCAATCAGGCGTGTTAGCGGGCATGAGCGGCAGCCCGATTTACATTGACGGCAAGCTGATCGGCGCGCTGGCCTTCACGCCTACGCTCTTCCTGAAAGAGCCGATTGTCGGCATCACGCCGATTCACGAAATGCTGCAAGACGCGGAGCGGCTGAACGCGCCCGCGCAATCGGCTTCCCGCGAGATGTTCGCGTGGCGCGGCGGCGAAGGCAAGGGCATGCAGTTCGCGCCGATTGACACGCCGCTTGTCGTCTCTGGCCTCGATCCGCGCGCGTTCGCCGTGCTGGAAAAGGAATTGGCGGCATGGCGCATCGCGCCGATGCAGGGCGGCAGCGCATCGAAAGCCGTTGTCGCGGACGCGGACACGGATTTGCAGCCCGGCTCCGCCGTCGGCATCCAGTTGGTGCGCGGCGATTTGGATTTCAGCGGCGTCGGCACAGTCACGTACCGTGACGGCGACAAGATTATCGCCTTCGGGCATCCGATGTTCTTTGCCGGGCCGGTGGACTTTCCGATGACCGCCGCCTATGTGCATTTCGCCGTGCCAAGCCTGTACCGGTCGTTCAAAATGGCGTCGCCGCTCGCGCCGGTCGGCGCAATCACGCAAGACCGGCGCACCGGGATTTCCGGCAAAATCGGGCAGACGCCGCGCATGATTCCGTTTGAGGTGACGCTGACGCCGCCGGATGCCGCCGCGCCGAGTAAATTTGCGTTCGAGGTGATGAATTACAAGCCGCTGGCCGCGCTGCTGATGAAAATCGCCGCGCTGAACGCGGTCTATTCGTCGGATCATGCGGAAGGGGAATTTGCGGTTGCCACGCGGACGACCATTCAATTGGCGGATTCCAGCCCCATGACGACGGAAAGCCAATTCAACGGTAAGGAATCGCCCATCGAGGCGATTCTTGGCGCGTTCGTCCCGTTAGACCTACTGATTGACAATGAATTCGAGCCGGTCAGCGTGGAGCGCGTTTCGCTGGACATGACGATTAAGCATGTGCCGCAAGCCGCCGACATTATCGGCATGCGCGTGAACAACGAAGTGGCGCGCCCCGGCGACGCCCTCGAAGCCTCCATCACGGTGCAGCCGTACAACGCCGAGCCGCTCACGTTGACCGAGACGCTGACGATTCCGCAGGAAACGGCGTCCGGCGTCGCGCTGCTGTTCGCCTGCGACGCGGACGTGACGGCCGCGATTGAGACGATGCGGGCGCAGGCGAAATACACGCCGCAAGATTTGGAGCAGTTGAAACGCCTGCTGCAAGAAAAAGTGAATCGCAACACGCTCGTGCTGTCGCTGCTCGATCTCAAGCCGGGCGCGGTGATTCAGGGGCAGGAATTTCCGTCGCCGCCGCTTTCGATGATGTCCATGCTGAATTCCGGCAGGCGGTCTTCCGGCCAGAATAGCTTGACGCGGGGGCGGATTTTAGCGCGGAAATTGATTGGCACGGAGTACGTGATGAGCGGCTGTTCAGCCCTGCCGATTCGGATTGACGGCCATTTGACGGAAACAGAAACGGAAGAGGCCGGGCAAATGCAGCCTGTCCAGCCCATCGAACCGATGCAACCGAAAGAAGAAGGAGACGAAACCGAATGAACAGATACAGCGAGACAGTGCGCCGGTTGACCGGCTTTGCGTTAGCGCTTGCGGCGGGTTGGGCGGCGATTTCGGCGGAATGCGCCCAGACGGAAATTTGGACGATGACCAGCCGCCAAGATTTTCAAAAAGGGGAAAGCGATCCGGTCGCGTTGACCAGCACGGGCGAAATCACGCTGCCGCTTGCGACGGAAAGCGTCCTGAAATTAAGCGATCAGGACGCGCAGGTCTGGGCGCTGACAGAAGATGCGCAAGGAAACGTGTACGCTGGCACGGGCGAGCAGGGGAAAATTTTCAAAATCGCGCCGGACGGCAAAACCTCCGTCTTTTTTGATTCGCCGGAAGTTAGCATTCTCAGCCTCGCGGTTGACGCGCAGGGGAATATTTACGCAGGGACCGCGCCGGACGGCCTGATTTACAAGCTGACGCCCGACGGTGTGGCGCAGACGTTTTTCATGACCGGCGAGCATTACGTCTGGTCGTTGGCGTTCGGCGCGGATCAGACGCTCTACGCAGGCTCAGGCGAGACGGGCAAAATCTTCAAGATTCTGCCGGACGGCAGCGGCGCGGTGCTGTACGATTCGCCGCAGACGCACGTGATGTCGGTCTTGTTCGATCCGCAGGGGTGGCTGTACGCCGTGACCGAAGGGAAAGGCGTGGCGTATAAAGTTGATTTGGACGGCCATGCGTTTGGCCTGTTTCACGCCAAAGAAGAGGAAATTCACGCGCTCGCCCGCGACGCGGAAGGCCATTTGTATTTCGCGGCATTGAGCAGTGTCGTGTTGCCGAAAGCGCCCGCCGCTGCCGCGAAGGAGGAAGAGCCGCAAATCGCGGTGGTCGGCAAAACGCCGAAACGCTCGGTGATTTACCGCCTTAGCCCGGACGGGACGCTGACGACGCTCGCGGAATTGGATGATTTGTTGGTGTACACACTCATCGCGGATGGCGCGTCGCTGCTTGCCGGAACGGATCAAAAAGGCGCGGTCTTGCGCGTGGACGAGAACGGCGATTTTCGCCAGCAGATCAAATCGGACGCGCAGCAAATCATCGCCTTGTATCGCAGCAACGCCGGAACGCTTTACATGGGAACAGGCGAAAGCGGCGCGGTGTTGCGCGTCGCGGGGCGCCCTGTTGAGAAGGCGGAATACCTCTCCGTCGCGCATGACGCCGCGACGACCGCGACGTGGGGCAACATCTTTTGGCGCGGAACGCCGGGCGTGACGCTGATGACGAGAAGCGGCAACACGGAGACGCCGGACGATACATGGAGCCAATGGTCAGCCGAACTGCGGAATGCGGCGCAAGAGCCGATTGCGAGTCCGGCGGCGCGGTTCGTCCAGTGGAAAGCAATTCTGACGGCGCAAGGAGAGCAAGCGCCTGTGCTGGAAGACGTTTCCGTCGCGTATCTGCCGAACAACTTGGCCCCGCAATTCAAGGCGCTGCTGACCGCGTCGCCGACCGAACCGCAAGAGGCGAAAACGAGCGGGAGCGGCGCGCGCTCGAATGGCGCGAAAAACGGGACGAAACGCCCAATCAAAAGCGAGGACGATGACTCGGCGATTTCCGGCTTGACCGCGCCCGAAGCCGTGCCGATGGGGAAAATCGCCGTGCTGTGGTCGGCGAGCGATCCGAATGGCGACAACCTGATCTACACGGTTTCAATCCGCGGCGAAGGGGAAGGCGTCTGGATGGAATTGGAAGACGAGTTGAGCGCGTCAACGTATATTTTGGACAGCGCGGCGCTGGCCGACGGCGAATATGTTGTGAAAGTCACGGCGAGTGACCAGCCGGATAATCCGCCTGCGCGTGCGCTGCAAGCGGAAAAAATCAGCGAGCGGCTGACGGTGGACAATACCGCGCCGACGGTTTCGATCTCGCAGAATGCGGCGCAGGAAGGCGGCGCGGTGAGCGTCACGGTGTCCGCGCAGGACGCGACGAGCCGTCTGCTGCGGGCAGAATACGCGCTTGACGGCGGCGAATGGCTGGCGATTTTCCCGGAAGACGGCGTCAGCGACAGCAAGCAGGAAACATACACGCTCACGCTGCCCGATCTGGCGGAGGGCGCGCACGTGCTGACGTTCAAGGTTACGGATCAGGCGTATAACGCCGGATTTGCGAAATTGCCGTGTTCCGTTCCCGCGAGCGGCGCGGCTGGGCAATAACATTCTAAAGAAGTGTCAGACACGTTGAAAGTGTCTGACACTTTATAAATTCCTCGTCCCACACTCTGCGTGGGACGAGCGGGGGCGTTATGAAAAACATCATGATGACGATGGCGCAATTCGCCAAGGGGATGTTGTTTTCGGCGGCATTGTTCGGCATGGCGGCGAATGCGGCGGCGCAAGATAAAAGGTTGGTGATGTGGAGTCATTGGGGCGAAGAACCGGCGAAAGTCAATTTTATCAAGGCGGTTACGGCGGAGTTTCAGAAAACGACCGGCATCGCGCTTGAGGTGGTCTGGGTTCCGAAAAAGGAATTGTTGGATAAGCTTCCATTTGCGCTTGATTCCGCCGAGCCGGATATTACGTATTTAGATCATGGCTTTTCGCATCCGCGCATTAACCGCTCATTAGCGGATCTCAGCGATTTGTCCATCACGGCGCAAGTCGCTCCGAGTTGGTCGGCGTTGTCGGTCGGATTTGACGGCAGTGGCGTCAAAAATTTTCTGCCCATCGAAGGGCTGTCCAATGCGATTTACTACAATAAAGATCTGTTTCAACAGGCGGGCATCACGCTGCCGCAGGATCATCATTTGACGGAAGCGGAATTTTTGGAGATCGTCAAAACACTCCGCGCTGCCGGAATCACGCCGATTGGCGAGGGAACGGCGGATCGCACAGTGAAGGCCGGGCTGCCGATTATCAACACGCTGTTCCGGTATATCGGGCCGGAAAAAATGGCGAAACTGCTGAAAGGGGACATTAATTTCTCCGATCCGGATGTCGTCGCCGGGCTGACGTTCTGGAAGCAGGTTGTGGACGCGCAGGGCTACGACAAGGACAAAGCGAACGCGCTTGGCATGGTTGAGGGCATTTTTGAGGTGACGGACGGCCGCGCGGCGATGAATTTCTGCGGCACGTTTTTTTACAGCAAGTATGCGACGACGGCGCATGATCGCGGCAATATCGGCGTGTTGGATTGGTTTCACGTCAACGGCGGCAAAGGGAATGGTTTGTATGAAATCTCGTGGGTGGCCGGATACGGCGCGAATGCGCATAGCGTGCATCTTGCCGAAGCCAAGCGGTTTCTGGAATTTTTGATGACGCCGACGGCCGCCGCATTGTGGGCGCAGTACGTGCAAGCGCCGTATCCCGTCTCGACGGACGCGCTGACCGAGCAATCGCTGTTCGGCCAATTAACGGCGCAGCGCAAGGGGCAGCAGCCCGCGCCGGAAGGATTCACGTATCAAAATTTCTCGGAAAAGGCCGCGCAAAACATGTGGGAAGATACCACGAAACGGTTCATCGTCGGGGAGTTTACGGTCGAGCAATTTATCGAGCGCATGAATAGCCGCTTGTAACCCGGTTTTCGCCGTTCCCGTAGAGACGCGCGGCCGCGCGTCTCTACGCTCGTAATGTTCATCAATCTCTAAATTGCATTGCCGCATGAGAAAAATGCCGTTCCGCTTTCGTCAGCATATTGCCTATCGTCAGGCTCAAAATACCGTGTTAGTCGCTTTTTTGGCTGGCGCGATTTTAAGCGTCATTCAACTCGGCTATGATCTGCATCGAGAGCGGCATCAAGTGGAAGAGACGATTTCCACGATGATCGGCATGGTCAAGGAATCGGCGGCCAAAGCCGCGTTTGACCTCAGATCGGATTTAGCGGACAGCGTGATGAACGGGCTGTTTCTGTATGAGCCGATTCGGAAAGCGCAACTGTACGAAGAGAATCATCTTCTTGCCGGAAAAGAACGGCCGGAACGCCCTGGAAGATTTCGATGGCTCGCGGAACTCGCGTTTGGCCGCAAGCAAGAAACAGAAGTCATTCCGTTAATATCCGATGAAGAAACGCCGCGTCACATCGGCGATTTGCTGGTGACAGTGGACAGCTATCTGCTGGCGGCCAATTTTTTCCGCCGGATGCGCATCGTCATCATCAACGACTTTATCCGAAACATCGTGCTGTCCGGCGCGCTGCTTTCTATCTTTTATGCGTCCACGACGCGCCCTCTGCTCGAGATTATGCGCCGTCTTTCGTCCGTTGAAATCAATCATCCGGGCAAGGCGCTGCTGCCGATTCTCACCAGCCACCGCGACGACGAATTTGGCGAATTGATTCGCGCCATCAATCTTTTGCTGACGCGGTTGGGCGAGAGCTTGACGCAATATCGCGAAACGCAGCAGGAATTGGAGCGGCATAAAGCGAATCTGGAAAGCGAGGTGGCGCAGCGGACGCAGCAATTGCAGCAGCTTGTCGCGGAATTGGAGCGCGCGAAAATCGCGGCAGAAGCGGCGAATCACGCCAAAAGCATGTTTTTGGCGAACATGAGCCACGAACTGCGCACCCCGTTGAACGCGATTTTAGGCTTTTCGCAATTGATGCGCCGGGGCGGCGGCCTTTCGGCGGAAGATGACGAACATCTTGACATTATCCGGCGCAGCGGGGAGCATTTGCTGACAATGATCAACGACGTGCTGGATTTGTCGAAAATCGAAGCGGGGCGCGTTTCGCTTAATCTGGCGAATATAGACCTGCTCCGGCTGTTGCATGAGATTGAAGATATTTTCCGGCTGCGCATTGAAGAAAAACGCCTGACGTTCACGGTCAGCGCGCCGCCCGATTTGCCGCGCTTCATCTGCACGGATGAAGGCCGCTTACGGCAAATTCTGCTGAATCTGCTGAGCAACGCCGTGAAATTCACGGAACGCGGCCATATCGCCATTCGCGTGACGCAGACGCTCGATTCGGATCAAGAAACGTCTCATCTCCTGCTGTTTGAGGTTGAAGATACTGGACACGGCATGACGCCGGAAGAAGTGGCGTCTTTGTTTGACATGTTCGTGCAGACGAAAACCGGCAGAGATTCGCTGCAAGGCACGGGCTTGGGCTTGGCAATCAGTCGGAAGTTTGCCGAATTGCTGGGCGGCGGCATCACGGTCAGCAGCGAATTCGGGACAGGCTCGACGTTTTGCGTGCGTCTTCCCCTGCTGGAAGCGACCGCCGCCGCGCAGGAATCGTCGTTGCCGCCGCGCCGCGTCATTGGCCTTGAGCCGGGGCAGCCGCGCTATAAAATTTTGGTAGTTGACGATAAAAAAATCAATCGCCTGCTGCTCGTCAAACTGTTGGCTTCGCTGGACGGGCTGGACGTGCGCGAAGCCGAGAACGGTCAAGAGGCCGTCGCCATTTGGGACGCTTGGCTGCCGCACTTGATTTGGATGGACATGCGCATGCCGGTGATGGACGGTTATGAAGCGACGAAGCGCATCAAGCAGACCGTCAAGGGGCAGGCGACCGCCATTATCGCGCTGACGGCCAGCACGTTCGAACATGACCGGCTGGCGGTGCTGTCCACCGGCTGCGATGATTTCGTCCGCAAGCCGTTCCGGGAATCCGAGATTTTCGACATCATGGCGAAATATCTTGGCATGCGGTTCGTGTATGAAAATGATCCGCCTGCGCCGGAAATGGCGGCATCCGCGAACGCGGCGCATTGCTTGCCGGAAGCCGTCGCCATGATTCCGAGCAGCATGCGCGAGGCGTTGGCGCAAGCGATTATCCGCGTCAACATGGATGACATCTCGTCCTGCATCGGTCGCATTCGTGAGGTTGCGCCCGCATGCGCCGATAGGTTGGACGCGCTCGTGAATAATTTTGAATATCAAGCTATTTTGACGATGCTGACGCCGGAAGAAATCAACGAGCAGACCTCCGCTGTTTCTTGAAGAAACGGCGGGGCTGACCGTTTCAGGACTTATGCAGACCCCGCCCAACCCTCCCCTCAATCAAGGGAGGGAGACAACAGAAAAATATATCCCCCCCTGATTGAGGGGAGGGAGAGGGTGGGGTGTGTAAGTCCTGCGTTTATCATTTTCTTGGGGGAACGCGCATGAATGGCCGACAAAGTATTTTAGTGGTTGACGATACCGTTGCGAA
>CAZCGG010000005.1:21364-35869 GCA_964498135.1 uncultured Candidatus Moduliflexus sp.
GAACGCGCATGAATGGCCGACAAAGTATTTTAGTGGTTGACGATACCGTTGCGAATTTGCGCTTGTTAGCCGAAATTCTCGCGGATCGAGAATTTATGGTGCGTCCCGTGCCGGACGGGGCGTTGGCGATTAACGCGGCAAAGGCCGATCCTCCCGATTTGATTTTGCTGGATGTCATGATGCCGAATCTCTCCGGCTACGACGTCTGCGAACGACTCAAAGCGGATGAGCGCACCCGCGACATTCCGGTCATTTTCATCAGCGCGAAAAATGACGTGCTGGATAAAGTGAAGGCGTTTTCGCTGGGGGCGGTTGATTACATCACCAAGCCGTTTCAGGCGGAGGAAGTGCTGGTGCGCGTCGAAACGCATTTGACGCTGCGCGGCCTGCAACGGCGGCTCGAAGAGCAAAATCAGGCGTTGTCGGACGCGATGCATCAACTGAAGGTCGCGCAGGATCAACTGATTCAACGAGAAAAAATCGCCGCGCTCGGCCATCTCATCGCCGGAATCGCGCATGAAATCAACACGCCGTTAGGGGCGATTCGCGCGTCAATCACGAACATTTCCCATGCGCTTGAGCATTCGCTGGATTATCTGCCGCGCTTATTTCAGACGCTTTCGCCGGAGCGGCAGGCCGATTTTCTCGCGCTGCTGCAAGCGTCGCTTTCGCATACAATCGTGCTGTCCTCGCGGGAATCCCGCCAGAAGCGCCGCGACATGCAAGAGCAGCTTGCCGCCGCCGGAATTCATGACGCGGAAGCCGCCGCCAAACTGTTAGTCAATATGGGCATTTATGATGACGCGACGCCGTTTCTGCCTCTGCTGCACGAAGAGGGCAGCATTTTCGTTCTGCAAACCGCATACAACCTGTTCATGCAGAAAAATAACAGCCAGAATATCATGTTCGCCGTGGATCGCGTCTCGAAAATCGTGTTCGCCCTGAAAAATTACATGCACTATGAAGAATCTGACCAGAAAGCGCGGGCGCAGGTCACGGAAGGGATTGATATTGTCTTGACGCTGTATCATAATCAACTGAAATATGGCATCGAGCTTGTCACGAATTACGCGCCCGTGCCGCAGGTGGAATGCTACCCGGACGAATTGAAGCAGGTCTGGACGAACCTGATTCATAACGCGATTCAAGCCATGCAAGGCGCGGGGCGGCTGGAAATTCATGTGTATCAAGATCGCATGCCGCCGCGCGATCCGCCAGACGAGCGGCAGGCGGTCGTGGTGCAGGTGACGGATACGGGACACGGCATCGCGCCGGAAAATTTGCCGCGCATTTTCGATCCGTTTTTTACGACAAAGGCGGCGGGCGAAGGGAGCGGCTTGGGACTGGATATTGTGCGGAAAATTTTGGCGCGGCATCAGGGCGCGATTACGGTGGAGAGTCAGCCCGGCAATACGACGTTCCGCGTGTTTCTGCCGTTGTAGTTTTGCTGAGAACCGATAGCGAAGGGGGAAAACGCATGGGGAAGAAAGCGATTGTATGCGTGGATGATGAGCCGATGATTTTGACCAGTTTGCGCGATCAATTGGAAAGCTCGTTCGGGGATCACTATCATTATGAATTTGCCGAAAGCGCGGACGAAGCCTTTGAAGTCATTGACGAATTGGAAGGCCATCTCTTTGAAATTTTGATCGTCGTCTCGGACTGGCTGATGCCGGGCATGAGAGGCGATGAGTTCCTCGCCCGCGTTCATCAGCGTTTTCCGAGCATCGTGACGGTGATGCTCACGGGGCAAGCGGATCAAGGCGCGGTTGATCGCGCGAGCCGGGATGCTCGGCTGCATCGGTGTCTGCGCAAGCCCTGGACGCAGGAAGAGTTGATTGAAACGCTGTCATCCGGGTTAGCGCTTGCGCGTAACGGCCATGCAACCCTTTTGAACGCGCAGCCGTCTTGATAGAAACTCTGTATTTGATCCGAACGGTAGCCCGGCCCCTACGTGGCGGGACATTGGCGCATATTCCCGCCACGTAGGGGCGGGGCTACCAGATTATTCGTCTTCTGGGGAACACGCGCAACTTTTAAAACAGTTTCTGAGACGTTGCGTAACATGAGTGACAAGAATCGAATATGACCGTCATGAACAAACCCGTGATTTTATGCGTGGATGATGAACATTTGGTATTGACCAGCCTTGCGGATCAATTGACGCATTCTTTTGGGCAGGACTATCTTATCGAAACCGCCGAAAATGGCGAGGACGCGCTTGAAATGGTCGAAGAATGGCTGCGCGAGGGCGTGGAAGTGCCGGTCGTGATTTCGGATCAGATCATGCCCGGCATGAAAGGGGACGCGCTGCTTGCCGCGATTCATCGCCGCCATCCAGACGCGCTGAAAATTTTTCTGACCGGACAGGCGAATGCGGAGGACGTGCGCAACGCCGTGAATGCGGCGAATCTTTACCGCTACCTCACCAAACCTTGGGATGAAGATGACCTGAAATTGACGCTGACGGAAGCGTTGGAGAGCTATCGCCGGAAACAGCAGATTATTCAGCAGCAGGAAAGCCTGCAACGCGCCTTAGATCAGGAGCGATTGGCAAAGATGACGCTGGAATCGCTGAATGCGTTTCTCGAAGAGCGCGTGAACGCCCGCACGCATGAATTGCGGCAGGCGAAAGAGGCGGCTGAGGCGGCGAACACGGCGAAAAGCCGGTTTCTTTCCAATATCACGCACGAACTGCGCACGCCGTTGAACATCATTTTAGGCTTTGCGCAGTTGCTCGATTTAAGCAAGCAGCTTTCTGAGGAGCATCAGGAATACGTGGAAGAAATCTTGAAAAGCGGCAAGCATTTGCTGCTGCTGATTGAGCGCGTGCTGTTTCTCGCCAAAGCGCAGCGGCCGGAAGATTTCGAGCTTCAACCGCTCATCGAGGATATTCATTCCTACGAAGTTCAGGAAAGCCGGAACGGGCAGGCGCACATTCTGCCGAATTTATTGATTGGGCAGCAGCTTGCCGCGCTGCCGACCGCCCTGCTCGCCCCGCTGCGGGAAGCGGTGCTGATGGTGGATATTGAGGCCATGTCTGACGCGATCAACGAAGTGCGTCAGCGAAATTCATTATTAGCCGAGGCGTTGACCTGGATTGTCAAAACCTATCGGTTCGATCTGCTGCAAGAATTGCTTGAAGGAGCGCAGCCGCAATGACATCACAAATAGCCGTTCTCTGCGTGGACGATGAAAAAATCGTGACTGACAGCCTGAAACGAGAATTAACGCAAGCGTTTGGGGATGTGTATGTGATTGAAGTCGCGCAAAGCGGCGACGACGCATTTGAGGCGATCCGCAGCTTGCGCGACGAGGGCTGCGACATCGCCGTCGTGTTGGTGGATTATATTCTGCGGAACGAAAAAGGGGATGATCTGCTGCGCCGCATTCATGACGCGCTGCCGCAGACCAAAACCATCATGCTGACCGGGCAGGCCACACCGGAAGGGATTGGGCGGGCGGTCAATTACGCCAATCTCTACCGATTCATCGCCAAGCCCTGGCACCGCGACGATCTCGCGCTTACCATCAAAGAAGCCATCCGCAGCTATCTTCAACAGCAAGAGCTTGACCGGGCGAATCGCCAGCTTGAGGAATACGCGCAGTCGCTTGAAGAAAAAGTCGCGCAGCGCACCGAGACGCTCCGGCTGGCGATGGCGGAATTGGAACGCGCCAAAGATGCGGCGGAAGTCGCCAACCGCGCCAAAACCATGTTTTTAGCCAACATGGGGCATGAACTGCGCACGCCGCTCAACGCCGTGCTTGGGTTTGCCCATTTGCTGACGCGCAGCCCGAACCTTTCGATGGAAGAGCAGGAAAATCTCAGCATCATCAACCGCAGTGGCGAGCATCTGCTTACGCTGATCAACGAAGTGCTGGACATGTCGAAAATCGAGACGGGCGACATCGCGCTGCAAGAGCGGCAATTTGACCTTTTTGACGCGCTTGACGAGTTGGGAGCGGCCTTTCGCCTGCGCGCCGCCAAAAAAGGGCTGCTCTTTCAGGTCGAACGCGCGGCCGACGCGCCGCGCTGCGTCCGCGCCGATGAAGGCAAATTGCGGCAAACGCTGACGAATCTGCTGCGTAACGCCATCACGTTCACTGAAACCGGCGGCGTGACGATGCGCCTGCATACCGCCGCGCTCGCGCCGTCGCTCGAACGGACGGTCAAACGCGGCGAACACGCGGTCGGCCTGCGCATCGAAATCGAAGACACCGGCGTCGGCATTGCGCCCGAAGATCTCGCGCGCGTCTTCACGCCGTTTTATCAAACCCGCAGCGGCCAGATGATTCAAGGCGGCGCAGGCTTGGGCTTGTCCATCAGCCAGCAATTTCTGCGCATGATGGGCGGCGAGATTCGCGTCAGCAGCGTGGTCGGCCGCGGCACGCGCTTTCAGGTTGATCTGCCGGTGACAGCGGTTGTCACGGCGGAGGCCGCGCGTCAAGACAGCGGCGCCCGCCGCGTCATCGGCCTTGCGCCCGGGCAGTCGGTCTATCGCGTGTTAGCCGTAGATGCGCAGGACATGAGCCGCCAACTCGTCGTGCGCTTGCTGCGCCCATTGGGGTTCGAGGTGCGCGAAGCCGATACTGGCGAGGAAGCCTACGCCATTTGGCGGACGTGGCAGCCGCATTTGATTTGGCTCGACATCCACGCGCCGGACGAGAGCGGCTGCGACGCCGCGCGGCAGATTAAAGCGACGGAGCAGGGGCGGAAATGCGTGATTATCGGCCTGACCGCGAGTTCGTTGACGCATGATCGCGCGCAAATTTTGGCCGCCGGGTGCGATGACGTGCTGCTCAAGCCGTTCAGCGAAGCCGCGTTTTTCGAGATGATTGCCACGCATCTCGGCGCGCGATTTTTGTATGAAGACATCAGCGAAAATGCGCCGCTGCCCGCGTCGGCGATGCTGGAAGAGCCGCAACTTCCCGCCGCGCTCGCCGAACTGCCCGATCATCTGTTTTCGGCGCTGAAATTCGCGGTCAGCACGACGGACATGGCGCTGACGGAGCAATTGATCGGCCAGATTCATCAGCATCACGCCGCGTTAGCGGACACGCTACGTTATTTGGCCGATACGTTTGACTATCCGAAACTGACGCGCTATCTTGAGATTGCCGAACAGCAGTTTCGCGGAAATGACGAACTAATGTGACGCAGCCTATTGAAACGGCGGCCGCGCCTTCCCCTTTTGGGAGGGGCTGTGAAGTTCTCTGCCTTGTCGTGTGTTGGCGAGGGCATCGTACCCCGAACAGCCATGTTCGGACAAGGCTGTCCGGGGTACAATTCAGCCGCGTCTTTGTAGAATGTCACAGCCCTGTTCCCAAGAGGGGGAGTTCAGGATAAGGGACTTATTGGATGGACGCCTACGGCGCCGAAGAGAATAAGAGAAAATAAATGAAAGATATAAGTAAACCATGGGATTGGAGTAAAAATACACAAGATTTCTGGAATGATCCTTCTGAAGAATCATTTTATTTATTGAACAGATGGAAGAGTAATAATTATAAAAAGTTACTCGATCTTGGTTGTGGCTTAGGCAGACATTCTTTATTATTTGCTCATCATGGATTTCAGGTAGATTCATTTGATTTATCAAATAATGCTATTGAAGAGTTAAAAACTAAAATTAAAAGCTTAAGGTTGCAGAACATTGTTTGTACAACTGGTGATATGAATAGATTACCATATGCTGATAACGCGTTTGATTGCTTACTTGCATATCATGTAATTTCACACACTGACTCTCAAGGTATAAAAATCATAATCAATGAAATTAATAGGGTTCTAATGAACGGTGGAGAGTTTTTTCTTACGCTATGTTCAAAAAACTCATGGAGTTTTCAAGAAGCTGGATATCCGAAACTCGATGAAAATACAATAATAAAAATTGAAGATGGGCCAGAAGATGGCATTCCTCACTTTTTTTCTGATGAAAACACTCTTAAAGAGTTATTTTCCAATTTTAAATTAATAACTGTTAAACATACAAAAGACATTATTCTTAACGGATCTGAACTAACGAATTCTTGGCATTATTTTATATTAGGACAAAAGGAATAAGCGTCCAACAACTGCTTCGACCTGACATGGCTATTGTCACGAAATTCGCAGTCGCTTCGCTCGGCAATTTTCGCGCCAATTGACACGATGCAGGTCAAGCAAATGTTGAATTGGGAGAAGATTCATGAAGGATCCGGTGCTTATCTGCATTGACGATGAAGAAATTGTCTTGAAATCGCTCAAACGCGAATTGACGAATAGTTTTGGCGAAAAATACCTGATTGAAACGACGGAAGACGGCAACGACGCCTTGAAAATTCTCGAAGAATTTCTGAACGATGGGCATGACGTGCCGGTCGTCATCGCGGATCAAATTATGCCCTATATGAAGGGGGACGACCTGCTTGCGCGCATGCACGCGCTCTCGCCGAAAACCCTGAAAATCATGCTGACCGGGCAGGCCGATAAACAGGCGATCACGAACGCCGTGAACAAGGCCGATCTCTACCGCTACATCGCCAAACCTTGGGACGCGATGGATTTGGAATTGACCATCAAAGAGGCGATCCGCCGTTATTTTCAGGACAAGGCCATTGAAAAGCAACTCCAATTGCTGCGCGGCCTGAACGCGAATTTAGAGCAGAAAGTCAAAGACCGCACCAGCGAATTGGAGCGTCAGCAGGAAGAATTGCGGCAATTGAACGCCAACAAAGACAAATTCTTCTCGATTATCGCGCATGACCTGCGGACGCCATTTACGGGGCTGTTGGGCATTTCGGATTTCATCGTCAAAAACGTCGAGAAATTCAGCCAGCGCGACGTGAAAGAGCATGTCGCCTCCATGCGCGAAGCGACGGAAACGGTCTATCTGCTGCTGGAAAACCTCTTGGCGTGGGCGCAATTGCAGCAAGGCATGCTTGACGCTCAGCCGCAGTTACTTTCCCTGCGCGAGATCGCCGACCGCAATACCGCGTTTTTTGCGGCGCGCGCCGTGCAGAAAAAGCTCTCCTTGAAGAATAAAATTTCCCCGACGCTGCAAGTGTATGCGGATAAAGGGATGCTGAACACGATTATGCGGAATTTGGTGTCGAACGCGGTCAAATTTACGAAGTCCGGCGGCATGATTGAATTGTCGGCGATGCCCGCGAGCGCGTTCGTGGATGTCGTCATTTCCGATACCGGTGTCGGCATCGAGCGTAGCGCGCTGCCCCTGCTGTTCCGCATAGACACGAAATATTCCACGCCCGGCACGGCGGAGGAAGAAGGCACGGGACTCGGCTTGATTCTGACGAAGGCGCTCATTGAAAAAAATAACGGCCAGATTCGGCTTGAAAGCGAGCCGAAACAAGGAACTATCGTGACGGTACGGCTGCTCGCCGCGCCTGCGAAATAACCGCAAGATTTCTTATGCTGCCTAACACGGAAACGCTGTGGAACATGTTTCGCCATCCGCTGCAATCTTATATTTCTTATCGCATATCGGATCCGGCGCTCGCGGACGACATTTTGCAAGAGGTTTTTCTGAAAATTCATGCCCACATCGAGACGCTGGGCGACGAGAGCAACATCGAAAGCTGGGTCTATCGGATTGCGCGGAATGCCGTCATTGATGCGTATCGCAAACAGAGCAGCGCGCAGAAATATTTTGCGAATCTTGCGGCGGAAGATGTCAATGCGCTTCCGTCCAGCGATGACCGCGAGGACATGCGCCTGCATCAAGAGCTTGCCACCGGGCTTCGCGGCATGATTGCCACGCTGCCGGAAAAATACGCTGACGCCCTCTCATCCGTTGAATTTCAGGGGGTTTCCCAAATCGAGCTTGCCGAAAAATTGGGTATCTCGGTTTCTGGGGCCAAGTCGCGGGTGCAGCGCGGGCGGCGTCTTCTGAAAGACATGTTCATGCGGTGCTGCCATTTTGAATTTGACCGCTACGGCACAATTATAGATTGTTATCCGGTTGCCTGTTGCTGTTGTCATGCCCGGCGCAAAAAACGATAATTTTTTGCGTCTTTTTCTCCTCCGGTCGTTTTATAGGGTGATGAGAACAATGAAGTTCTCGCACTATACTAACTAAGATAACGGCGCGCCGTTATCGAAAAACACCACCGAGAGGAGAAAAATATGTCTCACATTATTGCGACATTAGGCGATCTGTTGACGAAAACGGGCATGGCTGTCATCGTAAGCCTTCAGCACAATTGGATTCCTTTGAGTTTGGCGATTTTGACCGCCGCCGTCATGAAAGTGTATGTTGACGCAAAGAAGATTGAACGCGCCTTGCTCCGCAACCCAAGCGTGTCAATTTGGGCGAGCGTCGCGGTTGGGGCGTTCACGCCGCTGTGCGCTTGCGGCACGATGGCGGTGATTTTGGGCATGCTTTCGACGACGCTGCCGTGGGGGCCGATTATGGCGTTTCTCACCTCGTCGCCGTTGATGAGTCCCGACGGCTTTATCATGGTCGCCGGAATCATTCGTCCCGACTTTGCGATAGCGTTGGCGGCCGCGTCAATCATTATCGGGCTGGCGGCGGGTTATTTGGCGCATCTCATCGAAAAAAAGACGATGTTCTTAGCGGATCAAACGCGCTTTGCGAGCGCGTCGCAGGCTAAAACATGCGGCTGCTCCGGCGCGGCCGCGCAGCCGAAACCCGCTCAAGCATGCGGATGCGCCGCCGTTCCGATGCCGCAGCCGGTTCAGACATGCGACTGTCCCGGCGTAGCGGCGCTGACTCAGGAGATGTGCTGCGCCGCGCCGCTCAATCCTGTGTTTGAGTTTGCGTCGAACATCAGATGGCGCGAGATCGCGGATGCCGTTGTGAATATCGGAATCAAACAAATTTTGTTGTATTACATGCTGTTTGTGGCAATCGGTTTTGTAATCAACTCAACCGTGCCAACTTCAGTCATTGTGGCGTTATTCAGCGCAAAAAGCATCTTTGCCGTGCCGCTGGCCGCGCTGATTGGGCTGCCGCTTTACGTGACGACCGAATCCTCAATTCCGCTTATTCAGGTCTTGATGGCGGGCGGCGCAAGCAGCGGCGCAATGCTGGCGTTCATGATTACCGGGCCAGGAACGAGCGCGTGGGTCATTGCTGGAATCACCACGATCATGAAAAGACGAGCAATCGCGCTTTACGTCTCGTTCCTGCTGATGGGCGGCATTTTGTCAGGCTATCTGTACGATCTGTTTTTAGCGATCAAGTAAGCGATGACGCGGAACGCGGCCGGACACGTCGAACGTGTCCGGCCGCGAGGTCCATGCCGCTTTGGGGAGAACATGTCATGATTTTTCGTCAAGAACTCGAACAATTCTTGCAAGAAACGTTTCAGTATGGCCGGTTTCAGGATAGCTGCCAGAACGGCCTGCAAATCGAGGGCAAGCCGGAGATCGAAACCATTGCGTTCGGTGTCTCGTTTCATCTGCCCCTAATTGAGCAGGCGATTCAGCAGCGTGCCGACGCCATCATCGTGCATCACGGTATTTTCGGGAAAGATTTCTTTACCCTGACCGGAACGATGCGCGAAAAAATCCGTTTGCTGCTACAACACGATATGTCGTTGTTTGGCATTCATTTGCCGCTTGACGCGCATGAGCAGTTCGGCAACAATGCGGAGTTGCTGCGCTATCTCGGCGCGGAAATCGCCGCGCCGTTTGAAGTCGGCTATTTCGGCCATAATTCCCAAGAATATTCGCTGGCGCAGATGTTGGATATTTTTCATGACCGTCTGCATCCCGAAGGGTTTTTGCCGCCGTTCGCGGACGCTTCGACGTCGCGCCTGCTTGCGCCGACCTATCGGCACGGCTTTCTTGCCTACGCCAACGGGCTGGAAATTCCGCGCAAGCTCGCCGTGCTATCCGGCAGCGCGGCGCGCGAATATCGGCCAAACATGCTGCGGGACAATGGCGTTGACACCTACATCTGCGGCAGCGTGAGCGAAGCGACGGCGGCCATTTCGCTTGAGACGCGCACGAATTTCGTCAATCTTGGGCATTACTGGTCGGAAAAGCCGGGCGTGCTTGCGCTGAAAACCGAAATCGAATATCGGTTCGGCGTGAACACGGTGTTTCTTGAAGTGGAAAATATTATTTAGCAGCCTTGACGCGCTCAATTGCGGGCAGAACTGTCCGGCACGTTCGACATGCTTGGCAGTTTTCCTCACATCTCGCCATTCTCAGGAGGCAACGCATGGATCTGAAAAATTACGAAAAATATCCGGTTTTTTACAACGGGGAATTCGCCATTTTGTACGATTGTTCGTCCGAAATTCCTCACCTTGCGATAGGCGTCTGGAAGGGGTTTTTCCAACTCTCCAATAAGAAATTCATTGATGAAATGTGGCTCTCGCTCGATTTCATCAAGCAGAAGAACATCGTGGCGATCATTTCCGATCATTCCGACTTGCTCGTCGTCAAGCAGGATGTGTTGGCGTGGCTGCAAGAAAATTGGTATCCGAATGCGGCGAAATACGGGCTGCGGATTGAAGCGTCGCTGAATGCTGAAAATCCCATCGCCCGCTTATCGCTGCGGCAGATGCTCGATAAAGCCCGCACTGGCACGATCAGTTCCCCTGTCTTTCCCCATTTTCAGGCGGCGTATAATTTCTGCGGGGCGTTTTTGCGAGAGTACATCGTCAATAAGAGATGAGGAGGCCGGAAAAACGGCGTTTATGCTCACGTTAGAAGGAGTCGTTGATGAACATGAGTCCACGCGCCCAGATAAACATGAGAACACTACGCCGTTCGCCCTGAGCTTGTCGAAGGAGGGAGACAAGCTCACCATGAACGGGGTTGAAATGAGGGAACTGTATGAAAAAACGCGCCATCTCTCAGGTGATTGCGTGTCTCTGCGCGATCATGCTATTGGGCATGCTGAATGTCGCCGCCGTCGAAGATGCCGATGAACACGCGGAATACGCGCTGATTTATAACGGATCGGTCGCCGCCGAGGAAGGGCCGGAGGCGATTGCGGCCATCGCGGAGCGCGTCGGACTGCCGGTGCAGTTTGTGTCCGATATTGCGGAATTGCCGCAATTGCTGGATCATGCGGCGATCTTTATTATCGGCGGCACCGAAGACGATCTGCCCCCCTTGAAAAACGCGTTCACGCCGGACATCACGGCGGCATTGCAGACGTATCTGCTCGGCGGCGGGCGCTATCTGGGCATCTGTGGCGGCGGCTACCTTGCGTCCACCGGCTGGTATGAGGAGGAAACTTTTGTGGAAATGTTGGGACTCGTTCCGGCGGAATCGAGCGATTTTGACGAAGATGCGGGGCCGCAGATTCTGCCGATCTCGTGGCTTGGCGAAACTCGCCCCATGTATTTTCAGGCGGGACCGGCATTCGAATTGACGGAAAGCTCGGAAGTCGCGCGGGTTATCGCCTCGTATGCCGATGGACAAATCGCCGCATTGATGAGTTCGTATGGCGAGGGCAAAGTCGCGGTCTGCGGCCCGCACCCTGAAGCGACAGAATCTTGGAGCGATGAGGCTGAGAACGGCGACGCATGGACATCAACCGCCGATTTAGCGGTGGCGCTGCTGCAAGAATTGCTCTCCGACCGTCCAGTCAACGCAGAATAGACGCGATAGGCAGAAAAGCAGTTCAGCGCGCACTTTGAAAAGGAACATTGTATGGCTACTCAAATTATTGATGGAAACGATATCGCCCGCAAGATTCGGGCGGAATTGACGCAGGAAATTGAGCGATTGAAGGCCGAGCGCGGCGTCACGCCCGGCCTTGCGACGGTGTTGGTCGGCGAAAATCCGGCGTCGCAATCGTATATTCGCATGAAAAACAAAGCATGCCGCGATCTCGGCCTCTATTCGGAACAGCACACGCTTCCGGTGACGATTGCCGAAGCGGACTTGCTTGCCTTGCTCGCCGACTTAAACCGCGCCGCGAAGATTCACGGCATCCTTGTGCAACTTCCGCTGCCGGATCATATTGACGAACCCAAAATTATCAGCGCGATTCTGCCGGAAAAGGATGTGGACGGCTTTCATCCGGTCAACATGGGGAAGTTGCTGATTGGCCTGCCCGGATTTCGGCCATGCACGCCGTTTGGCGTCCAGAAAATGCTGACGTATAGCGGGATTGATCCGGCAGGCAAGCATGTCGTGGTGGTGGGGCGCAGCAATATCGTCGGCAAGCCGATTGCCAACATGCTGCTGCAAAAGGAGAAAGCGGCGAACGCGACAGTCACGGTCTGCCATTCGCGCACGGCGGATTTGCCTGCTATCACGCGGCAGGCGGATATTTTGATCGCCGCCATCGGCCAGCCGGAATTCATCACGGCAGAGATGGTGAAGGCGGGCGCGGTGGTGATTGATGTCGGCGTGAATCGCGTGGAAGACCCGTCTGCGTCGAAAGGCTACCGGCTCGTCGGCGACGTGAAATTTGATGAGGTTGCGCCGAAATGCGGCGCGATTTCCCCTGTGCCGGGCGGCGTCGGGCCGATGACGATCACGATGCTGCTCTATAACACCGTCGAATCCGCCAAAGCCCTGAAATAGGGGGCATCGCTGTCAGACATCTTCAAGGTGTCTGACAGCTTTCCTTGCCCCAATGTTTTTGTGATAGATATTACGCGAACAGATCGCGCCGGATATGGCTCAACGCCGGTAATTTCGAGCGGACTTCGGCGATGCGATCTTTTTCGATGCGGACGCAGACAAGTTTCGTCCCTTCCCCGGCATCCGCGATTTGCGCGCCAAACGGATCGAAGACCGCGCTCCTGCCGCAGAACGCCGAACCAACCTGATTGACGCCCGCGGCGTAGCACGTATTTTCAATCGCTCTGGCGCGCAGCAGCGTCAGCCAATGCTCTTCTTTCAGCGTCCCCGCGTACCACGCTGACGGAATGATGACGAGTTCAGCCTGTTGGCGGGCGAAATGGCGGAAAAGTTCAGGGAAGCGCAGATCGTAGCAGATCGCCGCGCCGACGTTGACGCTATGCACGGAAACGACCTCCGGCAGGCGATTTCCGGAGATTATTGTCCGCGATTCCTGCACATTCATGGCGTCAAAAAGATGCAGTTTGCGATACGTCGTCAGCGCCGCGCCCTCCGGCGAAAACAAGACCGCCGCGTTGCCGACGCGCTCTTCATTCGGCATGCGCTCCCAAAACGTCGCCAGAAGATGCAGCCGAAATTCCCGTGCAATGGCGGCAAGCGCGGTCACGAACGCGCCGTCCGGCGGCTCGGCGATGGCGTGCAGCGGCTCGCTGTTGCGCGGCAGCGACATCAGCATTTCCGGGAACGCTAACAGCGTGACCTGCTTCTGCGCGGCTTCGAAGGCGAAATCCCGCGCAAACTCCAAATTTTCTTTCGGGCTGACGCGCCCGCTCAATTGGGCTAATCCCAACGTAAACGCTTGATTCATCGTCTGTTCCCCTCTTGGGAGGGCCAAGGGGGGACGCGCAGTATAGCATTATTCACTTCCATTGATGCGAGCGTCAGGAGCGCGAAATCTTGATTTCGCCGCCAAATCAAGATTTGACGCTCCTGAATTGTTCAACGCGAATGAATAATGCTATAAAAAACTCACCCACCCCTTGCCCCTCCCAAGAGGGGGAATGTATTTCACTCAGGAAACATGCTGCGCGTTCGTAATGCCGAGCGTCCGGCAGATTTCAAGCGACGCCTTCGATTTGTTCAACGTGTACAGATGAACGCCGCACACTTTATGGTCAATCAGATCGCGGATTTGCTCAGTCGCCCAATGAATGCCGATCTGTTCGACCTGTTCGTCATTATCTTTCACGCGCTCGACCGCTCGCAGCAGCGGCGCGGGAAAACGCGCTCCCGCCGCTAAATCGGCCATGCGCACCATTCCCTTCCACGCGCTGATCGGCATGATTCCGGCGAGAATCGGGACGCGGATTCCGGCCAATTCGCACCGTTCGCAGAAATCGTAAAAATCGCGGTTCTCGAAAAACAACTGCGTGACGATGTAATCCGCGCCCGCGTCCACTTTGGCCTTCAACCGCTCGATTTCCAGCAGGCGGTTCGGCGTCTGCGGATGGCCTTCGGGAAACCCGGCCACGCCGATGCCAAGCTGCGGAAACTGCTGTTTCATGAACGCAATTAAATCGGCGGCGTACGGAAAATCGCTGCCGCTCGCCGCCCATTCCTGACCTTTCGGCGGATCGCCGCGCAGCGCCATGATGTTCATGATGCCGGACGCCAAATATTGCTCCAAAATCTGCCGAATCTCGTCTTTTTTCGCGCCAACGCAAGTCAAATGCGCCACGACCGTCAACGCGGTTTCCTGATGAATGCGTGTCACGAGTTTATGCGTGTTGGCGCGCGTCGTGCCGCCCGCGCCGTAGGTGACGCTGACAAACGCCGGATTCAGGGGCGCGAGGCTCGCAATCGTTCCGAAAAGTTCCTCCCAGCCTTTGTCGGTTTTCGGCGGAAAAAACTCGAAACTCAAGGCCGTTTTCTTTGCCGTGAAAAGCTCTTTAATCAGCATACGCTGTTCCTTTATTTTCCGCGCAAAG
>CAZCGG010000005.1:35969-50583 GCA_964498135.1 uncultured Candidatus Moduliflexus sp.
TGCCGTGAAAAGCTCTTTAATCAGCATACGCTGTTCCTTTATTTTCCGCGCAAAGACGCAAGACGCCAAGATTGTTTTTCAAGTATTCTTAGCGTCTTTGCGCCTTTGCGCGAGAACAAAAATTTCTTGCGCAGTCAACAGAAATTGCATTGCGACAAATATTGACATCTGCGCATTCTGCCTGAAAATGTAAAGAAAAAATTTCGAGAAATCTATTGACTTGACGAAAGAGCGGGCATGTATAATAATGTTGTTGCTCAAAAAAAAATCGCTCCGCACATTTCGATGCCGCGCCAAGACGCCTTGCGGCGCGCATCTTCAACATGAGCCAAAAAAGGGGAATTATGGTAACATCAGCCAATCTTGGATATCCGCGCATCGGGCGGAAACGCGAATTGAAAACCGCGCTCGAAGCCTATTGGAAGGACGAATTGAGCGATCGGGAACTTTTGGAAACCGCGAGCCAAATACGGCAGGAACATTGGGAAATGCAGCAGCAAGCGGGCATTCGGCAGATTCCGTCGAACGATTTTTCGTTGTACGATCACGTTCTCGACACGGCGGCGATGGTCGGCGCGATTCCGGCGCGGTATCAATGGAGCGGGAAAACCGTTGATTTGCCGACGTATTTCATGATGGCGCGCGGCGGCCAGAAAAACGGGCAGGATGTCGCGGCGATGGAGATGACGAAATGGTTTGACACGAATTATCATTACATCGTGCCGGAATTTGAGCCGGATCAGGCGTTTCGCGTCGGCACAACCAAGCCGATAGACGAGTTTATCGAGGCGTTCAAATGCGGCGTGCAGACGCGCCCGGTGTTGTTAGGGCCGGTGTCGTTCCTGCTGTGCGGGAAAATGATTGACGGCGGCAATCCGTTGATGCTGTTGGAGCGGCTGCTGCCCGTGTACGCCGATATATTGGCGAAACTTGCCGATGTTGGCGCGGAGGCGACGCAGATAGATGAGCCGTATCTCGTGACGGACTTGTCGCTGGAGGCGCAGACCGCGTTCCGGCGCGCCTATTTCGCGCTGCATGAGGCCGCGCCGACGCTGAAGATCACTCTGACGACCTATTTCGGCGCGTTGCAGGAAAATCTGCCCGTCGCCCTGTCGCTGCCGGTTCACGCGCTGCACCTCGATTTCGTCCGCGCGCCGGAGCAATTAGCCGCCGTGTTAGCCGCCATTCCCGATGACATGTCGCTGTCGCTTGGCGTGGTGAATGGCCGGAATGTTTGGCGCGCCGATTTTGCGAGCGCGCTGACGCTGCTGCAACAGGCGGTTGACGCGCTTGGCCTCAGCCGTGTCTATGTCGCGCCGTCCTGCTCGCTGATGTTCGCGCCGATAGATGTTGACGCCGAAACCGCGCTTGACCCGGACGTGCGCTCGTGGATGGCGTTTGCGCGGCAGAAGCTCGATGAAATTACGCTGCTGACGCTCGCGCTGAACGAAGGCGTCGCCGCGATCCGCCCTGAATACGAGGAGAATCAGCGGATTATTGACCTGCGCCAGCATTCCGCGAAAATTCATAATCCGGCGGTCAAGGATCGCATGGCGGGCATTCATCCGACGATGATGCGCCGCGCCAGCCCGTTTGCCGAGCGAAAAGCGGCGCAGCAGGCGCAGTTGCATCTTCCGCTGCTGCCGACCACGACGATTGGCTCATTCCCGCAGACGCCGGAAGTCCGGCAGGCGCGTCTCGCTTGGAATAAGGGCAAAATGAGCACGGCCGACTACGAAAATTTTCTGAAAAGCGAAATCGCCGCGGCGGTCAAATTTCAAGAGGAAATCGGGCTGGATGTCCTTGTGCATGGGGAATTTGAGCGCACGGACATGGTGGAATATTTCGGCCTGCAACTCAGCGGCTTCGCCTTCACGCAGCATGGCTGGGTGCAGAGCTACGGCTCGCGCTGCGTCCGCCCGCCGATTATTTACGGCGACGTGTCGCGCCCCGCGCCGATGACCGTCAAATGGTCAACATACGCCCAATCGCTGACGAGCAAGCCGATGAAAGGAATGCTGACCGGGCCGGTCACGATCCTTGAGTGGTCGTTCGTGCGCGACGATCAGCCGCGTTCCGTCACCTGCCAGCAGATCGGCCTTGCGCTGCGCGACGAAGCGCATGATTTGGAAGAAGCCGGCATCCGCGTGATTCAGATTGATGAACCGGCGTTGCGCGAAGGCTTGCCGTTGCGCCGGACAGCGTGGGCGGATTATTTCGAATGGGCGGTCAATGCCTTTAAATTGGCCGCATCCGGCGTGGAGGACGCCACGCAGATTCATACGCACATGTGCTATGCCGAATTCAACGACATTATTGACGCCATCGCCGCCATGGACGCGGACGTGATTTCCATCGAAAGCACGCGCTCGAAAATGGAACTGCTCGACGCCTTTATCAAGACGAAATACGCCAACGACATCGGCCCCGGCATTTACGACATTCATTCGCCGCGCGTGCCGAGTCAGCGTGAAATGGAAGACCTGCTGCGGAAAGCGTTGAACGTCTTTGCGCCGTCGCAGATTTGGGTCAACCCGGATTGCGGCCTGAAAACGCGGCAGTGGGAGGAAGCGCGCCCCGCGCTCGAACACATGGTGAAAGCTGCCGCCGCCGTTCGCAAGGAAATTGACCGCAGTGAATAAGGCGACTGCTTAACCACAGATTACACAGATTTTCACAGAGGCAGAATGAATGAATTTATTCATGGTATGCAAACGACGATTTTTCAACCCCGAAGGGGTGCCATGATTGTAGAAAACAAGACGCTGCCTAAACATCGAACGCCGAAGGCGTGACATAAATAATGTGGCGGGCAGAAAAAATATGCCACGCCTTCGGCGTTCGATGGAGTGGACGGGCTTCTTTGCTATAATCGTCACACCCCTTCGGGGTTGAAAAATGGTGAACGGCGTATCAAAACATCTGTGAAAATCTGTGTAATCTGTGGTTTCTCAAACCCAATGACCGCATTCGAAATTTATCAGAAGATCGCCCGCAACATCGAGCTTGTCATGCGCGGGCAGGACGCGGCGATTCGCAAACTGCTGGCCGCATTTGCGGGCGGCGGCCACGTGCTGCTGGAAGATTACCCCGGCACGGGCAAAACCACGCTCGCCAAAGCGTTGGCGCGCTCGGTTGACGCGCAGTTCACCCGCGTCCAATTCACGCCGGATTTGCTGCCGTCGGATATTATCGGCGTCTCGATTTACGACCAGCATTCGCAGCATTTTCAACTGCACAAAGGGCCGATTTTTACGAATATTCTGCTGGCCGACGAAATCAACCGCGCCTCGCCGCGCACCCAATCCGCCTTATTAGAGGCGATGGCGGAAACGCAAGTCAGCATTGACGGGACGCTGCACCGTCTCGATACGCTCTTTTTCGTGATGGCGACGCAGAACCCTGTTGAATTTCACGGCACGTACCCGCTCCCCGAAGCGCAGATGGATCGGTTCGCCCTGCAATTCGGCCTCGGCTACGTGACGCCGGACGAAGAAGCGGCGATTCTCTCGGCGCAGCAGACCGCCGCCCGACATCCCATCGAGACGCTTCAGCCGTGCGTCACAGCGGCGGACGCGCTTGCGCTGAAGCAGGCGGTCAGCCAGACGCGCATCAGCGAGGAATTGAAGCGATACATCGTCAACATCGCGCGGGCGACCAGAACGGCGGAAGGCGTCGCGCTCGGCGCCAGCCCGCGCGCGTCATTAGCCTTGATGAAGACGGCGCAGGCGTTGGCGGTGTTCGATGGCCGCGAATTCGTGATCCCCGAAGACATTCAGGAATTGGCGGTCGCCGTGATTGCGCACCGGCTTTCGATGACGCCGCAGGCGCGATTCTCCGGCAAAACGGCGGCGGGCATCGTGGCGGACATTCTCAAAACCCTTCCCGTTCCGGCGTGAGAAAAATGAGTTCTTCGAACGGTAGCCCCGCCCTATGCGGCGGGCAAACACATCAAATTTTCCACGCCGCGTAGGGCGGGGCTACCGGGATGTTCTATGAGGAGTTCGAGATTTCGACGCGCCTTGTATCACGCCTTCCGCAAGGCGGAAATGCGGCGCAAGAAGAGCGAATTCACCCCCGCGGGCTGGCTGCTGTTCATCGCGGTATGCGCCGCCGGATTGATGGGGCTGGACACGACGCGAACGCTGCTGTATCAGGTCTTTGCGTTCCTGCTCGCGCTGCTGCTGCTGACGTTTGCGTGGCGATTTCGGTTCAGGCCGCGCCTCAGCGTGAAGCGCGAATTGCCGAAATTCGGCACGGCGGGCGACCGGCTGGAATATCGCCTGCTGATTTCAAATCTCGCGGCGGCGCGCCAAGTCGGCCTATTTGTGCAGGAAATCGGCGACGATCCCTGCCCCACGCTGGAAGAATTTGTGAACACGCCGGAACCGGGCGAAGAGCGGCGCAATCCGTATGACCGCTTGCTGATGTTTTATCGTTGGAAATGGCTGGTGTATCGCAAAAAGCAGGCGGATTTCGCCGAATGGCCTGCGCCGCCGCTGCCACGCCGAGATGAGACAGACATGCGCGTTGCGGTGACGCCGCTGCGGCGTGGTTATTTGCGGCTGACCGGCCTGCGCGTCATTCGCTGCGATCCGTTCAACCTCTGCAAAGCGTTCTGCTATTTCCCGCGCGAAGATCGCGTGTTGATTCTGCCGAAACGCTACGCGCTGCCGCCGTTCGCGCTGCCCGGCGCGCGGAAATTCAAGCGCGGCGGCGTGGCGTTGGCCTCGTCCGTTGGCGAATCAGAAGAGTTCGTCGCGCTGCGCGATTATCGCCCCGGCGATCCGCTCCGCCATATTCACTGGAAAAGCTGGGCGAAAGTCGGCAAGCCGATTGTGAAGGAATATCAGGATGAATATTTCGTGCGTCATGCCCTCGTGCTGGACACGTTCCAACAAGCCGCCTACACGGACGTGTTTGAGGAAGCGGTCTCGCTGGCGGCGTCGTTCGCCTGTGTCGTCCGCACGCAGGATTCGCTGCTCGATTTGATGTTTGTCGGCCCGGAAGCCTACTGTTTCACCGCCGGGCGCAGCCTCTCGCACACGGAGCAGATGTTGGAAATTTTGGCGTCGGTCAAGGTATGCAGCGACAAGCCGTTCAGCGTCCTGCCGCCGATGATTTTCGAGCGGGCGGAGATGCTGAGCGGCTGCATTTGTATTTTGTTAGCGTGGGACGCTGAGCGGCGGAAATTTATCGAAACGCTGCGCGGATTTGGCTTGCCATTGCTGGTTTTCGTCGTGACCGGCGCGGAAAACCGGCAAGCGGTTGAGCGCGAGGCCGCGCAGAACACTCCGCCGCATTTCCTCGAAGTCGGCCAGATTCAGGAGGGCTTGAACCTGCTTAACATCCGAACTTAGAGAGCGTATTCCTAAGAGCTTATCCATAACAGGACTGACGCACCCCACCCCTGCCCTCCCCTCAAATCAGGGGAGGGAGGCAACAGAAAACGAGTTCCCCTCCTCTAATTGAGGGGAGGGTGGGGTGGGGTGCGTCAGTCCTGCATAAATAAGAAATTGTCGGTAGGGCAAACAAGAATGCCTGCCCTACCGCCGCTTTTGTTATTTAAGGATAAACTTTTAGTTTCTTCAAGAAACGAGGAAATGCGCGTTTTGACTTGACTTTTTATCGCGTAGTATTATCTTTTTCCTGTCTCATCTGTTTAAGAGCGTTAAACGACGTCACTATCCGGCGCAGCCGGTGTGTATTGGATAACTGTATTGACCGGAAAGGTTAGGAATTGGCTGTCAGACATCTTCGAGGTGTTTGGCAGCTTGCCTTCACCACCGTGTCATTACCGATCACAAGGAGAATCGAGTCATGGAATTTTTGAAAAATGTGTGGAAGGCGATTTGGAATTTTTTGATGGGACTGTTTGGCAAAGGCATCGCGCCGCAAGGCAGAGCTATCGGGCAGACTTATACTGTGCAGGCGGGCGACACGCTTTCGGGCATCTCCCAGAAGTATTACAATGATTCGAACAAATATATGACGATTTTTGAGGCGAATCGGCATGTGCTGCAACACCCGGATAAAATTCATCCCGGTCAGCAGCTTCGCATTCCAAATGCGTAAAATGGCGATACTCGACATAAGAGCTTGTCCATAAATACGACAACATCTGTAGGGGCGGGGTTTCCCCGCCTAACTCGATGAGGGGCGAGGAGACCTCACCCCTACGAAATTCGTCATCTAAGGAAACGAAATTTCGTTTCTCGCAGATGAAGAACTAACACAAAGCTGTCAGATTCTTTGAAGGCGTCTGACAGCTTTTTTATCGAAAAGACGCGCAACGCATTGACTCATGGCCGAAACGACCCCGCTTTTGCAGCAATACCGCCGGATTAAGGCGGACTACCCCGACACGATCCTCTTTTTCCGCATGGGGGATTTTTACGAAATGTTTTTCGAGGACGCTGAAATCGCCTCGAAAGCCTTGCAAATCACGCTGACTTCGCGGCACGGCAGCGCGACGACGCCCAGCGTCCCGCTCTGCGGCGTCCCGTATCATGCCGTTGACACCTATCTGGCGCGCATGATTCGGCAGGGCTTCCGCGTCGCCATCTGCGAGCAGGTCGAAGACCCGCGCACCGCGAAAGGCATTGTCAAGCGCGAAGTCGTGCGCGTCGTCACGCCCGGCACCGTTTTGGACACGACGATTCTGGACGCGAAGGAGAACAATTTCATCGCCGCCGTGTTTTCGCCCGCCATGCTCGGCGAAAAAACGACGAAAGATCAACTCGTCGGCGTCGCCCTGCTTGACCTTTCGACGGGCGAATTTCATCTCGGCGAACTCTCCGGCGCGACGCGCTTTCAAAAGCTGCTGGACGAATTGCAGCGTTTTGAGCCGAAAGAGGTCGTCGTGCCGGAAAGCCACGTCTATGCGCCGCAGACGGAGGAGCAGCGCGTCTTGGCCGATTATAAGCCCGCCTGCGTCACGACGTATCCAGATCGGGCGTTTCAACTCCGCGCGGCGCGGGAAGCGTTGCTTGAGCATTTTCAAGTGCATTCCCTCGCCGGATTCGGCGTACAGGAAGCCTCATCCGGCCTGTCTGCCGCTGGCGCGCTGCTGCAATACATTCAGGAAACGCAGAAATCCGCGCTGCCGCATATTCGCAAACTCAGCCTGCTGCGCCATGACGAATTTATGCTGATTGACTTCGCCACGCAGCGCAACCTCGAACTTTACCGGACGATTCACGACCACAGCCGCGCCGGGTCGCTGTTGGGATTATTGGATAAAAGCATGACCTCGATGGGGGCGCGGATGCTGCAAAAATGGCTGCGTTATCCGTTAGTGCGCATCGCCGATATTCAGGCGCGATTGGACGCGGTGGAC
The DNA here is from genome assembly GCA_964498135.1 of uncultured Candidatus Moduliflexus sp. Taxonomy (GTDB): domain Bacteria; phylum Moduliflexota; class Moduliflexia; order Moduliflexales; family Moduliflexaceae; genus Moduliflexus. The sequence continues at coordinate 43,309 of CAZCGG010000005.1, forward strand.
GCGCTGAAAAACGACGTGATGCTGCGCGGCGATCTGCGCGAACTGCTGAAAGGCGTTCACGATTTGGAACGCCTGATCACGCGCCTGACGCTCTCCGCCGCGAACGCCCGCGATTTAGTCGCCTTGAAACTCTCCTGCCAGCGTGTGCCAGAATTCCGCCGATTATTGGGCGGAATCGCCGCGCCGTTGATTGCGGAACAAGCCGCGAATTGCGACGAATTGCAAGACATCGCGCAACTGATTGAACGGGCGATTGTGGATGAGCCGCCGGTCTCGCTGCGCGACGGCAATTTGATCAAGCCGGGCTACAACGCGGAACTCGACGAACTGCGCGTCATCAGCAAAGAGGGCAAGCACTGGATCGCCGGATTGGAGCGGAAAGAGAAGGAGCGCAGCGGCATCGCCTCGCTGAAAGTCAAATACAACAAGGTCTTCGGCTATTTCATCGAAATCACGAAGCCGAATCTGCGCCTCGTTCCGGCGGATTACATCATCAAGCAGACGCTCGTGAACGCGACGCGCTTCATCACGCCGGAATTGAAGGAATTCGAAGCGAAAGTTTTAGGCGCGGAAGACCGCATGGTTGAACTCGAATACGCCTTGTTTCAAGAGCTTCGGCAGACCGTCAGCCGCGAAGTCGAGCGCGTCCTGCGCACCGCCGAGACCATCGCTGTGTTAGACGCATTGGCGGCGTTGGCCGAGATCGCGGAGCGCAATCTCTACGTCAAGCCGGAGGTGAATGACGGCGAGCGGATTGAGATTCAGGAAGGCCGCCATCCGGTCATCGAGCAGATGAAGCTTGACGAGCCGTTCATCCCGAACGACACGCGCTTGGATTGCGGCGAAAACCGGCTGCTGATCATCACCGGCCCGAATATGGCCGGGAAATCCACGTATATCCGGCAGGTCGCGCTGATTACATTGATGGCGCAGATCGGCAGTTTCGTTCCGGCGAAACAGGCGCAAATCGGCGTCGTTGACCGAATTTTCACCCGCATCGGCGCGTCTGACAACCTGAGTCGCGGCGAAAGCACGTTCATGGTCGAGATGAACGAAACCGCAAACATTTTGAATAACGCGACGCGCAAAAGCCTGATTATTCTGGATGAAATCGGGCGCGGCACCAGCACGTTCGACGGCATGAGCATCGCCTGGGCGGTGGCGGAATTCATCAATAACCGCGACATTCTTGGTGCGCGGGCGCTCTTTGCCACGCATTACCACGAATTGACCGAGTTGGCGACGCTGCTGACCGGCGTGAAAAATTACAATATCGCCGTAAAAGAATGGAATGATCAGGTGATTTTTCTGCGGAAAATCATCGAGGGCGGCGCGGATCAGAGCTATGGGATTCAGGTGGCGCGGCTCGCCGGATTGCCCGCCGACGTGATTCGCCGCGCCAAAGAGATTCTCGCGGATTTGGAACAGGATCGGCACGGCGAAGCCGAACATCATTTCACCAAACCGGCCGCGCCGCGCGCTTCGCGGAAAAAATCCGCCGTATCGCTTGACCAGCTTGCGCTGTTCGGCGAGCGCCCGCATCCGGTTGTCACAAAGCTGAAAAATCTCGACGTGAACTCCCTGACGCCGCTCGACGCGCTGAATCTGTTGGAACAGCTAAAAAAAGAATGCAGTTAGGCCGATTTAGTCAGGCAAAGAAGAGCGTTCCCGCGCCGGAACGCTGTCTAAATAGAGCATGTCGGGGCAAAAATTTCGTCCGTTCGGCCAGCGAATGCTGCCGAGAAGTGGCGTCACATCAAACACGCGGACTTCACATCATTCGTAAAGCGCAAAGTCAGCTTATAATCGGCTTGCAGTCGTAGAAATATAGTTGATCACAAAATGAGTTAATCTTGAAAGATGATGGATTGCGGAAAGTTCTGTCATCGTCTCTGGCGTGGTCAAACAAGGCGTCTAACAGCTTTCATTGACCACAACGTTCTGTGTCATTACACGATGAGCATGTATTACCACGAGATGTTCGCCGAATCGTTAAAACCGTTCAAACTCTGCATCAAGTTCATCGTTGCTCGTTTTCAGATTTTTTTCAAGGTAAGGTCTTAGTGAGGAAGACCCCGTCAGTATTTTTTCTGAGTTATCGGATTGGGGCGAAGGTGGGACAGCGGGCGACGCATTCATCGCGTTGAGCAATTCCGTCACCGCCTGGGCATCAATATCAAAGGCAGTCAGGAGGGATTGCAAGGCTTTGAAAATCTGCTGTTGCTTCTCTGCTGGTTCCCGGAGGCCTTCTGTGACGGTAAAAAAGGCCATGAGTTTTTGGAGCGTTCCCGCCTGAATGGCAAGCTTATCGGCGGAAGCTGCGAGTTGCTCGCTACTTGCGGCATTCTCCTGAATCACGGAATCTAATTGCTGGACGGCGGTATTCACATGTTCTGCGCCAGTCAGTTGCTCGACATTCGCGGCGCGGATATCCTGAATGAGTTCCGCCGCTTTTTCGCTTGTGGGGATCAGTCGCTGTAAAATCTGACCGGCTTCATCTGAAACGGTGACGCACGATTTGACGAGCACTTCAATCTCATCGGCGGCCTCGCGACTGCGCCCGGCGAGGGAGCGGACTTCGGTCGCCACCACCGCAAATCCTTTCCCGTATTCCTCGGCTTTCGCGGCTTCAATCGTGGCATTCATGGACAATAAGTGGGTTTGTAAGGCAATTTGTTGAATGCTCGTCGTGCGTTCTTCGATTTTTTGCATGGCCGCAATCGTTTTCGCGACGGCAAGGCCGCCTTGTCGGGCTTCTTCTGCCGATTGCAAGGCAATCTGCTCGGCAGCCTGAGCATTCTGGGTATTCTGCCGAATATTGGCGGTCATCTCTTGCATCGAGGCGGAGGTTTCTTCGGCAGCGGTGGCCTGTTGAGATGCTCCTTGCGACATGGCTTCCACGCTGGCCGTCAAATTTCGGCTTTCGACCGCCACGGTGTCAGCCGCCTCTTTCACCTTCGTTACCATGTCTTTGAGTTTTTGCACCATCCGCTGCATGGCGGCCAACAGTTGGCCGATTTCATCATTCCGGGTCGTTTCAATCGCCACCAGCAGGTTCCCATTGGCTAATTGATTGAACGCCTCAACGCCTTTCCCTAAAGGCCTCGTAATGATCCGCCGCGTGAGGCCATAGATCACCCCTGATAGCAATGCCACAAGCCCCACCGAGACTCCCACCAACCACGCAGAGAGCGAATACACTGGGGCAAAGATAGCCCGATATGGCACGAGTTGCACATAATACCAGCCCACCGAGGGCATCGCCGCGCAGGTCACGATATAGCGCGTTTGATGGAGCGTGATCTCGGCTGAAATCGTTTTTCCCGCGGACAATTCTTGGCGATAGTTCTGGATTTCTGCAAGTAACGCCTGATCCTCACGGCCTTGATAATCGAACGTCTCTGGGGATTGTTCCATGAGGGTTTTATAGGCGGGATCATACATCACGACGCCCTTCGCTGAGATGATGAGATGCTGGCCGCCTTGGACGGTATTCTGATAGGTGGACATTGTTTTGAACAGGACATCAAGCGTAATATCGTGTCCGACCGTGCCTATAAACTCATTACCATCATAAATCGGGGTCGCGTTGCTGATCATCCAATATTTCAAGAGGGGATCATAATAAATTGACGACCACACGCTTTTCCGGTCAGGGTTATGCTGCGGGATCCCCATAGAAGCCCATTCTTGTTTAAAAAAATCAAAATCAGGGGGCACCTTCAGAATCCAATCGCGGTCATCTAACAAAATCATCTGCTCCGGCATCACTATATAGGTGTCCAGAAATCGAGTCGCCGCGGCTTTTTGATGCGCCTGAATTTTGTGTTCAGTCGCCATGATCATCCGTTTGACTCTGTCGTTCAGTGTCCCGAGATTACTCACAAAAACGCCATACACATCGTCCTTGGCATACCTAGTTCGAACCGCGTTGTCTGAATCAACGTAATATTTGTTCGCAAAATAGTCGTTCCATTCACTCTCATGCACGTTTTTATACCACCCCACAATTTCATCGGTCAACACCCGTCCATCGTTGATGGAATCGATAAAGATGGTTTCGATATGTTGGGAATAACTGGCAATCAACAGATTAAATAACTGCGTCGTATTGGAGAGCGTCGAACGCATCAAATAGCGAATTCCAAAACCGACGGCAACGCAGCCAACGCAGACGAATACAATCGTGACCGAGACAATGAATTTTGCGCTAATTGAAAAATTTTTCCGCCGAATAAACATGAAATTTCCTCCTCTCCATTTGAAGACGCTTGATAAAGACTATGTAGAATTTATTCCCCCCGACGAACGTTTCTATATGACTGAGCGTTTGTTTGTCAGTGAACTTGTGAGCATACTTCGCATTAACGACGCGGTTCAGCCGCAAGCGGCCTTCTGCGCTGTCTGGTGCAACCGGCTCGTTAGAAATTCAAGATATTTCTGAGCCTCATGATTCTAGTACAGAATCTATCAATTTGATGAAATTAATGATTCATGAAGATATATCTGAATATCCTGAACATCAGGAATTCCTACTTTTTTATATCCATCTTTTGAATACTGTTCTAAAAACATATTCCATTCTTTATCATACTTAAATCTTGGATCTTTTTGTAAACGCTCTGTCACAATAATCATGTTTATGTTTGTTTGTTTTACAAAATTATTAAAGTCTATATGTTTTGTATATCCAGGAATATTATGGAAATTTTCACCTAAAAAAATATCAAGATCATTTCTTTCTTCGAGAATATATACTTGTTTTTGAATATGGAGAGATTGAATGAATCTGATAGTATTAGCTCTTTTTGTCGGACTATAATTATAGTCAAAACCATAAATAATTTCAGGAGTAGGGGTGACGCTCATAGTTATTATTCCTATCAGTAATAATTGGTTTAAATTAAAAGTTTCCTTATAGGAATTATCTTTGACAATTAAAGTCATTATTATTATAATAAATAAGGTGGATGGAACTAAAAGGTAGTGATGACGAGGAGAAATAATTATTCCTGAAATAATTCCGGGCACGGAATAGATACCAAAGTAAATAAGTGATTTCTTATGCTTTGCATAATTCATTTTTATGGCTGTCAAATTCACTTTTTTGATATACCAAAGATACCATCCCAATATGAAAAGTAATAATAGCTTTTCAATCGTATGGAAAAAATTATTATTAGGTAAAAATATTTTATCATGTTCTATTGAAAGTAGTTTATCAAACGTAGAGAAAAAGCCTGATAAATTATAGATAATATGTTTTATAAATAATTTAGGGTTATTCGTGAATGCCTCACGTATATTAGTCGCATTGCCAAAAGCATTCGACATAATTTCTGAAGCATGAGTCCAGGGATTTACCATCTCATGATCTGTCCAATTAGACCAATTTCTCGCGAAATGTTGACTAAATGCTTCAAAATTTCTATTTTCTTTACCATTAAACGCTGGTTGTCCAAAAATTGTTATTAGCAAAAGCGAAATTATCACAACACTAAAAAAACACATCATTTCTTTGCGTAAATGAACCTGTTTAAATTTAATGACCACTATACAGAGATAAAATACTATCAACAAAATAAATGATAAAAAAAACTCTGGACGGATATAGGAGCTCAACAACGCTCCAATAGCTAAGATAAGAAGTGTATGCGTAAATTCTTTTATATAAGTAGCGATAATTAACGTTAAGAATAATATTATCGCAGTAACATGACCAACTTTTGGCAGTAAAGGTAAATTCGCATAAGAAAGAAGAAAATATACTGAAATAATTACAGACTCAAACAAGGATAGTCCGTACCTTCTCAATAAAATATAAATTGGAAAAGGAAAAATGATAGTGATTATCACATAATTCAAATAATATGCCTTTAAAACATCCGGTTGAAATAATGAAATGATATAATACCACAGAGAATAGAATGGAGCCCATTCAGCAGATGGAATCCCATTTTTTAGAATATGAATTCCCTGTAGATAGATGGCACTTTCATCATTCCAAACTATATCCATAAAATATTCAAGAGCTACTGTCAATTTCCATCCTGCGATCAGCAAGATTCCGCACATCACAAGATCATAAAAAGACATTCTTAATCGCTGTATAATTTTCATCATTCACTATACCACAATTTCTAACGCCCTGCTTCACCTGGCCCAAAGGGCGGGCAACACCGAAGCCCGAAATAGAGCCACCAATTTTCATGCCCGCCCTTTGGGCTCCGGTGCAAGCAGATCGTTAGAATTCCTCATCCTTCCTGCTCTGGATCAAGGCATTGCGTGTCAATTTCTTGCACGATCTGTTCAGGCGTTTTGATGTCAAGCACATCGTTGATCGCGAGAAAGTGTTCATCGTACGCGATCAATCCATCACAACCCCATATCTTTGCTGAAATCGCGTGTGGTAAATCGGTGGCATCTGGTAATTTCCGAAAGAGACGAGCATTAATGGTGCGCTCAATTCTGCTTAAGAGGGGAACAACACTGATCTTCGACGCTAAAATCATCTGCAGGGCTTCTTTTCCATAGCTGTTCCCAATGTCAAAATCGGGGGCATGTTCTAAGGCGAAGAGATACACCTCATGAAGGGAATAAAACGAGGTCATGCCTTTCAGCCGTCCTGCTTGTAGATGCTCAAAGAGACCTTGAACAGCGATCAAACGTTCAGCTTCTTTCGTTCTCGCCAATGTATACACTAATAAGACGGACGTATCAAGATAGTATTGTTTCATATATCGTGCTATGCCGTTTTGGCAAGTGCCTGCATGTTCGATTGAAGATGATAGTCTGGCACAGATTCATTCGCGATAATTCGTTCGAGACTGATTTTTTTGATATGATGGACAATTTCTTGAAATGAGGTGTAGTTGAGGTATTGTCCAAAATCATTGATATTGACACCAGAAGAGGACTTCTCTGGGGGTTCTTGCAGATGAGTTGTCTGTGTATTGACAAGCATATATTTTTGATTTCCTGTCAGTTTATGTGCAATCGCATTGTTGGGTCGTTATTCATGCTCTATCTATATTTTCGCTTATGTTCTGTCAATATCTTTTTTATTTATGTGATGTGGAGAATTCTAACCACGCGGTTCACCTGCGAGCGGCTTTCTGCGCTGTCTGGTGCAACCGCGTCGTGAGGCGGCGCGGCTTTATGCGTCCGCTTCACGCCCTGCTTCACCGGGCGCAAAGGGCGGGCGCAACCACGCTTGAAAGAATACCACCGGATTTTCCCGCCCGCCCTTTGCGCTCCGGTGCAAGCAGATCGTTA
>CAZCGG010000006.1:0-11640 GCA_964498135.1 uncultured Candidatus Moduliflexus sp.
CGGTCAGCGCCAGCCCAATCTGCGAATTGAGTTCATCAAGCGCGCCGCAGGCTTCAACGCGCGCGTCATCTTTCGGCAGACGCCCGCCAATCACGCCCGTGATGCCGTCGTCGCCGGTTTTCGTATAAATTCGCATGGTCGTTCTCCCATGTAAATCAGGAGTGCGAAATCTTGATTTCGCTCTTTTTCGCCGTCAAATCAAGATGTGACACTCCTGTTTTCCTGCCGCGCGTGTGTCATGGCAATGTCATCAACGACTCCTCTCTGAACATGTTTCGGAAATGCCGTTCACGCGCCCCTGAATTTCTGTCAAGCCGCTTTTTCGAAAAACGCCGAGAATTTCTTGACTTATCATGACGCCGCGCGGCATAAAGGGTTGCTCAAGTTGTCAGACACGTTAACGTGTCTGAAGACTTTTGAAGACTTCAAAAGTCTTGATGCTAATACCAACTGTGGTAAAATAGATCATCTTCGCCATCGCGTAGGGGCGTTCAATTGAACGCCCCTACGCGATGGCGAAAATGATCGTTTCAAAGGCAATTGGTATAATAATGTTATATCACCCCTGCCCTCTCAAGAGGGGAAGACTCGGTCGCCGATAGAAAATCTATGAACATGCTTTCATTGACCTCGCTGCCGCAATTTACGCGCAACACGAAACGCTTCACCGAAATCGTCTCGATTCTCGGCAAATACGGCCTTGCCAACTGGATTTCGGAAAATGATCCCGAATTTCTCCGCAATTTTTTCCGCAGCGCGCAGGGCGTCCAGCTTTCAGCATTATCGCAAGAAGCCCGGCTGCGGTTAGCCTTGACGGAACTCGGCCCCACGTTCATCAAATTAGGCCAAATTCTCAGCACCAGAGCCGATCTTGTCGGCCCGGCGTTTGCGCGCGAATTTGCCGAGCTGCAATCCGACATTCCGCCGGATCCGCCGGACGTGATTCGCGTCGTCATCGCCGAAGAATTGGGACAGCCAGTTGAGCGGCTTTTTGCCGCGTTTGAAGATCAGCCTATCGGCTCGGCCTCGATTGGGCAAGTGCATCGCGCCACGCTGCCGGACGGCCAGCGCGTCGTGGTCAAAGTCCAGCATCAGGGCATCGAGGAAAAAGTCACGAACGACCTCGACATTTTGATGGCGTTGGCCGAATTAGCGGAGCAATACGACGAGACGCTGCAAGCGTACCAGCCGCGCGCCACGCTCGCGGAGTTTCGGCGCAACCTGCTGCGCGAACTCGATTTCACGCGCGAGCGCCGCAATCTCGAAGAATTTGCCCGCAATTTCGCGGGCGACCGCACGATTCACATTCCGAAGCCGTTTCCCGAACTTTCCGCCCGCCGCGTTCTGACGATGGAAATGCTCGACGGGATGAGCATTCGGCATGTCGCCGAGATCGAGGCGCAAGGGGTAAACACGAAGGAATTAGCGACGCGCTGCGCGAATATCTATCTCAACATGATTTTCCGCGATAGATTTTTTCATGCCGACCCGCACCCCGGCAATATCTGGGTGCTGCGCGACGGCGTGGTCGGCCTGCTCGATTGCGGCATGATTGGGCGCATTGACGCGCATACGCGGGGCGAAGTGGAGCGCATGCTGCTCTCGGCGGTGGAAAAAGATGCAGAGCAGCTTGCGGATGTCGTCGTGCGCATCGGCACGATGCCGCAGGGCTTGAACCGCGACGCGCTGCGGGCGGATATTGACGAATTTGTCGCGGAATATCTCGGCCAATCGCTGCAAGATTTCGATTTGAGCGGCGCGCTGGAAGGCCTGACCGAAATTATCCGGCAATATCACATTTTGCTGCCGCCCGGCTTGTCCTCGCTGCTGAAAGGGCTGGTGATGCTGGAAGGCACGTCGCGCAGCCTGAGCCGGGATTTCAGCCTGATTGACCTGCTGCGGCCGTATTACGCGAACGCGATGAAGCGGCGGCTGTCGCCGGAAAAATTTCTGCTGCGGCTGCGGCGTTCCTATCAGGATTGGGATCGGCTGCTTAACATGCTGCCACAGGAATTGGCCGACATTCTGCGCCGCATCCGCGACGGCAAATTTGATGTGAATTTGGAGCATCGCCGCTTGGATGCGATTGTCAACCGGCTGGTGTACGGCATCGTGACCGCCGCGCTGTTCGTCGGCTCGTGTCTGCTCGTGAGCCAGCGCATCCCGCCGGTCATTCAGGGCATTTCCCTGCCCGGCGCAGTCGGCTGCCTTGCCGCGTGCGGACTCGGTTTCCGGCTCTTGCAAGCGATTAAGCGCTCCGGCGATTTGGAATAATGCCAAGCATGAAGGAACGTTGTCAGACACCTTCAAGGTGTCTGATAACTGGTCGCCCGCGCTCCGTCGCGGGTTGCTGCGCCATTTCCCGCGACGGAGCGCGGCTATCGATTCAAATCGTTAAAGCTCGTCAAACAGGTAGGGCATGAGTTTTTTGGCGGTTTGCAGCGTCAGCTTTTTGCGGTTGGCAAGAATGTCGTCCAGCAATTTTTCCGAGACGCCGCTTGCCGCGCAAAGCTGGTTGCGCCAGGCGGCGACGCCCAACGGCGAGGCGTTCATGCGCTCATTCAGCATGTTGACGGTCAGCAGCGTCGGATCGAACGACGCGGGGAGTTGCTTCGGCGCGGCATCAGGCAGCGCGGCCTGCGGCGGCGTTTCGGCGCGCAGCATGTCGGCGACGAACTCCATGTCGGATTCCGTCGTGAACGGCATTTTGCAGAGAATCGAATCATCGTTGACCGGGCAAAGCAGCACGTCGCCCGGCTGTTTCAGGTATTTTTTGACCTTTTCGGCCTCGTCTTTGTCTTGCAGCAGCAGATTCGCCTGCTTCGGCTTGATGCGGTGAACGAACGCGCTCGTCAGCGTGTCGCGCACGACGGAACTGTCGCCGGTGCGCGCCACAAGCCACGTCTGCGACGACGCGAGCATATAGACGGCGCATTTGCGGCCTTCGGTGGAAATGCGCTCCATCGTGTGCGCGACCGCCCCGCCAATCGAAGTTTTCGCCAGAAACGCCAATTCGTCAATTACTAACACGACCGGCGTGTCGTCTTTGTCAATCTGCCTGAGCCGGTTGTCAATCGTCTGCTCGATTTCTTTCAGCGCGGCGAGCATGTCGTCTTTGAACGTTGCCATTTTCATCAAGCCCGCGTCCCACAGCGGCTTGGTTTTGAAGCCGAGCGATTTCGGATGCGGATAATGCGGGTCAATGCCGACATAGCGCACTGCGCCGGAAACAAGGCCGCTGGCGATCAGAAAAAGCAGCGTGGCGGTTTTGCCGCTGCCCGATTCTCCGGCGACGGCGGCGGAATAAATATCGAGGAACGAGCCGCGCCGAGGCTGGCCGTTTTCGTAGCCGAGAATCATCGGCTTCCCGCGCGAAACTTCGCCGGTTTCGAGCAGATGCCGGAAGGTCGGCACGGGCGAAATCTGCGGCAGCGCGCCCTGTTCTGGCGACGGCTGCCCCGCGCTTTCCGTCGGCGAGAGAATCTGCGCGACGCCTTTGCGCCCGACCATTGTTTGCAACTGCTTGGCCTGCACCTCCGCCATGCGGGTATAAAGCTCAAACGCCCGCTCTGTGCCGCCGTTCATCTGCTTCAACTGCTCCGCGTTCATCAAGCCCATCGCAATCGGCGCGGCCAGCGACAAGTCTTTTTCATGCACCACGACTTCGTTGTATTTGCCGATTTTATAGGTATGCACGGACGCCTTTTTCAGGCGGCTTTTCGCCACGCTGTAACTGATGAACAGCACGGAAATCAGCAGCACGCCAAGCGCCGCGACAAACGCGACTTTGTACGCGGAGGAATACCAGGCGATGTTGTCAATCTGCGTCTGGACTTTGACTTCCGTAAGGCGGGCGTCTTCCGGCCCGGCTAGCCAGATTTGATACATCAACACCATAATCACCACTGCCGCCGCAGCGATGATGCCGGTCAAAATCAGGGTGACTGACGATGATTTCATGGTTACAAGATACATTTTTACCGCAGCGTCGCAGGGAACGCAGGAATTTCTCAAGGATTTTCCGCGTCCTCCGCGCCTCTGCGGTCAACAGAATTACAGGCGATCCGCCGCCCGTTGAATCAGGCTGGCGACGAGATTCACGTACCCAAGAAAAAAGGCTAAAATCGCGCCGAAAATGCCGAAATCGTCAAATGCTGTCGGCAAATCAGGCAAAATCAAAATAATCAGCCCGAACAGCGAGGAAATCGTCAGGCCGATGATGTTCCAGATTTCGCGCGGTACGAGCCATAACATGAACAAATACCCTTGCAGAATCAGCAGCGGCAGCAAGTGATATTCCTGCCAAGTTGCCTGCTGCGCCGCCTGAATAAATACCAGCAGCGACCACGAAACGCCGACCAAGCACCAGAATTTGCGCCAGAACAGTGACTTAACCGACACTGCGATCAGCAGATACCACGCAATCGGCGACGCGAGATACTCGAACGAGGCGTTGACGAGATCGAAAAAAAACGGCCAGAAAAATTCGATGGCTTTGGTGGTTGCGGTCAGCACTTTTGGCGGCAGCAACTGCCTGACGACGGCAATTTTCAGCCACGCCTGCCAAATTAACGCGCCGCCGACAATGACCGCCAACCCTCGGCATATTCTCAGCAAAATAATCAACTGCCGGAAGAATTCCGCCCATTGCGAGTCTTCGTTTGGCAGATAGCGCAACATGAATTTTCCAAACACAATCGTTCTCCTTTTAGAAATTAATGCGGTCAATTTGTGAACGTTCTACGGCAGGGGTTTTTTGCGGTCAAGCGGAAAGATGAGGATTTTTGTAGAGAACAATAGATTTCAGTCGTTTTGATAGTGGACGACATCAGAAAAACTTGAATTGGCGCATCTATGCCCTTACTTTTACCATGATGTCAATTTTATTATAATGAACGCTTGACAAAATATGCAATTTATCCAATATAGCTATATTAAATAAATGAGGAGTTATCTTATGCGCACAAAAACAATTGCTTCCACAGCGGCTCAAAATAACTTTGGTCAAATCCTCGATGACGTTTCTCAACATAATACGCGCTATATTATTAAACGGCGCAATTCGTCTCAGGCCATTATATTGAGTTTAGCCGATTTTGAGCAGCTATTGAATAATCAATCGGAACAAGAAACAATGCGGCAGCTTGTTCGTGAACTCAGCCCTATTTATCATTTAGGCGATGCGGTTGAGATGATAACACAGGTATGAATATGGCTTTGCAACAGGCTGAATTATATCTTTTGCACTATCAATACCATTTATTTGAAACAGCCGTCGCCATTCATGCAGATTGCTTCGAATGGATGGGGCAAATTCCTCCAGCAAGCATTCATGCAATTGTTACCGATCCGCCGTATGGGGTGAAGGAATATGATTTTGACCAAATCGAGAAGCGACAAAACGGCAACGGCGGCGTGTGGCGCATTCCCCCTTCTTTTGATGGGCATGCCCGTTCTCCTCTGCCACGTTTTACAGCCCTGACTCCCAAAGAACGTGAACGATTGAAACGCTTTTTTTATGAATGGGGAAGATTAGCGCATCGGATATTGCGTCCCGGCGGGCATCTCTTTATTGCGTCGAATGCGTTTCTTTCTCAATTGGTTTTTAACGCTCTTGCCGAATCTGGTTTAGAATTTCGGGGAGAATTTATCAGGCTGGTCAGAACGCTTCGCGGCGGCGATAGACCTAAAAACGCAGAAAGCGCCTATCCTGACGTGTGTTCATTGCCGCGTGGATGTTATGAACCCTGGGGTATTTTTCGCAAATCATTCAACGGCACGGTGGAGGAATGTTTACAAACATATCAAACAGGTGGATTGCGTAGGCTTCCAAATGGAAAACCATTGTTCGATGTCCTGCCAAGCGAAAAAACTCCCCGGTCTGAAACAAAAATTGCCTGCCATCCAACCGTGAAACCCCAATCATTGATGCGGCAACTCGTTTATGCAAGTTTGCCGCTTGGTCAAGGGGTTATTCTTGATCCATTCATGGGGTCGGGTTCAACAATCGCTGCCGCTTGCGCAATGGGGTTATCAGCGATTGGCATTGAGCGATATTTCGATTATTTTTCGCAAAGTAAAGACACCATTCCCGCGTTAGCCCAATTATCAGTACAATTGGAACATTGGAATCTGGCCTCTTCCATAGCAGCGTCAGAAGCTGCCCAGTATTCTATGTTGTTTCAGGCCGAATAATATTATTGTTTGGATTTTTTAGATCAGGGAATCGTTGAGCATGGTTATGTTTATAAGGACTGATTTGATCTAACGCATCTGTGAGAATATTTGAGACAATTCCACTAAAATTATTTGCTTGAATGAAGTTGATGAGCGGGAAATCCGTGCTATTGCGCAAATGAACATTAATGCGACTTAACAGTTGTTCCGTCTTGTTCATCGCCTGATATATATGATTTTGAGTCAATTCTAAAGGTAACGGGACATTTCGAAAAAACCATTCAGGAAGTTTCAGGTATCTGAATTTCTTCCATATCCAATGAAAGATGGGTGAGAAATTTGCTGTGAGAAATGCCCGCTTCTTGAGCAATTTGAAGCAGCCGTTCAAATTCTTGAATTAATACCCATTCATGACCAACTGAGAGCCATTGATGAACAGATTCTCGTGAGGTCTGTTGTAAATCGGGAGATCGAACGATTTCATGAAGAATATTTCTGATGGCGTGAGAAAAATTCATAGGGTTTTATTATAACCACGCTTGCGAATATAAAGATGTTCGCGCCAAGCAAGAAACAAGGAAGACGCCGATCAATAAAACACCGTCAGCGTCCGGTGATACGGCTTTTCGCGGACGGCGTCATCTTGGCCGAGCGTCCAGAGCCACCAATCCAATTTAAACGCTGGAATCGAGCCATGCCCGTTCGTCAGCGATTGTCGCATGAATTCGACGGCCTGCACCGTCGCCGCCCGAATTTCAACTTCTTCCGGGCTGCCCGGCGTCAAATGCGCGTAGCCGTCCACCAATGCCGCCAGATGCGCGTCATATTCCAACACGCCATGATGGCGCAAGACCTGCGGCAGCTTATAATCCGCGAAAATCGTCAATTCATCCAAATCAGTAAACGCGCCATGCCCTTCGCCTTCAAACGCGCCATGCAGATCGGCGGCTAACAGTTGCGCCCGCTTGTAAAAATAAATGGTCTGTCCCTGATACGTCGCGCAATCGTTGAAACAGGGGAAATTGACGACGACTTCCTTGACAAGCCGGACCGCGCTGCGGCTCGCCCGTTCGACCACGTTCACGAAGGTCCCGTCGTATGTGTCGAGCAGTGTTTTGCCGATTTCGCGGAGATGGTCAACGCGCTTTTGAAACAAGGGAATCTGCTCCTGCCCGCGAAAAATGTGTTCCACCGTTTTCGAAGAAATCGTGGCGAGAAATTCCGCGTTCGTTAACGGCATGCCTTCTTCCATCGCCCGTTTCAGGCTGGCGGCTAACGCCCAATAGCCGGAAAGCTCTTGCCCGTTATATTCAATGCTCCATTTCGACTTGCCCGGATCCGTCCAAAAGCAGAAATTCAGCGCGTCCAGCACGAAAATCCAATCGGCGTCCGCGATATGCAAATCAGGATACCACGCCGGATTGACGACGCCTAACAGCAGCATTTTTCGCGCCGCGTTCGTATTGACTTTGACATGCTGACTCTGTTCAAGCACAAACTGCGTTGATGCTAATACCGGCAACTGTTCCGCCATATTCTTTCCCTCTGCGCTGCGTATGAACGTCTCCGTGATCTCGGCAAATTTCGGCACTTCTTGCGCAGGCGGCTGTTCCGGTCAAGCAGAAAACGCCGGAGAAGAATTTTTCTTGTTTTCACTCATCTTGCAATGCGGAAACAATTGAGGAAATCTTGCCACATGCGCGCAATGCAGCAGTATTAGACCTCTTGCATCAGTCGTTTTTGCTCGGTCATTCCGTTCGCCCTGAGCCTGTCGAAGGACGGATGAACACGTCCTGCGCGCGCCCTTCGACAGGCTCAGGGCGAACGGAATGGACTTTTGCAAGAGGTCTATTCAATCGCGTTGAACGGGGATCAAGACGTTTGAAATCTTCAAGACTTCACACGTCTGTGATCAAGGCAATCGAAATGATTCCCAATTTTCTTAAGGTCTTCCCTTGACAGTCGGCGGCATTTCCAAAATATCAATTCTGTGTAAAAAAATCGCCTCTCCCGTAGAGACGCGCGGCCGCGCGTCTCTACCGTGATGGAGCGAATTATGAGCGTATTTGCCACAACATATAACCAGTTTATACGAAGGAAAAGATCATGCCAAATTATGAAACCGTTCCGCGCGACGTCGTGGAGGCGTTGTGCGCGCCGGAAGCGTACCAACCCACCGTGCATTTCGGCAAGCATAACATTCCCATGCCTTCAACGGAAGCCCTCGCCGAAATCATGGAACTGCTGCGCGCCATCCTGTTTCCCGGCTATTTCATGGAATCCGACATCACGCCGGACAACATCACGTATTACACCGGCGCGAAATTAGATAAAGTGCTGTTTCTGCTGACCGAGCAGATGAAGCGCGGCTATTGCTTTTTCTGCGAAACGTCGCTGGAGCAGATGTGTCCGACGTGCGCCTCAAAACCGCAGGAGACAACCTATCAATTGATTCAAGCGCTGCCGGACATCCGCCGCCTGCTTGCGCTCGACGCGCAGGCCGCGTTTGAAGGCGATCCGGCGGCATCGCGCTATGGCGAAACGATTCTCTGCTATCCCAGCCTTCGCGTCATGATTAACCAACGCATCGCGCATCAGCTTTTCAAAAGCGGCGTGCCGCTAATTCCGCGCATGATGACGGAAATGGCGCATTCCGAAACCGGCATTGACATTCATCCCGGCGCGCAAATCGGCGAGCGGTTTTTCATTGATCATGGCACGGGCGTCGTGATTGGCGAAACGTGCGTTCTCGGCAACAACGTCAAGCTTTATCAGAATGTCACGCTCGGCGCGAAAAGCTTTCCACTCGATGAACATGGCAACCCGATTAAAGGGATTCCGCGCCATCCGATTTTGGAAGATGGCGTGATTGTGTATGCGGGCGCGACGATTTTGGGACGCGTGACGATTGGCAGAAATTCAATGATTGGCGGGAATGTCTGGTTGACCAAAAGCGTGCCGCCGGACAGCAAAATCACGCGACAAGCGGCGGAAGCGTAAACGAACGTTCTCCGTTTGAAAGAGGAGTTGCAGACCTGACAGGTTTTCGAAACCTGTCAGGTCTTTTTGCATCAATGCGGCGCATCAGCGCATTTCGTGCGGCGTCAGGGAGCAAAACGCCAAAATCCCCGCGAGCAGATAGCTGACTAAAATGGACGTGCCGCCGTAGCTGACGAACGGCAGCGTGATGCCGGTCATGAGGCTGAAATTGATGACGCCGCCGATGTTGATCATGGCCTGAAAAAAGAGGACGAGCGCGCAGCCTAACGCCAAGCGCAGCCGGAATGACGCCCATTCTTCGTTCCATTTCAGGTCGTATTTCGTGGCGACGGCGATCCGAATTCCCTGCCAGCAGAGCAGCGCATACGTCACAATGATGAGCAGGCCGCCCGCAATCCCCAATTCATGCGCAATCAGGCTGAAAATGAAATCGTGCTGCACTTCGGACGGGAAAAATTCAGGATGCCCCGCGCCCAGCCCCATGCCCCACAATCCGCCCGCCTTAATCGCCCAAAGCGAGCGCACTAACTGTTCGCCTTTCGTATAGAGCCACGGGTTTTGCCAGATATTGATGCGGTCAATGATAATCGAAGCCGACTTCGGCACAAGCGCGTTGATATATGGAAAAAATTGGTTATACGCCACAATCGTGCCGACGAAAATCAGCAGAATCACGGCGACTTCCAGCAGCCGCGACGTGCCGACGAAAAACATGCAGAGAATCAGCATCGAATAGAGCATCAACGGGCCGAAATCTTTTTGCAGCACGTACCCGGCAAACGGCAGCAACAGGGCGCACATCGGCGGAATCAAAAAGGCGATGCGGCTGCGGATCGGCTCATCCCACGCGCCGATTTTTTGGCGGTAGCGCGTCAAATGGTGCGTTAGATAGACCACGAACGTCATTTTGACGAATTCGCTCGGCTGCACTTGAATCGCGCCGAGGCTCATGCGCATGCCCGCGCCGAACACGAGCGGAATCGCCAGCAAAATCAGCGTCAGCGCGAGCCAGAGATGATACGACGGCTTCCGCTTGACAAGCGCGTCGTACATGAAATGGCTGATCCAGACGTTGAAGCGCGGCTGCCCAATCAATTCGAGGCGGTCGCCATGCACGTCGAGCAGGAAATAGAGCTTCGTCAGCCAGAGCGCGCCGAACATCAAGATGAAGCCCATCATCATGAAAATGATCTGCTTAGGAAATTCGGTCGCCACTATTTTAGCCGATGACAGGCTGAGGCGGTACAACATCAACAGGCCGGTGTTCGCAAGCATCAAAATCAATGGCATCAGCGCAATATTCCGGCCATTGACGTTCCGCCCGAACAGCAGCCCGACCACGCCGAACAGCGCGAGGATGATGACGCCGGAGGCGCGGTCTTTTTGAAAGCCGCCAAGCGCGTGATAGCCGAACGCAAACAGGCCGCCGACCATGCCGAGCAGCAGCGCGTACACGCATAACGCGCCCGCGCGGCCTTTGGTTTGGGGAATTGGCCAGAGAATTGTCACGAACGCGACGCCGAGCGCGGCGGCGTAGAGCATCAGATACCAAATATGCAACGGGTAAGCGGAAAACATATTCATAACATCAACACGAAAGAAACGAAATTTTTTGAAAAAACGTCGTTTCTCAAGGGAATCTCAGGCTTCGTAACTGTCGGGAATGACGATGGATGAGCCGGGCCCGCGATATTCGAGTTCAACCGGGCCGATGATGATGCGATCCCACCGCAGCAGAATTTCCGACGGCAGCGTATCGCGCGGCATGTCTGAGCGCACCTGCGGCAAATCCGCCCGCAGCAAGCCGTCGGACGACACGATAAACGCGGAATTGCTCTGGCTGATATTCTTCATCGTCGCCACGCTGCCTTCCGTTAAGGACAGCACGACATGGCTGCCGGACACGTGCAAATCCTGCGAAATCATGATGAAACGCTCGTTCGGATTCTCCGGCTCGCTGCGCCCCAAAATGTACGATTGGCCTTTGGAAATGTCGCGCAGCGCATGAACCGGGCGTTTCGACTCCGCGCTCAGCGTCAGGCGGGCGAAATACGACGGCGGCAGGTCTTTCCGCGCCACTTTAATCTGCGCGTCGCCCATTGAAAAGCTGTCGCCGGACGCCAATTGCTGCTTCTTCGTGACCTTTTTGTCGCCGACATACAGCGGCGGTGTGTCTTTGCCGCGCTCGACGTACAGCACGCCGTCCGTGATGGAAAGGCGCATGGCGTTATGCGGCAGCGACGGCTCTTCCAGAAAAAGATAATCGGTGTAGCCCGGACGCTTGCTGAGGCCGGAAATGACGAGCGTGCGGCGGAAAAGCGGATAACGGCGCGGGCGCTGGCCGGGCCTGGAAACCTCTAAAATCGCCAACGGCACGTCTTGCCGCTTGCCCATGCGCTCGTAAAGAAATTGAATGTTGCCGATTTCGATTTTATCGCCGTCGCCGGTCAATTTCACGTCCGC